>CAIUAY010000188.1 GCA_903897335.1 uncultured Chromatium sp. | reverse complement strand
CTGATGTCGGCAATGAATTCCATCCTGATCACCCCAAGTTGCTCCGGCCAAAAAGCCGGTAGGTTGCGCTACTCCGGGGTGGAAAAAATTCAATGTTGATTTCCCCGGATCCCTGGGAAGTTTTCCATGTTGATTAACAGGTTGACGCCATCGGCTAAGAGCTTCCGGGCTTCATCGCGGCGAAGACGGGCATCCTTCAGACTCACGTCAGGATAGACACCCAACGAAATCCGCTTGTCCTTGCCGTCAAAGCGATATTTCAACCGCCACCATTTCCCGCCTGAGGGAGCAACTTCCAGATATAGCCCGCGTTCATCCGACAAGATAATCGGCTTTGCGGCGGGCTTGGCATTGCGAATTGCGGTATCGGTCAGGGGCATGTCGGCCATCTCCGTTGTGTGTAAACCCGGTTGGCCGATATGTTGTTACTAATTTTTGGTGGCTGTCAATGGATGTTATTAGACGTGATTGAACAAATAGACGATAAAAAAACCGGCACTTAGGCCGGTCATGAAAACTTCTTTGGATGGCTTTAAATGGGTATTTGGTGCCCAGGGGCGGAATCGAACCACCGACACGAGGATTTTCAGTCCTCTGCTCTACCAACTGAGCTACCTAGGCAGGCAGCATTGCAGGGCAACGCTGTAAGGGGGTGCATTTGACCAACATCGTCTGCCCGTGTCAAGACTTGCCGTGCTTAAAATCAGTTCAGATTGGCACGGCATCATCTGAACCTTTATGATGATTTATCTAAGGTGATGGTGCGTGTGCGGAGGATATAAAAGCGATGGCTCGGCAATTTCCTAACCCCGGATCGAGCAATACGGCAACCCGTGACGATCGGGCTGCTGAGCCGATGCCGACAGCGGTCGGCGCAGCGATCTCTGACTTTTTGCTGGATCCGCCTCCGGAGATCCCGCCGGAAGTTTTGCGCCTGCTGCGTCTGATGTTTGGGACGGCTACCGACTCACTTCCACCGCGCATTTACTTCGAGACGGTTGAACATGCGCCAGTGGCGATTTCAATCACCGATGCGGATGCACGCATCCTCTATGTCAATGCGGCTTTCGAACATTTGACCGGATATGCCCGCAACGAGGTCATCGGCAAGAACCAGTCCATTCTGTCCAGTCGCTCGACGCCAGAGGCGATCTACCTTGAACTCTGGGACACTATCCTGGACAAACGCACCTGGACTGGCAACCTCGTCAACCGGCGCAAAGGCGGTGATGACTATCTTGCAGAGCTAGTGATTTCACCAGTGCTGGATGACAGTGGTCAGGTTGCCTATTTTCTGGGGATGCATCGTGATATGACGCACGAGCATGAACTCTCGACCGCGCTGCACCGCCAGATGACCCGTATCGAAAATGTTCTGAATGCGGCACCAGCAATCGTCGTGCTGCTGGATAGCACGGGTCGGCGGATCCTGGATAATCTGGAATATCAGAAGTTACGCGATGACTTGCAGGGTGAGGAGCCGTTGACGCGACTGTGCAGGGCGCTGCGCGAACAAGCCGGTTTCAATCCGCTGGAGCGGTTATTGCCGACGCAGGGGCAGGGCGAGGATTTCCAGAATATCGAAATCAGCCTCGATCTGCCGGGCGGGCTTGCATCGCGCTGGCTGTCATGTTCCGGGACGCAGATCCGCGAACAGGATGGTAGCGCCCGGAATTATTTTGGTCGCCATGCAGTGGGGACAAACCGTCTGTTGCTGTTGCTGGCCACCGATGTCACGCTGCGTCACCGCGAGATCGAGCGGGCGTATCTGGAAAGTCTGCGGGCGCGCATGGCCGAGCAGCAGCTCTCGCAGGGGATGCGCGAGGCGCTGGCGGCGGCGCGTTACCAGATCGAATCGCCGCTCAATCTGTTGCGGGCGGCTAGCGCCATGTTTGCAAATGGCGTCGGGACGCTGGACAATTTCGCGCCGACGCTGGCACAGATCATCAGTGCCAGCGAGCAGGCGCTACAGACACTTCAGGCGGCGATCCCTGACGAAGCCGTTGAGATCGGCGTCAGCGTCAACGTCAATGACCTGCTGCGTCATGTCCTGACGCTCGAAACCAACGCACTGCTGGTGGCAGGCGTCGTGGTCGACTGGAAACCAGCGATGGATCTGCCGTCGATCACCGGACGTGAAACCGAGCTGCGCTCGCTATTCAAAAACCTGATCGACAATGCGGTGCAGGCGATCCGCGAAGGCAATCGCGATCACCGTGAGCTGCGGATCGTGACCCGCGCCCTAACTGATGCCATCGAGATCCTCATCGAGGACAGTGGCCCCGGTTTCCCGCCCGATGCCCGTTACCGTGCGTTCGAGCCATTTTATATCGGCTGGCGCAACCGTCGCGGTCACAGTGGAATGGGGCTGACGCTGGCTCAGGAGATCGCCAATGAGCACGGTGGCAGTATCGAAATCGACCCGGAGTTTACCGATGGCTGCCGTGTCAGAATGACGTTGACCCATTTGATTGACTGTAAATGATGCCACGCTAATGCAAGACACTTCTTTTCCCGCTGACCAGGGCGACCGACAACGTGCCGCGCTCCTGGATGCGCAGCTTGCCGCGCTGTTCGATGTCAGCCGCATTCTCAGTCGTTCGCTCCAGTTGCGTGAAACGCTGCGGGCGGTTCTACGCTCACTGCATGAATGCGGCCAGTTGCGTTCGGGCATGGTGAGTCTGCTGGAGACCGATTCAGGCGATCTGCTGGTCAGTGCGCTCCATCACGACGATGCGGCTCCCTTTGACCGGGTGCGCTATCGACCCGGTGAAGGCGTCGTCGGACATATCCTCAAGACCAACCAGTGCTGGGTGCTAGAGCGGGTGGGCGACGAGCCACGCTTTCTTGATAAACTCAAAGTTTTCCAATCAGATCTGCCATTTATCGGCGTGCCCATCCGCATCGGTGACGAGCCTGCCGCCGGGGTCTTTGCGATCCAGCCGCCGGTGCGCGACGGCTTGCTTGATCAGCGCGCCCGCTTTGCCGAGATGGTCGCCAATCTGATTGGTCAGGCGGTGCGTCTGGCACGTTCGGTCGAGACTGAGCATCGCGCACTGCGTGAAGAACGGGACATGCTGCGCCGGCACCTGAAAGGCAGTCACGGCTTCGACAGCATCATCGGGCATACCCAACGGATGCGCATCGTCTTCGATCAGGTGCGCCAGGTCGCTAAATGGAATACGACCGTTCTGCTGCGCGGCGAATCGGGAACCGGCAAGGAGCTCATCGCCAGTGCCATCCATTACAACTCGCCGCGCACCCAGGGACCATTCATCCGGCTCAACTGCGCAGCGTTGCCGGACAGCCTGCTGGAGTCAGAGCTGTTCGGTCATGAGAAGGGTGCCTTTACTGGCGCAGTGAGTCAGCGCAAGGGACGCTTCGAGCAGGCGGACGGTGGGACGCTGTTTTTAGACGAGATTGGCGAGATCACCCCGGCGTTTCAGGCCAAGCTGCTGCGCGTCCTTCAGGAAGGCGAGCTGGAGCGGGTCGGTGCCGGTCGCACCATCAAGGTTGACGTGCGCGTGATTGCCGCGACAAATCGCGATCTGGAGCAAGCGGTTAAGGCCGGTAGCTTTCGTGAGGATCTCTATTACCGACTCAACGTCATGCCCATCGTCATGCCCGCGCTGCGCGAGCGCATCGAAGACGTGCCGGATCTGGCGCGTTTTCTGGTTGCCAAGATTGCACGTCAGCAGGGTCGTGAACTCAGCATTACTGACAGCGCACTCCAGGCGCTAATGCGCTATGACTGGCCGGGCAATGTCCGCGAACTGGAAAACTGCATGGAACGCGCCGCCGTGATGAGCGACTGCGGCATCATCGACCGCGACGTGATCGACCTTGCTGGCTTTAATCTCGGCAATCTGCCAGGTTCGCCCCTGATTGCCGACCTTGATTTCGATGATCCCGATATTGATGAACGCGAGCGCGTCATCGCCGCGCTCGAACAGGCCGGCTGGGTACAGGCCAAGGCCGCACGACTTCTCAACATGACCCCGCGCCAAATTGCCTACCGCATCCAGATCATGGATATCAAGATGAAGCAATTCTGACTGTCGCTGTCGCCTGAAAAACTGGAGAGAGGTCACGCAAGCGCATGGTGTTTTTTCTCATGGTAATTGACCTTGACATCCAAAATAACTTTTGCTTTCTGTGGGAATAGTCGCCAATCAACGCGGAGAAGGAAACGACGGTGATTGCCTCAGCGGAGTCCAGCGGTCTCATCGCGGCAGGTTTTCCTTTGAGCAGTTTGCTCATTGAATTGCTACCGCTCGGCGTGGTGTATCAAAATACGCAGGGATTAATCACGACCGCCAATCCGGCAGCTGAGCGAATGCTAGGCTTGTCCCTGGCTCAGATGCGTGGGGTCGCCTCCATCGATCCGCATTGGCACGTCGTTCATGACGATGGCTCGCCCTTCCCCGGCGAGAACCATCCCGCGATGGTTGCGCTCCGCACCAAGGCTCCCCTTTCGAATGTGGTCATGGGAGTCTATCACCCGCCGCGAGACACATGGCATTGGCTCAACGTCCACGCCATTCCGATTCATGATGACCTCACCAGTTCATTGCAGGGGGTCTATACCATCTTCGAGGACATCACTGCTCGCCGCAAGGCCGAGCGTGAACGAGCGCGTCTTCATCGGGCATTCCGCGTCCTCAGCGATGCGAATCTGGCCCTCTTTCACGCCGAAGCGGAGCCGACCTTCTTAGAGGAGGTTTGTCGCCTGAGCGTAGAAACCGGTGGCTATCTCATGGCCTGGGTCGGCATTCCCGTCGACGATGCGGAGAAGTCGGTACAACCCGTTGCCCGTTCTGGTTACGAGCAGGGTTATTTGGACAGTGTGCGGATTTCCTGGGATGGAACCAGCCTGTTCGGGCATGGGCCGACAGGAACCGCCATTCGCAACGGTACGACTGAGATCAACCAGAACTGTCTCACCAACCCGCGAATGGCTCCTTGGAGGGAGGCCGTCCTCCAGCGCGGCTACCAATCCAGCATCGCCCTGCCCTTGAAGCATGAGTCGCGGGTCATCGGCGCGCTGACCCTTTACGCGGCTGAGCCAGACGCTTTCCATGCCGAGGAGGTGGAACTGCTTGAAGAACTCGCGTGCAACCTGGCCTTTGGGATCGACACCTTGCGCACACGCCGACTCCATCAGGCCGCCGAGTCCGCCACTTTGGCAAAGAGTGCTTTCCTCGCCAACATGAGCCACGAGATCCGCACCCCGCTCAATGCCATGATCGGCATGACGCATCTGATGCGACGCGAGGGTGTGACCCCGGCGCAAGCGGAACGACTCGACAAGCTCGATATCGCGGGACAGCATTTGCTCGACATCATCAATGCCGTCCTCGACCTCTCCAAGATCGAGACGGGGAAGCTGACCCTGGAAGAGGCGGAGGTCAGCGTCGTGGCCCTCACGCACAATCTCGTCTCCATCCTCTCCGATAAAGTTCAAGCCAAGCGGCTACGGCTGCGGGTCTCGCTCCAGTCGTTGCACGAGCATCTCCTCGGCGATCCGGTTCGGATTCAGCAAGCGTTGCTGAATTACGCAATGAATGCCATCAAGTTCACCGAAACCGGTTCCATCGTCCTCCGAGCGCAGCTCGAAGCCGATCTTGGCGAGACCGTGATGGTTCGCTTCGAGGTCGAGGATACCGGCATCGGCATCGCGCCCGAGGTGTTGCCTCGCCTCTTCTCCAGCTTCGAGCAGGCGGATCACTCGATCACCCGCCAGTATGGAGGGACGGGTCTCGGGCTGGCTCTCACCAAACAGTTAGCCCTATTGATGGGTGGCGAAGCCGGGGTCGTCAGCACCGTCGGTGTGGGTAGTACCTTCTGGTTTACCGCGCAGTTGAAGAAAGGCGTTTCCGCGACGCGGATAACCGACACCGCCATGTCCTCGGGCGAGGCGGAGGCACGCCTGATCCGTGACTGTGCCGGTCACCGCCTTTTGCTGGTCGAGGATGAGCCGATCAATCGCGAAATCACTCTGGAACTCATCAAAGATCTCGGGCTAGTCGTGGATATCGCCGTCGATGGTGCGCAGGCGCTTGAGCGGGTGTGCCAAACGGCCTATGACTTGATCTTGATGGACATGCAAATGCCCGTCATGGATGGCCTGGAGGCGACCCGCCGCATCCGTCAGTTGTCCCCTGGCATCCCGGTGCCGATCATCGCCATGACGGCAAATACTTTCGTGGAGGATCGGACGCGCTGCCTGGAGGCTGGAATGAACGACTTCATCGCCAAGCCCATCGATCCGGTGACGCTGTTCACGACCTTGCTGAAGTGGTTTAGCCAAGCGCATCAGGAATCCTGATGTGGGTGCCCCTTCCACTGAGTCTGTCTCGCTGTGCGTCAGCGGATCTGACAGGAAGTCAGTTAGCAGTTAAAAACCCCGGAGCTGCCGGTTCGGATCTGGGACAATTGGGTCAATGAGATTCCTGTGCCTCGAGCCTGACCGATGCGTGGCGAAGCCAAACCCCAGCCGTCCTGGTTCAGCGCTGTGAACGTGGACGAGCGCGTCCCGCGCTCGCATCCACGGCGTCAGCTGCGAGTTCTGGTCGATGGTGTGCTGGCCAGTCGTCGGGTTGAGCCTTGACGATGGGGTGTGGGATCACTCGACCTTCAGGGCGGTAGATTGGGTTGCCGCTTTTGGCAGCCCAACATTCGCAAAATGGCCTAACAAGCGGTTAAAGAGCGGACGCGGCAGAGCGGCGTAGGCCATCCAACATTTGCGCTACCGTGGAGCAACCATGTTCAAGATAATCATTAGCATCGCGATCTCGTCGCTGTTTTTCTCTCCCTGTTTAACGTGCGCAGACGCGCAAAACACGTCTAAATCAACCGACATTCCCAGGGGTCAGTTTGCCGACATAAACAACCATAAGATGTATTACGAGAGATACGGACAGGGTAGGCCACTCGTTCTACTTCACGGTGGCGCGACTTCAATTCAATTCTCCTTCGAGAATCAAATTGCGTTTTTCTCCCCCACCCGCGAGATCATTGCGATCGAGCAAGTTGGTCATGGTCATACACCAGACACCATTGCCCCATTTTCTTACTTTCAGATGGCAGATGATACGTCCGCGCTACTTCATTCATTGAACATCGTCAATGCCGATATAATCGGCTGGAGCGACGGGGGTATTCTCGCATTGCTCATTGCGCGCCGTCATCCTGAGCTTGTGCACCGCCTGGTTGTCTCTGGGGCAAATACTCGCCTTGTGGGAATGACTTCAGCGGACATCAAGGAAATCCAAAAATCATCTCCAGAAAAATTGGCGGCGGATCTGGGCACGCAGGCTCGAGATGACTACATTTCAAAATCGCCTGACGGCGCAAATCATTGGCCGATCATCGCAAAGAAAGTTTGGGACTTGTGGCTCACGCCCATGATACTTGAGGACAAAGATCTTGCTCTAATTAACATTCCAGCACTCATTATCAGTGGGGATAAGGATGTGATCCCGGTAGAGCATGCGATAGAAATATTTAGGGCATTACCAAATGGACAGTTACTTGTCTTACCGGGAACTGCACATCACACATTTAAATCAGCAGCAAGTACCGTTAACCCAATCATTTCAACATTCATCAATGCACCGTGAATGCGTAGTATTTTGCGTTGCGCAATACTCATTTCGAGAGTTCTCACTTAGAGAGACGTTGATTGATTCAGCTTTATCCACGGGGCTTGAATTGCAAAATCCTGATCAATCCGTTACCGCCGACGCCCCGAACGATGAACCAACCGTCCTGCTCCCAATCCGGGTGTACTCCCAAGAACACGATCACCCACCGAGAGCAGTTTCTGGCCGAGATGGCGCACGTTGTGCCGTGGACGGCGCGGCTGGAGACGTTAGCACCGCTCGGCGACGCGGGCTCCAGCGGTCGGTTTGGAGCGAATGTTGCGGATATCCTTCGTGCAACAGTGGGACGCCTTGGCGGACGAGGCCACCGCGAATGCCCTGCCCGACAGCCGAGCGACTGTATTGGTATTGACCTGGCTCGCGAGTTGGTCACGGACGCGACCATGCGGTTGACGTTCCGGCGGTGAATGTACGCCACCCGCTGAGGCAACCCATGGCACGTCGGGATGACGGCGCACATCGGCGTGGACGCTGATTCGGGGGTGGTGCAGACCGTGGCCGGCATCGCCGCGAACGTTGCCGATCTCGTCAAGACCGAACACCTGTTGCACGGCCAGGAGACGTCCATGTTCGCCGATGCCGGCTAGACTGGCGCCGAGAAACACAACGATTCGCACAGCCGCTCGGTTTCTCGGTCTCAGCAAAAAAAGTGCGCAACCCGAATGCGTCATGGAAAACTCGATTGAATCAGCGTCTCCCTAATCGTTTGACGCTACTACGCGCTTCCGTTTAATCTTGCATAAGCCTCATTGTAGACACATCTCGTCAGGCAAGTTCTCAAGAGGTGCATCCAATGATCAAGTATGTTGTCCGGCTCACCGATGACGAACG
>CAIUAY010000187.1 GCA_903897335.1 uncultured Chromatium sp. | reverse complement strand
TTAACTGCGTCAGCGACGAGCGTTCGTCATCGGTGAGCCGGACAACATACTTGATCATTGGATGCACCTCTTGAGAACTTGCCTGACGAGATGTGTCTACAATGAGGCTTATGCAAGATTAAACGGAAGCGCGTACTAGCGGCGACGAAACGAGGGCGAGCGGCTGTTTCGACGGATTAAGGGCTGGCGGCGCGTGTTCACCCGCGACGACAAGGCCGACATCATGTTTGCCGCGTTGATCACGGCGGCGCTGATCGCCGAAGCGCTTAGATTGTGTTAACACGCCTATAGCCAGATCAATCCAGGTTTCGCTGGTCGGCATCAGGCGCTCATCATCCTTGCTGAGGCGTCGAGAATGGTTGAGCCAAGCGACTGTTCGTTCGACCACCCAGCGCCGGGGCAGCAAGACGACCGACAGAACGAACTGGAAGCGGCTTGCCACCCATTCGACCAAATGCCCCCTGTCACCGCCATCGACCCAAATCTTGCGCAATTTTTTGCACTGGCCGGGCAGGCGTGCGCCGTCGCGCTCCTGGACACTGGCCGCCGTAACCAGCACCACCAGCAACAGTCCCAGGGTATCGACCAGGATCTGGCGCTTGCGTCCAGTGATCTTCTTGCCGGCGTCGTCCCCACGTTCGCCTGGCGTGGCGGTTCCGTTGACGCTCTGACTGTCCAGGCAACCGGCGATGGGGTGCTTGTGACGCCCGAACCGCTGGCGCAGACGCGCCCGCAGGGTGTCATGGAGGCGCGGCCAGGTGCCATCACGACGCCAGCGGCGAACGTCATCGTACACGGCACGCCACGGAGGGACATCACGCGGCAACTGACGCCACTGGCAGCCGGTCTTGAGCACAGAGAAGATGGCGCAGGCTCAACGTGCGCGGTCGACCCACCGATGATTCGGGCAAGAGAGGCTTGATGGCGTTCCACGCCACGTCGCTCAGATTGCTCTGCTCTGCCCGCAGTTTTTCTGGACACGAAATTGGGGTAAATAGACGTGTCTGAGAAAGGGGCTGGAAATGCTGAAAGAGAATGAGGTTGGTGGGGGTGCGCTGGAAGGAGCGCGTAGCGCGACTGGAAGCGCGCTACGTGCGGCGGCCGAGGTCAAGCGCTGGTCGTCCGGGCGGAAGAAGCAAGTCGTGCTGCGCCTGCTGCGCGGGGAATCGGCGGATGCCCTTTCCCGCGAGTTGGCGGTGCCGAGATACCGGCTGGACGAGTGGCGAGACCGAGCGCTCGTCGGGATTGATGTCGGCATCAAGGAGCGCGAGACCGATCTGGTCGCGAAACAGCTCGATGATGCCAACCGCCGCATCGGCGAGCTGGTGATGGAGAACGCGATCCTGCGCAAGGCAAGGCAGACGAAGCGCCCTGTGGTCGGCCGGAGGTCATCGCGATGAGTCAGACGACCTCGCCGGGCACTGGCACGCCCGACGGCCTGGAACGAGTCTGCCGGGTGCTGGAATTCCCCCGTTCGACGCTCGACGCCCAACAGGCCAGGGGGGCGGACACGGTGGTGCCCTTGCATCCGGGTCGACGATGTCCGATGCTGATCTGCTGGCCGTCATGCGGGCTGACCTGGCCGCTTCGCCCGTTGTCGGCGAGAGCCATCGCAAGGTGTGGGCACGGCTGCGCATCCTGCGCGACATCCGTGTGTCCAAGGATCGCGTTTGCCGACTGATTCACTGGCGTCTCGAAAAACTGGGCTTCATGTCACCCCTTGAAGTCCGACAGTCTTATGCCATCCGCGAGCCCGCATGAGCTGCAAATCAGTGTCCAATCAACTGCGGGCGGTACAACAGTTTCTAAGTCGGTTCACCTCCACCGATGCACTCAAGCAACGGATTCTCGACGTCATCGACTGCTTTAACCAGACCCTCGCCAAGCCGTGTCGCTAGACCTATATCCGCAAGCCGTTGATGGCGTCAATTCTCCAGAGAATTTCAGGTGTGAGGTACTAGAAACGGCTGCGCTTGCACTGATACTCCAGCGCCGGAGGATAGATCTGGTCAGTCCGCATACCCCCATTCAAAAAATTTTGCGCGAGGATGAATTAAATACAGCAGACTTTCCGGCATTTCGCGTTACACTTAGTCATCTATGACGCGACAGACACCACCGATATCAAGCATGCAGACTTCTGTGCCATCACTGTTCCCACAGTTAAACCGTTGTGGGTGCTGCATGTCATGAACACTGAGTGCTATCATCACATCTCTTCCTGAATGTCATCTGTATCTCCCTTCTTTGGTTCTCAGCGATGATGACCCATGCGGCAACCCCGGACAGTCTGCATGACTGGTTTTTTCCCGTTTTGAAATCATGCCCTGCCAATCAGGCAAGCGTTTTCAAAAATCTTCGGGTTGACCAGTTAATCTATAAATTTAAAAACTACACTCACGTTGAACATCGATTCTGTGTCACCGCAGAGTTTTGATGCTGTGTAAATCTCAAGAACAACCAACATTCAGGAAACAGACACCAGCGTGACAGCGTTTTACCTGGCAACAGGCGCAAACCATGATGGGTATGTTTCCAGTAAATTCCGTCCTGTTCCATGCGGTTCAGGGCGGGCGTGACACCAGTCTCATGAAGGGACTGGTTTTGAGCAATGCCAACTTAAGGTTGGTACGTCTAAAGTGATGAGGTCGATATGGCAGGCGAATTGGTTTCCGGTACGGTCAAGTGGTTTAATGACGAGAAGGGCTATGGTTTCATTGAACGGGAAGGTGGCAAGGACGTGTTTGTCCATCACAGTGCCATCAATGGCGCGGGGCGTAAGACGCTGCTCGAAGGCCAGCGGGTCACGATGGAAGTGACCCAGGGGCCAAAAGGCCCGCAGGCTGAGAACGTCACCCCTAACTGATCGGGCGAAACACATCGACGCTTCAGCCGGTTATCAACTGATACCGGTCTGAAAATGTCAGCGGGATCCGGTTTTCGGATCCCGTTTTTTTATGCCCGGCATCAAGCGCCTGACGCCGGCTGGCATAAACAGCATCCTATGGGTCATACCCCAGCACTGGCGACAACCAGCGTTCGGCGTCTTCAAGCGTCATGCCTTTGCGGATGGCATAGTCCGCGACCTGATCCTTCTGAAGTTTGCCGGTGCCAAAATAACGCGCCTGCGGGTGCGCGAAATACCAGCCGGAGACCGCCGCCGTGGGCAGCATGGCGAAGTTCTCGGTGAGCGTCAGGCCGATGCGCTGGTCGGGCT
Organism: uncultured Chromatium sp.; assembly: GCA_903897335.1. Lineage (GTDB taxonomy): Bacteria > Pseudomonadota > Gammaproteobacteria > Chromatiales > Chromatiaceae > Chromatium. The sequence goes on along the minus strand of CAIUAY010000187.1, from coordinate 7,942 downwards.
TGAGCAGTTGCCAGAGCGTACCCTTCTCGGTGTGATCGGGACAGGCCGCATAGCCAGGGGCAGGGCGGATGCCCTGATATGTTTCAGCGATCAGCGCGGCGTTATCGAGCGCCTCGTCCGGCGCATAACCCCAGTAGCGGGTACGGATGAGCTGATGCAGCCGTTCGGCGAAGGCCTCGGCCAGCCGATCAGCAAGTGCCTTGAGCATGATCGCGCTGTAATCGTCATGATCCGCCTCGAAACGCGCCAGATGTTCCTCAATGCCCACGCCAGTCGTGACCGCAAAGGCACCGATATAATCGGTCAGACCGCTGTCCTGTGGTGCCAGATAGTCGGTCAGGCACAGATTCGGCTGGGTGCCGCTGGCATTGCGCGGCATCTGCTGGCGCAGATGATGCAGTCGCGCCAGTGGCTGCTCGCGCTGTGCGCTGGCATAGACGGCAATATCGTCCGCGCTGATGGCGTTGGCCGGAAAAATCCCAAACACGGCGCGGGCGGTGAGCCAGCGTTCGCTGACCAGACGCGCCAGAAAGGTCTGTGCATCGGCAAACAACTCGCGGGCTTCGGTGCCGACAATCTCATCATCGAGAATCGCCGGGAAACGGCCTGCCAGTTCCCAGGCCATGAAAAACGGCGACCAGTCGATCACTGTGACCAGATCGGCCAGTGGGAAATGATCGAACACAGCAATCACGCACTCGCCATCGCGTTCAATCTGGAGCGCGAATTGCGGGTCGCTGCATGCTGGATCAAGGATTGCTGGCGGGACTGGCCGGGTCGTCTGCCAGTCGAGTTTTAGCCGGTTGGCGCGGGCGGCAGCGAGTGACATCGCCTGACGGGTCGTGTCTTTGCTCGCCCGCTCCTGGCGCACCTGTTCATAATCGTTGCGGATCGTCGCCAGATAGGGCTCGCGTAGCTCGTCACTGAGCAGGTTCGAGGCGACCCCGACCGCCCGCGAGGCATCCGGGACATAGATCACCGGTGCCGTGCGCTGGGGCGCAATCTTGAGCGCGGTGTGTACCTTGGACGTGGTCGCGCCGCCGATCAGCAGCGGCATGTTCAGACCTTGACGCGCCAGCTCACGGGCAACATGCACCATCTCGTCGAGCGAGGGCGTGATCAGGCCGGACAGACCGATGATGTCCACCTGCTCTTCACGGGCACGTTGCAGGATGGTTTCAGCCGCGACCATCACTCCAATATCGATCACCTCATAGTTATTGCATTGCAACACCACGCCGACGATATTCTTGCCGATGTCATGGACATCGCCCTTGACCGTCGCCATCAGGATGCGACCGTTGTTTTTTGCTGTTTCCCCTGATGCCGCTTTTTCGGCTTCCAGATAGGGAAATAGATAGGCAACTGATTTTTTCATCACCCGCGCTGACTTGACCACCTGCGGCAGAAACATCTTGCCTGCTCCAAACAGATCGCCAACGTGATTCATCCCGGCCATCAATGGGCCTTCAATCACCAGCAGCGGACGCCCCAGCAGTTGCCGCGCCGCCTCGGTGTCTTCGTCGATGTAATCGGTGATGCCCTTGACCAGCGCATGGGTCAGGCGCTGCTCGACCGGCCAGGTGCGCCATGCCTGCTCTTCCGGTCGCGCTGCGGTTGCGTTGCCGTCGCTCTGATAGCGCGGCGCGATCTCCAGCAGACGTTCAGTGCTGTCCTCGCGCCGATTGAGAATGACATCCTCGACCACCTCGCGCAGTTCAACGGGCAGGTCGTCATAGATCGCCAACTGACCGGCGTTGACGATGCCCATGTCCATGCCAGCGCGGACGGCGTGATAGAGAAACACGGCATGGATCGCCTCGCGCACCGGATTGTTGCCGCGAAACGAAAACGAGACGTTCGACACGCCGCCCGAAATCAGCGCATGTGGCAAGGTGTGCTTGATCTCGCGGGTGGCCTCGATGAAATCGACCGCATAGTTGTTGTGTTCTTCGATACCCGTCGCCACCGCGAAAATGTTGGGATCAAAGATGATGTCTTCTGCCGGAAAGCCGATCTGTTCGGTTAGCAGACGATAGGCGCGGGTGCAGATCTCGATCTTGCGCGCCTGGGTGTCCGCCTGACCAGCCTCATCGAAAGCCATGACGATCACTGCCGCGCCATAGCGTCGGCACAGTCTCGCCTGCTGCAAAAATTTCGCCTCGCCCTCTTTCATCGAAATCGAGTTGACGATGGGCTTGCCCTGAACACATTTCAGCCCGGTTTCGATCACCTCCCATTTTGAGGAGTCGATCATGACCGGCACCCGTGCAATGTCCGGCTCGGCGGCCACCAGATTGAGGAAACGCTGCATCGCGGCGACCGCATCCAGCAGCCCCTCGTCCATGTTGATGTCAATCACCTGTGCGCCGTTTTCGACCTGTTCCAGCGCCACGCTCAGCGCGGTGTCATAGTCGCCGTCCTGGATCAGACGCTTGAAGCGGATCGAACCGGTGACGTTGGTGCGCTCGCCGACGTTCACGAAGAGCGTGTCAGCCGTGATATTGAACGGCTCCAGCCCCGACAGCCGACAGGCTGGCGCGATGATCGGGATCTGGCGCGGCGGCATCCCGGCAACCGTCTCGGCCATGGCTCGGATGTGATCCGGCGTGGTGCCGCAACAGCCGCCGATAATGTTCAGAAAACCGCAACGCGCCCAGTCCGCGACCTCAGCCGCCATCTGCGCCGGGTCGAGATCGTAACCACCCAGGTCGTTCGGCAGTCCGGCATTGGGATGAGTCGAGACGCGACACTCGGCGATGCGCGACAGCTCTTCAAGATAGGGACGCAGTTCATACGGACCCAGTGCGCAGTTGAGACCGATGCTCAGTGGTTCGGCATGACACAGCGAGTTATAAAAGGCTTCAGTGGTCTGGCCGGTCAGCGTCCGCCCCGACTGATCGGTGATGGTGCCCGAGAGCATGATCGGGTAATCGACGCCATCCTCGGCAAACACCTGTTTGACAGCAAAGATCGCCGCCTTGGCATTGAGCGTGTCAAAGATGGTCTCGATCAGGATCAGATCGACGCCGCCTGCGATCAGTGCGCGGGTGGATTCGGCATAGGCCGTCGCCAGCGTGTCAAAATCGATATTGCGCTTGCCTGGATCGTTGACATCCGGCGAAATGGACGCCGTGCGATTAGTTGGCCCCAGCACCCCGGCAACAAAACGCGGCTTCTCGGGAGTTGAATAGGCATCGGCGCAGCGTCGCGCCAGACGGGCGGCGGCCAGATTGATCTCGGCGGCGAGATCGGCCATGCCATAGTCCGCCATCGAGACCCGCGTCGCATTGAAGCTGTTGGTCTCGATGATGTCGGCACCCGCATCCAGATATTGCTGATGGATGTCAGCGATCACCTCTGGTCGGGTCAGCACCAACAGGTCATTGTTACCCTTGAGATCGCTTGGCCAGTCCGCAAACCGCTCGCCGCGATAATCCGCTTCAGTTAAATCATGACGCTGGATCATGGTGCCCATGGCACCATCAAGGATCAGGATGGAGCGTGCGAGGCGCTCGCGGATGAGTAGATTGGAATCAGTCATGAGTGTCTCGCGGCCAGAAGAGTCGAGCGCGTGGATGCCGGTTCTGGAGACGGGGCGCGTCGATCCTGAATGGCAGAAGCGCACAACCATACCAGAAACCGGGTCTGATCGCCGCGCCTGACGCATCAACAGTCATCCGGCTGGAGCTTACGCTCGATCCAATCCCAGCGTTTGTCCTTGACCATGACAAAGCGACAGCGTCCATCCGAAAGGTTGGCCCAGAGTCCACCGATCAGCCGGTCATCCTCGGCGGCGGCCCAGCGGTCTGCACCCTTATATTCGACAATGAGTACTGAACCGGGCTGGCCTTCAGTGCCGGGCAACTGGCAGAGAAAATCCGGGTAGAAACGGCCATCGGCCTTTTGCAGGAAAATGGCAGAGAAAATCCGGGTAGAAACGGCCATCGGCCTTTTGCAGGAAAAACGCGCTGCCTTCACGCCGCACCAGATTACGCACCCAGAACCGGATGCGGCCTTTTTGTGCCTGCATGTCCAGCCAACATGCACAGTCGAATTCTTCCCGGCTGTCAAAATCGCCGATGCGACCATAGAAGTGCCGCCGAAAGTCAAAATGCCCGAAACGGCCATCATCGTCGCGGCTCGGCGCGTAGGCTTGAGCGTGAAATTCAAAGGCAAACTGATCGGTCACGGCGACGCCCGATACCGCGCCAAACAGCGTTTGCTGGTACGCCTTGCCGACGGCCTGCTTGCGCAGGTCACGGATGCGGGTCTCCAGCCGTTGACGGATCAGGAATTTCTGTAAATTCACCCGCGCCAGCGTAAAGCCATCCCGGCGCAGCACATCGGTTAGCCAGGCCAGGACGGACGCCTGCTTGCTGACATGCGTCAGCGATGGCTCAGGCAGGTTGCGGCAGAGCCAGGTCGCCAGACGCACTACATCCCAATGTTCAGGTTGGTAAACCAGCCCCAAGTCACGCTGGAGTTCCGGCAGGAAACGTGACACCAGCCGCCCGCTTTGCGTGTCAATGTCGATTTCGCCGCCCTCGGAGACCGTCATGGCGGCGTCGAGTTGCCTGAGATCATCGTCCGTTGGCGCAGCATCGTCGGGCGACAGATCCCACGGGTACTCCAGCACTTCTGGATCATCAAACAAACGTAACTCGCCCTGCACCCGCAACGCCAGTTGCGGTACGCGGAAACGCTCGCCCTGTTCAGCAGGCGTCTGGAAGAACGCGATGGCCGTGGCGCGGCTGATTTCCGCCGCCTCGACGATGGCGGCAACGGCGGTGTCGGTCGTGACCGTGGCCGTGAGCAGATCAGTTTCCGCTTCTGTCAGCGGTGCGCTGATGGTCAGGGTATTGCGCTTGCTATCCCAACGCAGCTTGTCACGCACGGGTTTCGGCACGCGCTTCAAGTCTGGCTTTTCCGTCAAGATCGTCGCCACCGGACGCACGACCACGCGCCCGGCGTGTCCTTCAATGTCCAGCCGCGCTTGCTCAGGCCGCGCGGCGGTGACGAACTCACTCACCTCACGCCGCTCGAAGCCTGCGCCCGCCACCAGCCGGTCACGCAGTGCGCCTGCCGTTTCGGCAAAGTTGCGCGAGACAACAAACGCATAAGACTGATTTAAAGCGCGGGCTTGCCGGTGACTGGCGTCGGGCTGCCGCAGTATGCGTCCGAGTAACTGCTCCACGGCGGTTGCGGAATGCAGCGAGGCCATGCTCACCAGAATGTAGGCAAAGGGGCAGTCCCAGCCCTCGGCCAGCGCCTTCTGGGTGATGACGAACGTCACCGGACAGGCCGGGTCGGCGATGCCCAGCGTGTAATCCGCGTCGAGCTGCTCCAGACCCTTTTCCTCGCCGGTGGCCACCACGATCGCGTTGGCGGGGATGCCATGATTGGTAATCAGCTCATTGCGCACACGCTCGAAGTCCAGCGTGTCCAACCCCGCGCGGCGCGGTTCTGACTGAATCAGCACCAGTGGTCGCAGATAGGCGGCACCAGCTCGGCGTTCCTCGTCGGCCAGCGCGTGTAGCGCCTCGCGCCGACCGATGGCATCGGCCAGACACTGCTGCCAGTTCGGTTCAGTTTCCAGCACCACCGGCAGCTTGATCATCTCTTCTGCCTTGAGTTCGGCGGCACAGACGCTGTGCAGCACGTTACTGGGCGTGCGCGTCAGGTCGGGCGTGGCGGTCAGTTCCATCACGCCGCTAGGACGCAGACGCGCCAGCATGTCGAATGCCAGTTCAGTCCGGCTGTTGTGCGCCTCGTCCACGATCACGAATGGGCGACGCAGCCGCAGCACATTGGCCAGCGAATAGGGCATGGCGCGATCCGCGCCGTGACCGTCGGTCAGCAGCGCATCGCGCTGGATCGGCGAGAGGTTATCGAAATGGTGCATCAGAATCCCACTCGACTGGTACACCTTGCGGCATTCATCGTTTTCGACCTGAAACGCCTGCCGGGTCGCGACGATGATCGTCGTCGCGGTGTCAAGCGTGGCACGGGTCAGGTGCCGCGCCTCATCCAGATCCATGACCGTCACCGATCCAGCTTCACGCAGCGCCGCATGATAGGGATGCGCACGGTCACGCAGGGCGCGTAGCGTCTGTTCGCGGATCGGTCGACTCGGCACCAGCCACAGAACCAGGCTGTACTCGCAGCGCAGGAGATGGGTATTGACCAGCTGAATGCTCCGCGCCGCCAGCCAGGTTTTGCCGCCGCCGGTGGGCACACGCAGACAGAAATAGGGCATGTCGGGCGGAAAACCCGACAGCGGATGGTATGGATTGCCCCGGCTCCACAGCCGTTCTGTCGTCGCCGTGAAAGCCAGCGAGGGCGAGCTGAATTCATGGCAGGCGCGAAAGTAGGACTCGATGCTTTCCAGCACTTGCGACTGGTAGGTTTTGGGGGCGAAGGTGGTCATGCCTGTTTTCCGTCAGACGGCATGGTCGCTTGCGCATCGGCCACTACGGTTTGTGCGCTGGGGTAAATGTGCTCCAGCACCCCATCGCGCACGACAACAACCGCAGTGCCTGTTTGTGCCGCAATCTGTCGCGCACGTTGAGCCGCACGTTGCAATGCCGGCCATGAACCCCGCAAATCCTGGGTTATTGCCTTTTCAATCGGCTTTGGCGTCTTCACGTCTCACTCCAATCCAGCAGGGTCGGTGTCTCGCCCGCGTTGTCGTAAAGCGCCCAGGCATCAACCAACGGCGCATAGTGCAGTTCAAAGTTTTTCAGCCCCGCCAAAAACCGGCGGCGAATGGTCATTTCTGCAATGTCATGACCACCTTGGCGCACCCGCTGTACAACACGGGCAATGGCTTCTTCGTGGTTGGTCAAGCGCAGGAAGATCAGCTCAACGCGGTAGCCCGCTAACTGCCAGCAGATGATATGGCGCAAATATCCCCGCCCCGACAACGTGGTTTCAAACGCAAAGCTCTGGCGCGCTGCAAAATGCCGCTCCAGCTACTTCAGCATGACGCGACCGGCCTGAATCGCCGCGCTTTCTGGATTGAAAGGAGCCAGTCCAGCGGCAATCAGATCCGCATTGACGAATACCGGACAACCGGCCTCGTTGGGCAAAAATTCACGCGCAAAGGTCGTCTTTCCCGCCCCGTTCGGCCCGGCAATGATGATGACGCGCCGATCTCCGGCCATGTCACGCCTCCAGTGCGTAAGGGGTTTGCTTGAAGGTGATGCTCTCGCGGGCGGTGCGGTTGCCGAGACGGTTGGCGGCGGCGTAGATCACTTTCGACCCGGCAAATGGCGGCAGCACGGCGAGGACAGCGGGAGTCAGCATGTTGCCGCCAGCCTTTGAATGATCTTTCAGGATGCCGTTATAAAGCAGATAGATGGCGCGACCATCGTGGATGCCAAGCAGCGGCGACAGCGTTTCTCCCTCTCCCTCTGGGAGCGGGGCGGGGCGGGGCGGGGCGGGGCGGGGTGAGGGTAGGCTGTTCCAGTCTCCTTAAACCAGATGAATTCAGCGAGCTGGCTAAAGCGCACGTCGGCGCGAATCTGGCCGCTGGCATCAAACAGTGGTTCGGCGGAGAGACGGCAGAACTGGAAACCGCCGCCGAGTCCGGCGACGGCCTGGCCTTTGGCGTTGGTATAGCCGCTTGCTACACGCCGCACCCGTTCGGCGGTCACGTTTTTGGCAATCTTGTCGTCCATCTCGACCAAGATGAAACGGCGAGAGCCGCCGTCCTCGGCATTCTGTTTCAGCACGGCGTGGGCGGTGGTTCCAGAACCGGCAAAACTGTCGAGAACAAGAGAGTCTGGATCAGTCGCTTGTGAGCCTAATCGTTTGTCAAGACCCGTGTAATTATGTACCGAGAAGGAGCTATCCTTTGTTCCAGGCTCGTGAGGCGCTGCGCACACTCCGCGATGAGCTGAGGACGACCAAGCGCTTACTGCCGACGACGCCATCACCG
>CAIUAY010000186.1 GCA_903897335.1 uncultured Chromatium sp. | reverse complement strand
CGCTGTGTCCTGAGAAAATGGGGAAAGGGGAATCCTGCCCACTGCTTCTTTATGCACCAACGCCATATTTTTGCCGAAACTCTGCCGCGCATCCGCCGCTGTATCGAGATTCATGAGGTTCGCGGCATAGTCGTCGAGGAGGTCGCCGAAGTTGGCGAGTGACGCCACCTCTTCGGCTTTCTGGCGACGCGCTTCGACCGGGTCCGCGCCCTCGGTCTCCACTTTTGCCAACTCTGCCCGTGCCGTTTTTCGGGCTTGATCTAGCGTCAGGACACCGTAGGCGCCGAGCGTCATCAGTCGCTTGCGCCCTTGGCTGCGGTAGGACAGCAGAAACGCTTTTTTGCCGGACGGGAAAATCCTCAGTCCGAATCCAGGAACCTCGTCATCCCAGATCACGGATCGGGAATTGTTCGTGCCTTGATAGGTTGCCGCATCAAGGATTCGTTTGGTCAGTCTCATGTCACTCTTTCTCGCGATGAGTCACCATTGAGTCACCAGGGTGCAGTGAAAACAACTGTGAAAGAGCGTAAAAGATAGCACGAGCGACATTCTTAAAGCATTGTTTTTATGAAGTTTAGCGCATTCAAAAGAAATGCAGCGTAACATCAACACCTGTCTACTAACCAGGTGGTAGGGAGTTCGAATCTCTCCGGGCGCGCCAAATATATAAGAAACTAAACAACCACCGGCTGAAAGCCGGTGGGTTTGAGTTACGGACGGAAAGTCCGAATACGCGTCGACTGAACGACGCGTCGCGATGGCTCCACCTTGAATTCACTGGCGGGGTCTGGCTCAAGGTGATGTCCAGGTCGCCTTTGATCATCTCCTCGGTCATGTCACCCACCGTGGCATACAAATAGCCCCTCGCCCAAAAATGCCGACCCCAATAGCGACGTTTCAGCACCGGAAACGCTTCGAAGAGTGTGCTCGCCGTGCGTCCCTTGATCCGTCTTATGATTTCTCTTGGCGCCAGCTCCGGCGGAGCCGAGACCAGAATGTGAACATCTGATGTTACGCAGCCTTTAGGCGCATGAATTCGCTGAAGGCTTGCTGGAGCGCCTTGACGTAGAGCTTGGTGCGAAGCGCGAAGTGATTGAGCGTGTGAACCTGTTTCAGGCATTCGCTCTTGAAGACGGCAGACACGGTCATGAAGACGTGGTTGTTCTGGGTTCGGAAGGTGCGGGTCGGCGATTTCGCCAAGGCGGCGTTGGACTTGAGCGATGTGTGATACGCCTCGACCTTCCACCGTTTTTGATGGCGTTCGGCCACGCGCTCGCCATCGCACGTCAGATCACGACAGACGAGACTCAATCGGCCGGTGCTGCCATCTGTGTTTGTCAAGACGCGACCGACCAGAACAGAAAAACTTCGTGACCGAACCCCTTCAGCCAACCAGGCACGGCTTGCTTGTCTGCCAATTGCAGTGAATCCACCCGCACAAAGCGGCCCTGCTGCTTGTCCGCCTCGCTCAAGGCCACCAGACGGTTGTCCTTCAAGACCGCTACGAAGTGCGTCTTCTCGCGCAGAATTACATCGAAATTGTCCTTGGCAGCAAACCAGCTATCCATCAGCACGTCGCGGAAAACCAACTGATTGTGAACACAACGGAGAAACCTCTCCTACACCAACTGATTCTTCGTCACCTCGCTGGCCCGCTTGACCCGCCGGGTCACGACATCGCAGAACTGAAGTGGTTGATGGATCAGCCTGACATCCACCGGAATCGACACCTCGCGGCTGTCGTACAGGAGGGCGTTGCGCAGATTCAGCCCCTTTACCGTGCGGTTCTGGCAATGATCAACATGCCAGCACATCAACTCACTCTCGTCTGTCCAGCGTTTCTCCTGGATCGTATCGTCGAAAATCAACACGGCGTCCGCTTGCTCCACCTCCCACACCCTGTTCTTGACCTGCAACCACAAATCCCGCGAGGTGTCGTCGTGTTCCGACAAAAACCGTGGGATCTGATCGTGGCTAACCGTGCCGGACACCCTCTCCGACAGTCCGGTTGCCGTCGCCGTGCCAAAAGTGGCGATCAGGTCGTCACTGTAGAGTTCCAGAAGTTCTTGGTTCATCCTGGAAACTTATCAGTTTCCGCTCCGCTCTGCGTAACATCAGTTATCTATAACCCAAGTTGCCACCTTGATAGATCGGCGTCCATCGGAGTTTGCTAGCGTTGTGAGTACCCCTACTGCACAACGACCGGCGAGGAACCCCGATGGACACCCAAATTATATTCGTGTACTG
>CAIUAY010000185.1 GCA_903897335.1 uncultured Chromatium sp. | reverse complement strand
CGACCCTGGATCGTCCCCAACGCAATCCCCCGCGTCAGACATCCTCGTCCCGAGCCTTGCTGGATTTTCATCAGCGGCAGAAAAAGCATTGCTATTGAGTTGCATACGGTTAACTTAATGGCAGTGAGACCTCACAGAGGTAGTACATGAGTGGATTTGAGGCCAGCCTGCTGGCGGCCGGACCCTGGTTGCACAGTTACGGATACCCGATCCTCGCGGTGGCAATTGCTATCGAAGGCATTGGCATTCCGTTGCCGGGCAGCATTCTCATGGCGGCAGCGGCATTGCTGGCGGGTCGCGGCGAGATGAACCTGACGGCAGTCCTGGTCGTTGCCTGGTCGGCTGCGGTCGCCGGTGACAACCTGGGTTACTGGATCGGTCGACGGGGTGGACGGCGTCTCCTGCTTCGGGTCGGCGTCAACCGCCACCGACTCGTCTGGTTCGATGGTTTTGTCAGCCGCTTTGGGATGTGGCTCGTCCTGTTTGGCCGTTTTTTCGACGGCACCCGTCAACTAAATGGCCTGGTCGCAGGCAGTACTCACCTGCCCTGGCCACGCTTTTTTCTCGCCGATGTGATTGGTTCCGGGCTTTGGGTTGGATTCTGGGTGATCGGACTCTATGAGTTCAACCGTCATCCATCCTGGCTGCACCGTCTGATCCTGCATCTCAATCCATGGATCACCGGGATGGTGCTCATAGCGCTGGTCATGACGCTGTTCCTACTGCTGCGCTCGGCAGGACGCATCAAGGCCAGGCCAGAACCAGTACCCCGACCAGAATGAACAGTCCGCCGATGGCCAGCTTTAGCGTCAGCGCCTCACCGAGGAAGATAACCGCCAGCACGATGGCAAAGACAACGCTCAACTTGTCGATGGGCGCCACGAGCGAAGCAGGTGCCAACTGCAACGCACGGTAGTAGAACAGCCAGGAAAAGCCCGTTGCCAAGGCGGAGAGCACCAGAAACACGATGGGGCGCAGTTCCAGTGTGCCGGGCAGACGCCACTCGTTGCGCCAGGTGACGATGGCGGCAGTCATCGCCAGGATGACCAGAGTACGGATCAGCGTTGCCAGGTTGGAATTCAGTCCCTCCACGCCAAGCTTGCCAAAGATGGCGGTCAGTCCCGCAAAGAATGCCGAGCTGAGCGCAAACAGTTGCCAGGACATGATTCTCCTTACATTGCGATGTGTTGTGGTACGTTCGCCAGCGACCAAGCGTTCACACGCCGGCAAACCCGGAGAATTACCCGTTTTTCTCCGAGTAGCAACTGGTGTTTTTTGCCGATCATCATCACCCTTAATGAGTCCTTTTTATATGCACACCCATGATTTATCCAGGTGGCAACACGAGCATGTTTTTGATTCTGGAAATCAGTTAGCGGAACACGGCGCAAAAGCCGTGATGTGGATCACGCTCGTCACGATGGTCATCGAGATTGCGAGTGGCTGGCGGTATAACTCCATGGCGTTGCTGGCAGACGGCTGGCATATGAGTTCGCATGCCCTGGCGCTTGGCTTAAGCGCGTTCGCATACGCTGCGGCAAGACGCTATGCCCGCGATCCACGCTTTGCCTTTGGCACCTGGAAGATCGAAGTCTTGGCCGGTTATACCAGCGCCATTCTGCTGGGATGCGTGGCGGCCGTGATGGTTGTGAGTTCCATTGAGCACCTGCTGTCGCCGCGACCAATTCACTATCAAGAAGCCATGTTGATCGCCGGCATCGGTTTAGCGGTTAACCTTTTGTGCGCCTACATTTTAGGTGGCGCACATCATCATGATCACGACCATCATCATGATGATCATCACGATTTGAATTTAAAATCCGCCTATCTTCATGTCATTGCTGATGCAGCGACGTCCGTATTGGCGATCATCGCGCTTTTTGGCGGCTGGTTATATGGGTGGGCGTGGCTTGATCCAGTCATGGGCATTTTAGGCGCTGGGCTCATTCTGGTCTGGGCACGCAATCTGACTCTTGAAACAGGTAAGGTTCTGCTGGATCGAGAGATGGATCATGGCGTGGTTGACGACATACGCACGTCAATCGAAACGGATTGTTCTGAAGGTGGTTCCAGATTAACCGATTTGCATGTGTGGCGTATTGGCAAGCGCGCGTATGCCGTTGCCCTGGCTGTCGTGACTCATGATTCAGGCTTGACGCCTGAACGGATTAGAACCACCTTGCAGAGACACGAAGAAATCAGGCATCTTACCGTAGAAATCAATCAGTGTGACTGAATTCATTTGCTGATTGATGACGCACATGGACGGCGCTCTCGTCCAACTTCACAAACCGCCGCCAATCGCGGCAAGGACTGAACGGCTCAATGAAGATCTACAATCTGTTCCCGCGTCTCGCCGGGTCTGTCGAGAATTGGGAACCGCATCTCAAACGTGCTGCGGAAATGGGATTTGACTGGATATTCGTCAATCCGATCCAGAAGACCGGGCGTTCCGGCAGTCTCTATTCCATCGCTGATTATTTTGAGATCAACCGCGATTTTCTGACGCCAAAAAGCACTCTATCACCCAAGGAGCAGGTGATGGCAATGGTCGCGCAGGCTAAACGGCAGGGTCTTTCGATGATGATTGATCTGGTCATCAATCATTGCGCGGTCGATTCCAGTCTGCTGAAAGAACATCCTGACTGGTTTCTGCGCGAGGGGAACAAGGTTGTCAACCCGTTCTGCGTCGAGGCAGATGGAACTAAAGTCGTCTGGCATGATCTGGCGCAATTCGATCATGCGCATTCAACCGATCAGCAAGGTCTGCTGGATTTCTATGTGAAGCTGGTGCGGCATCTGGTCAGTCTGGGGTTTCGTGGATTTCGCTGCGATGCAGCCTATCAGATCCCGAATGCGGTTTGGACGCAGCTAATCACGCGGGTGCGTCAGGAACATCCTGATACCATCTTTATTGCCGAAACCCTGGGCTGTTCGCCAGAACAGACAAAAACTACGGCGGCAGCCGGTTTTGACGCGATTTTCAACAGCGCCAAATGGTGGGATTTTTCAGGCGACTGGCTGCTTGATCAATATAATCTGACCCGTCAGGTGGTGCCCTCGGTCAGCTTCCCGGAAAGTCATGACACCGAGCGGCTGTTCAGTGAGTCTGGAGGCAATCCAAACGCCATGAAGCAGCGTTATCTGTTCACCGCGCTGTTTGCGACCGGCATCATGATCCCAATCGGTTTTGAATACGGCTTTCGCAGTCGTTTGGATGTGGTCAACACCCGCCCCGATCAATGGGAACTACCGCATTTTGATCTAACCGACTTTATTACCCGGGTCAACCGGATTAAAGACACTTATCCAGTCTTTCAGTGCGATGGGCCGATCACACGCCTGGAACAGTCCAATCCTGCTGTCCTGCTGCTGCACAAGCGCGATCAACAGGGAACATCTGAAGCACTGCTGATCCTGAATAAAGACCCCTGGAACCCGCAGCACATTCATGTCGAGGATTTGTACCGCCATGTCAGCACCCCCGGAACGCTGCATGATGTCTCGCTAGAATGGCCGATGGACTATCTGCCAACGCCATTCCAGTTTGATCTGGCTCCCGGCATGGGGCGGATTCTGGTGACGCAGGACAACTTAACGGTTAGCGCGAAAACGCCAGTGACATCAGAGACCTGATTCTGGTCATCGCGCATGGATTCCCGCCATGAATGGCGGGGCTTTTCGTGCCGTCGGGTAAAATTCAGGATCATGCTCGGAGGGAAACTGATGACGACAGACGCCGCCACGCTCAAATCAGACACCGATGCGCCGGTTCTCGATGCGCTGCGCTTTCCGCTGCATGGCAGCCGGCTGATCGAAGCTAGCGCCGGAACCGGCAAGACCTTCACCATCGCCATGCTCTATGTGCGTCTGGTGCTCGGTCATGGTGACGCCTCCCGCGCCTACACCCCGCCCGAAATTCTGGTCGTCACCTTTACCGATGCCGCGACGCAGGAACTGCGCGAGCGTATTCGCCGACGTCTTGCTGAAGCCGCCGAGTATTTCCGCGCCGATCCCGAACAGATCGTCGACCGGCCACCCGGCGCCGACCTGCTGCACGATCTGCGCGCAGATTACCTTTCCGAACGCTGGCCAGGTTGCGCACGTCAACTGCAACTTGCGGCTGAATGGATGGACGAGGCGGCGGTCTCGACCATCCACGGCTGGTGCTACCGCATGTTGCGTGAACATGCCTTCGACAGCGACAGCCTCTTTACCCAGACTCTGGAGACCGATCACAGCGAGCTGCTTGCCGAGGTGGCGCGTGACTACTGGCGCATCTTCATTGCCGGACTTGCTGCCGAGGCCGTTGCCGCGATCCGCCCCTGGTGGCCAGAACCCGCCGCGCTGCTGAAGGCTGTGAATGGACTGCTTGGTCATGTCGAACGGCTCAAGGACGCGCCGATTCCGGCACAGTCGATCAGCGAGACGCAAAGCGGGCGACAGCAGCGACTAGATGAGCTGAAAGCGCCCTGGCGAAATACTGACGGTCACGCAATTTGGATCGATGAACTCCAGACGCTGCTTGATGACGCCGTGGCATGCAAACAGGTCAACGGACATAAGCTCCAGGCGCGGTATTATCAGCCCTGGTTAATATCACTGCGCGACTGGCTGGACGATCCGGCGGCAACCTGGCCTGATCTTAAGACTGGCTGGACACGCCTGACGCCAGACGGTCTTCGTGACGCCTGGAAGGTTGGCGCCCCGCCGACGCATCCCGCGCTGACAGCCATCGCCGGTTTGCAGGCAGAACTGAACGCGCTGCCGGATGCTCGCACGGCCATCCTCAGCCATGCCGCCCGCTGGATCGCCCGACGCTTCGATGCCGAACAGTCACGACGGGCACAGATGGGTTTCAACGATCTGCTAACCCGTCTCGATGTGGCGCTCCAGGGGTCAAACGGCAAACGTTTGGCGGCCAGCATCCGCCGTCAGTTCCCGGTGGCGCTGATCGACGAATTTCAGGATACCGATCCAGTGCAGTACCGTATCGTCGATGCCGTCTACCAGGTCGCCATCAATGATCCCAACACCGCGCTCATCCTCATCGGCGATCCCAAACAGGCGATCTATGCTTTCCGGGGCGCGGATATCTTCACCTATCTCGCGGCGCGGCGTGATTGTGCCGGACGGCTCCAGACACTCAAGACCAACTACCGTTCAACCGCATCGGCAGTCGCTGCGGTCAACCGTTGGTTTGGGGTCGCCGAGACCCGCCAGCAGGGATCTGGAGCTTTTCTCTTCCGCGATGCGACCACCAACCCGGTACCCTTCGTTCCGGCACAGGCTCACGGACACAGCGTGGAATTGCAGGTACAGGGTCAGACCCTGCAAGGACTCACGGCCTGGTGGCTGGCCGTGAAAGACGGTGCGGCGCACGTTGGCAAAGGAGACTATCGCCAGCGGATTGCCGAAACCACGGCCAGCGAAATCGTGCGTCTGCTCAATCTGGGTCAACAGGGACTGGCGGGCTTCGTCGACCCCTCCCGACCCGACCAGCCCATCACGCCACTACAACCGGGGCAGATCGCGGTGCTGGTCAGCACGGGTGCCGAATCCAGGATCGTTCGCGATGCACTGGCACAACGCTGCGTGCGCAGTGTCTATCTGTCCGACAAGGAATCGGTGTTCCAGAGTGCCCAGGCCAGCGAGCTGCATTATTGGTTGGCGGCCTGTGCCGCGCCCGATGACAGCCGTCTGCTGCATGCCGCGCTGGCAACGGCGACACTCGGACTGAGTCTGGCCGAACTGGATCGCTACAACCATGATGAGCTGGCCTGGGAGGCGCGGGTCATGCAGTTTCGCGGCTACCGTGACCTCTGGCGGCACCAGGGTGTGCTGCCGATGCTGCGGCGGCTGCTCAATGATTTTGAGGTGCCAGCGCGGCTTCTTGGAACCGCACAGGATGCGCATGGCGAGCGCATTCTCACCGACATCCTGCATCTGGCGGAACTGTTGCAACAGGCCAGTCGTCTGCTCGAAGGCGAGCAGACGCTCATCCGTTATCTCGCCGAACAGTGCGAGGATGCCAGTGGCGCAGGGACGCGCCAGATCCGTCTGGAAAGCGACGCCAATCTGGTCAAGGTCGTCACCGTGCATAAATCCAAGGGACTCCAGTATCCGCTGGTGTTTCTGCCCTTCGCCGCCGACCATCGACCGCTCACGGACAAGGATCGCCCCTTGCTCTGGCATGATGACGCCGGTCAGGTGCAGTTGTCTCCGGAGTGCGATGCCAGCATCCTGGCACAAGCCAACCGCGAACGTCTGGGCGAGGATCTGCGCAAGCTGTATGTCGCGCTGACCCGCGCCCAGTCGGCAACCTGGATCGGACTGGCGCCACTCGACGCATTGGGACAAGGCGCCTGCGGTTATCTGCTGGGTGGTGGCGAATCGGCCAGCCTAGAAGACGCGCTCCTGAGCATGGATAGCGCAGACATCGCCGTGATCGCCGCGCCGCAACCGACAGACGTGTGTTTTGCCGAGTCTGGCTTGACGCCAACACCAGGCGCGGCGCGCACCTCGCGTCCGATCCTCTGCGCACCCTGGTGGATTGCCAGCTATTCCGTGCTGCGTCTGCACGAACACCGCGACTGGCACGACGCCAACCACCCGACAGAAACACCGCAAGCCGATCAGTTCCAGGAGCTTGAGACGGCTCAGCAACTGATGGCCAGCGAGTCATTTGAGGACACCGCGTCCAGGGCAGCGCCCGTGCCCGGTTCACCACATGCCTTTCCGCGTGGCGCAGACGCCGGTACCTTTCTGCATGATCTGCTGGAATGGTCGGCCACTCGCGGTTTTGCTGAAGTCGCCGCCGATCCCGCTCGCCTGCGTGATATCGTTGCCCGACGCTGCCAGGTGCGCGGCTGGGCGTTGTGGGTCGAACCGCTCACCGAGTGGCTGCTGCGAATCATCACGCAGCCACTCCAGCTCCCGGCGCTGGATCATGCTCATCCAGAACGCGCTGAGGTGCGTCTCACCGACCTTAGCTGCGCCATGCCCGAAATGGAATTCTGGCTGTCCGCGCATCAGGCCGACATCCACGAGATCGACCGTCTGATATGTACGCACACGCTGAATGGCGTTGCTCGTCCGGCGCTCCACGCTGGCCGCATCAATGGTCTGTTCAAAGGCTTCATCGATCTGGTCTTTGAACATGCCGGACGCTATTACGTCGCCGACTATAAATCGAACTGGCTGGGCGCCGCAGCCACCGACTATAGCGATGAGGCCATGCGCACTGAGATCCTCAGTGCCCGTTATGACCTGCAATATGCCCTCTATCTCTTTGCCCTGCATCGTCTACTGCGTTCGCGTCTGCCCGACTATGACTATGACCGGCATGTCGGCGGCGCACTCTATCTTTTTCTGCGCGGGATCCACGCCCCCACCCAGGGCATACATGCCGAGCGTCCGCCACGGCAACTGATCATGGCGCTGGACGCCTGCTTTGCGGCAACGGCGGCGCAGGTATGAGCGACAAATCCGCACCGGTGTTTTCCCATGATTTATGTGCTGCCAACACGCCGCAACGGCGGTCAGTGCTGCGACGCTGGGTCGACCACGGCTGGCTGCGTCCGTTGGATGTCGCGTTTGCCGAGTTTCTGAGTCAGGACGTGCCAGACGCGCCGCCACTGTTACGGCTTGCGGCGGCGCTCGCCAGTCACCAGCTTGGACGCGGCCATGCCTGTCTGGATCTGGCGGCAACGCTTCGTGATCCGGCTTTTGCCCTGTCCCTGCCACCCGAAGGCTCGACGACAGCGGAGACCGACGATCCACCACCTAACCCTGCCGAAGTACTGGATGGTCTCACGCTCAGTGACTGGCAAGCGGCGCTCGAACACCCGGAACTGGTCAATTCGGGTATCGGTCACACCCCACTGGTGCGAGTTGGCACCCGACTTTATCTGCGACGCTACTGGGTCTATGAACGCACAGTGATCGCTGCAATCCAGGCGCGGCTAAAACGTTCCGAACAGATCCAGATCACCTTGCCGACAGCCGCCATCCGCCAGATTCTCGATGGCCTGTTTCCATCAGCGCCACGCTCCGGCACGGCTTCAGACTGGCAGAAACTCGCCTGCGCGCTTGCCGCCCGCAGTGCGTTCAGCATTCTGACCGGTGGCCCTGGCACGGGCAAAACCACCACAGTCATCAAGCTACTCGCCTTACTCCAGGCGCTGGCGCTTGCCGACCCGAACGCCCGGACACTGCGCATCCGTCTGGCCGCGCCGACCGGCAAGGCCGCTGCACGGCTGAATGCCTCGATTGCTGGAACCATCGCCCGGCTGCCGCTTGATGCACTCGGCGCTGCTGCCGAACAGGTGCGCAAAGCGATTCCGGTGACCGTGACCACGCTGCACCGTCTGCTTGGTCGCCGCCCGGACACGCGCCGCCCGCGCTATCATGCCGGTCAGCCGCTGGCGCTCGATGTGCTGGTGATCGATGAGGCATCGATGATCGATCTGGAGATGATGGCCGCCGTGCTTGATGCACTGCCGCCCAGTTCGCGTCTGATTCTGCTCGGAGACAAGGATCAACTGGCCTCGGTCGAAGCGGGTGCCGTGCTTGGCGAACTCTGCCAGCGCGCCGCTGGGAGTCACTACAGCCCTATGACCGCCGACTGGCTTGCTGCGGCCACCGGCGAACGGATCGATCCAAAGCTGATCACGGCTGACGCCACCATGCTTGATCAATCCATCGTCATGCTGCGTCACAGCTACCGCTTTCCAGCGGGTAGCGGCATCGGCCAGCTCGCGGCAGCGGTCAACGCCGGGGATACCAAGATGGTCAGTGCGTTGGCCAGACGTGATTTTTCCGACTTGGCGCTGATCGCGCTGGATGAGGATTTAGAACAGCGTTTCAGGGCGCTGGTCATCGAGGGGCAGGTTGCCACATCTGCTGATCCGATCCGGCATGGCTACCGTCATTATTTACAGATGCTGCGCGATCACCAGCCTGCGCCGGATGCCGACCTGAGCGTTTTCGATGCCTGGGCGCGTGATGTCCTCAAAGCACATGCGCAGTTTCAGGTGCTGTGCGCCGTGCGCCGTGGCGTCTGGGGTGTCGAAGGTTTGAACCAGCGCATCGCCAGACTGCTGGCAGACGCCGGACTGATCCCGGCCAGCAGCGGCTGGTATTCTGGACGTCCGGTTCTCGTGACCCGCAACGACTACGCGCTCGGACTAATGAACGGCGACATCGGCATCACTCTGCCCGCTCCGGGTACGCCTGACATGCTGCGCGTCGCCTTCGCGGATGGCCAGGGTGGCATCCAATGGATCCTTCCCAGCCGTCTTCAGTCCGTCGAAACCGTCTATGCACTCACTGTCCACAAATCGCAGGGATCGGAGTTCGCCCATGCGGCACTGATCCTGCCGGCCAGTCTCAGCCCCATCCTCACCCGCGAGCTGATCTACACCGGCATCACCCGCGCCAGCGCCTGCCTCACGCTGGTGCAGACAGGACGGTATCAGGTGCTGGCGCAGGCGGTCACGCGGCGGGTGCTGCGAGCGAGCGGGCTAATGGAGAAACCGCTCTAGCGGGTGCCACTATGCCCGAACCCGCCGCTGCCGCGCGCGGACGCCTGGAAGTCATCGACCACGACCAGTTCCGTTTGCAGCACCGGCACCAGCACGAGTTGGGCGATGCGTTCGCCGATCCCAATCTGAAAGGCCGTCTCGCTGCGGTTCCAGCAGGACACCAGTAGCGACCCCTGATAGTCGGAGTCGATCAGACCCACCAGATTGCCAAGGACGATGCCATGCCGGTGTCCGAGTCCCGATCTGGGCAGGATCATCCCCGCCACGCCGGGTTCGGCGATATGGATCGCCAGGCCGGTCGGCAACAATTCACAGGCACCGGGCGCAAGTTCCAGCGGCGCATCCAGCATGGCGCGCAGATCGAGCCCCGCTGATCCTCCGGTCGCGTATTCCGGCAACGGAAAGTCGCGCCCAAGCCGTGCGTCGAGAATTTTGACCTCAAGTCGATGCAGCATGGCGTCCCCGATAACGCTCGGCGATCAGTTCGGCCAGAGTCTGCGCGAGCCGGGTCTTGGACATCAGTGGCAGGTCGCGGCGACCATCCTTCCAGAACACAGTCAGTGCGTTATCGTCGCGTTCAAATCCGCCCTGTGCGCCGCCGACCTGATTCGCTGCAATCATGTCCAGACCCTTGGCTGTCAGCTTGGCCAGCGCATGGCGTTCGAGATCGTCGGTTTCGGCGGCAAAACCAACCGTGAACGGTGGCGACGCCAGATCTGCGACCTCGGCCAGGATGTCCGGGTTGCGCACCAGACGCAGCACCAGCTCGTCAGCATCCTTTTTGATCTTGCGCCCGGCGGATTCGGCAGGCCGATAGTCTGCGACGGCGGCGGTTGCGACAAAGATGTCACAGGATGATACCTGCGTCATGACGGCGGCTCGCATGTCAAGCGCCGTTTCGACCTGGATCAATTCGGCGATACGCGGCTGCGCCAATGCCGTCGGTCCGCTGACCAGGACTACTTCCGCGCCTAGACTTCCTAAGGCCGACGCCAACGCATAGCCCATGCGTCCCGAACTGCGGTTGCTTAGATAGCGCACCGGATCGAGCGGCTCGCGGGTCGGGCCTGCGGTTAACAGAATCCGCGCACCAGTTAGTTGGTGAACGGTCACTGGACGCATCGCTTCGGCAATCTCAATCGGCTCCAGCATCCGTCCAGGCCCAACGTCGCCACACGCCTGATCGCCCTCGGCAGGGCCTAGAATGCGTGCCCCGCGCTCGCGCAGGATATGCAGGTTCTCCTGCGTTGCCGGATGTCGCCACATGTGCTGGTTCATGGCTGGCGCCAGACAAAGCGGTGCTTCGGTCGCCAGCGCCAGGGTCGTCAGGAGATCATCTGCGATGCCCGCTGCCAGACGCGCCATGAGATCTGCCGTCGCGGGCGCGATCAGCAGCCAGTCTGCCCAACGCGCCAGCTCGATATGACTCATGCCAGCCTCGGCGGTCGCGTCCAGCAGAGTCGTGCGAACCGGATGACCGGACACGGCTTGAAAGGTCAGCGGCGTCACGAGGGTCGTCGCCGCATGTGTCATGACCACCCGGACATCGAAACCGCGCTCCTTTAGCCGACGCACCAGATCGACCGATTTGTAGGCCGAAATGCCGCCGCCGATTCCCAGCAGCAGTCGTGACTCCTGATTCTGATCCATGGCTGAATCGTGTATTCTCGATCAATGTTAAAGATGTGAAGTGTAACGGATGTCTGGCATCCGGGGCTGCTGCGAAGAGCATGACGATTAAAGACTGGCCTGAAGACGAACGGCCACGCGAAAAACTGCTGGAACGCGGGGCCGGGGCACTCGCTGACGCCGAACTGCTGGCGATTTTTCTGCGCACCGGAATTCCCGGCAAGAGCGCGGTCGATCTAGCGCGTGATCTGCTGGATGAATTTGGTGGTCTCGCCGGACTGCTGGCTGCCGACCAGCGCCGTTTCTGTGAGGGCAAAGGGCTTGGCGCGGCCAAGTTTGCCCAGTTGCAGGCCGTGCTTGAACTCAGCCGCCGTTATCTCATGACGCGCATCAACGACCAGGATGTGCTGACCAGCCCGGAGGCGACCCGCAATTATCTAAAGATGCGACTCTATGGTTCCCCACACGAGATCTTCGCCTGTCTGTTTCTTGACAACCGGCATCGCATCATCCGCTTCGAGGAGCTGTTTCGCGGCACCATCGACGGTGCCAGCGTCCATCCACGCGAGGTGCTGCGCCGGGTGCTGGACACCAACGCCGCCGCCGTCATCTTCGCGCACAATCATCCATCCGGTGTCGCCGAGCCGAGCCAGGCCGACCTGCGCATCACCCAGCGACTCAAGACGTTGCTAGAACTGGTAGATGTGCGGGTGCTCGATCACATCATTGTCGGCGATGGCGATGGCGTGTCATTTGCCGAGCGGGGTTTGCTATGACTAAAGGCGACGCCTCACCGTTTGGAGCCAAATGGCATCGGCTGATCGCCAGCGGAGACGGCGTCTTGCAGACAGCGGTTCAGACCAACCGCGCCCGCCAGGTCGGTTGTCCTGTCGGGTCGATCAGATCATGCTGGAGCAGCCAGTCACGCGCATCATCGGCATCCTGTTCAAACCACAGATGTGCTGAACCCAGCCGAAAACTGTAACCCCAGGCGTCCATCTCCGCGCACAGACGTTCGCGCCCAACACCGGGAATGGCACCAGCCAGCAGGATTTGCAGATAGCAGACCGCGTTTTCTTCGGCATCGTCACCACCGGCATCAGTATGAAGTGTGGCGCGACGGTGCTGATCCATGCAGATCCAGTGACAGGCTTCGTGCAGGATCGAATGCAGCGGCGTCGTGGGGAGCGCATACAGGACATCGCCGACCAGTCCGGCTTCAGGATCGCCCCAGTAAGAGCCGGGAATGCCGTGCGACCGCTCGAGCCGCTGGAATCTCAGACCAAAGCGCCCTAAACGTTCGACGATGACGCGATCCTCGGCGAGAATGTCCAGGCGATCTCTCCTCAATGAAACGAATCCAGAACCATGCCAAGCGATCCGCTCTCCCAGCTACTGGCTACCCTCGATTTCGCCTGGCGGCGCGAATCGGCGGCAACCACTCGACTCACCAACATCCAGTGGCGCGCCGATGCCTGTGATGCCGTTTCGATCCTCTTTTTCCAGCGTTTCGACGATGGGCGCAGCGATGCCGAAATCTATCAGCGTTATCTCGCTGATCGCGCCTTTGCGGTGCTGGTCACCAACCGTCCAATCACAGATATCGACGGTCTGGCGGACAAAGGCGTCTATGTGACCCGTCCTGACGCCTGGGCGCAAGTGGTCGGGCGATTCTGTGATCTCTGCTATCCGCTGGATCGTCAACGTCTGCGCTTTATCGGCGTCACCGGCACCAACGGCAAGACCACGACCGTCAAATATCTGGAGTCGATCCTGCTTGCACAGAGACAGCGAGTCCTCTCAATTGGAACGCTGGGGCTTTTTCTTAACGGTGAACGACTGCTAGAGACCGGCTTCACCTCGCCGCCCCAGATCGAACTGCGCCGTCTGCTGCACGAACACCAAGCGTCCTGCGATGTGGTCGTGATGGAAATCAGTAGTCATGCGCTGGATCAGGGACGCGCTGAGGGTCTCGCGCTCCAGAATGCCGGCTGGACGAATTTCACCCAGGATCATCTGGATTATCATCACGACGAGGCCAGCTATTTCAGCGCCAAAGCGCGGATTCTTGAGCTGATCCAGGATGGCGGAACGCTCTATTGCAGCAGTGCGACAGTCGCGGAACGACTGCGACAGCAGGGAACGTCACGGATTCACATCGCGGTGCTGGAAACGGCAGACTTGTCCCCTGCAGCCATCGCTGCCAAACCATTTCTTGCCCTGGCGCATAACCGCCGCAACTACGCGCTCGCCAGCGCACTGGCCGATGGCGTCCTCAGTTCCGGCGAACGCGACGACTGGCAGCATCTCAATCCGGTTGATGGCCGTTTTGAGTGCCGGACGGTCGGCAACCACACCATCGTGATCGACTTCGCCCATACCCCGGATGCACTGGAAACCATCTTAAGCGCCATCCGCGACGGTTTCCCGAATGCCCGCATTCTCACACTCTTTGGCTGTGGCGGCGACCGCGACCACGGCAAGCGCCCGCTGATGGGCGCGGCGGTGGCGCGTCATTCTGATCACTGCATCGTCACTTCAGACAACCCGCGCACCGAAGCACCCGAGCAGATCATCGCGGAGATTCTGACCGGAATGCCCGACGCACGAAGGGAGGTCATCGTGGATCGCGCCGAGGCTATCGCGCGTCTCTTCGACCTACTGGCAAACCGTCCAGCAGACGAACACTGGGTAGCGCTGATCGCTGGCAAGGGACACGAACGCTATATCGACCGCAACGGACAAAAAACGTATTACAGCGATCATGATGAGGTCGAGCGTCATTTGGAACAAGGCTCAATCTGCATTCCGGACAGACAGGCCAGCAGCGTTCCCAGGAGTGCGGGCAGTAGGTTCTTGCCGCGCACGCGAGCATTGTGAACGAACTGGAAGAAGCTCAGGTACAGCGGAAGATGTTCCTGG
>CAIUAY010000184.1 GCA_903897335.1 uncultured Chromatium sp. | reverse complement strand
CGTCATCGGTGAGCCGGACAACATACTTGATCATTGGATGCACCTCTTGAGAACTTGCCTGACGAGATGTGTCTACAATGAGGCTTATGCAAGATTAAACGGAAGCGCGTACTAGGATGTCAGCTCGCCCGGACGGCGTACCGGCACCTTGAGCGTCACCAGTTCTTCGGAACTGGTCGGATGGATGGCTACCGTGTCATCCAGATCTGCCTTGGTTGCGCCCATTTTCACTGCAACCCCGAAGCCCTGGAGCATCTCATCAACCCCGTCGCCGATGAGATGGATGCCGACGATTCGTTCATCAGAACCGACGCAGACCAACTTCATTGCCGTCTTCGGGCCGTGTGCATTGAGCGCGTAGCGCATCGGGGTAAAGCGGGTCTCGTAAATAGTCAGGGTGTCGCCATAACGCTGACGCGCTTCGGGTTCGGTCAGACCAACCTTGCCCAATGGCGGATGGGTAAAAACAACCGTCGGGACATTGTCGTAATCGAGCTTGAGGTCGGGCTGGTTGTTGAACAGACGCTCGCCGAGACGCCGTCCGGCAGCAATGGCGACCGGCGTTAGCGGTTCACACCCGATGACATCGCCAATGGCATAGATGCCGGGGACATTGGTGTTTTGGAAAGCGTCGACCGGGATCATTCCGTTTGATTGAAACGACACGCCAGCCGCATCTAAATTGAGCTCGCGGGTGTTTGGCGTCCGCCCAACCGCCCAGATGATCTGATCAAATCCGCCGATGCGCTCGCCGCTCTGACCCACCAGAATCAATCCCTGAGCGTCGCGTGCCAGCTCTGCGACCGCGAATTCAAGCCGGGTCTGGACACCGTGCGCCGCCATATTTTCCTTGAGGGTGGCGCTAATCAGCGGATCGAACATGGCCAGTAGCCGGTCTTCAAGCGCAACGATCGTGATTTCGGAACCAAAGCTGCTGAGAACGCCGGCCAGTTCGACGCCGACATAACCGCCGCCAATGATTGCGACGCGCTTGGGTTGGCTTTCAAGCCGAAAGAAGCCGTCAGAGTCAATGCCAAGTTCAGCGCCCGGCATCCGTGGCACGATAGGGCGGCTGCCGGTGGCAATGACGATGTGATCGGCGCTGTAGTGCTGATCATCGACCGCAAGCGCATGTGCATCGACGAACTGCGCCTGTCCTGTGATGCGCGTGATCCCCTGTTCGACGACATAGCCGTCCCAGTAGTGGTTGATGTTGGCGACATAACGATTGCGACCGGCAACGAGCTTCGCCCAGTCGAGTCCGCCAGCCTCGGCGTGAACGCCAAAATCTGGTGCATTGCGCACGGCCTCCGCCAGACTGGCGGCATACCACATGACTTTTTTCGGGACACAACCGGCATTGACGCAGGTACCACCGAGTCGGCCAGACTCAACAATGGCAACGCGCTGACCGAGCTGAGCGGCCTTCTCTGCGACCGCCAGACCACCACTGCCACCGCCGATGGCAATCAGGTCAAAATGCTGACTCATACACGATCTCCTCACAGCAAAGCGGGGGCATGGCATCCCCCGCGTTCAACGTCTGGTCTAAACCGTTTGATCAGGCTGCCCGCGCTTTCAGCCAGACTTCCAGTTTATCCGAACCGCCAATCAACTGACCGTCAACGAAGACCTGCGGCACTGACGTGGCATTGGCAACCGCCCGCAGCGTCTGCTCGGTGTAATCGCGGTTGAGCAGCAATTCCTCGTAGTCAATTCCGGCATCATGCAGCGCGGCCTTGGCCTTGGCGCAGAAGGGACAGCCACTGCGGGTCATCACGGTGACATTCAGCGGCTTAGGTGCGCTGGGCGCCAGATAGTCGAGCATGGTATCGGCATCGGAGACACCATAGGGGTCGCCTTCAACCTCCGGCTCGATGAACATTTTAGCGATCACACCATCGCGCACCAGCATGGAATAGCGCCAGGAGCGTTTGCCAAAGCCGAGATCATCCTTATCAACCAACAGCCCCATGCCTTCGGTGAACTCGCCATTGCCATCTGGGATGAAGGTCAGGTTTTCAGCGTGCTGGGTCTTTTGCCATTCATTCATCACAAAGGTGTCATTGACCGACATGCAAACCACGTCATCGACGCCATGCTGTTTGAAGAATGGCAGCAGATGATGATAGCGCGGCACATGCGCCGAAGAGCAGGTGGGGGTGAATGCTCCCGGCAGCGAAAAGACCACGACCGTCTTGCCTGCAAAGATGTCGTCGGTCGTGACATCAATCCATTCATGACCACGACGGGTGTGAAAAGTGACCTGAGGCACACGACTTCCAGTACGGTCTTCTAACATCTTGGTTCTCCGATAAGTGATGGAATGAACGGGTTAACAAAAATCATTGTCCGAGCATGGCGGTCAACGTGAGACAACGATACAGCAGGCTTGGGTTATATGTGAAATGGATTAAATAAATCAATTCGATTGGTTATGACGATGAGTCATCGGCACCTGTCAGGTGGAAAGCCTGCAGGAATTCCGGTAGCTGCACAACCGTGCAGCCGCTATCACTCCCCGCCTTAAAGGACGGGGTTTCTCGCGGAGGACTGGATGAAGACGGTCGTTTCAACAGTCTATTGGCACCAGCTTGACGACAGACGGGTACAGTGTGACCTCTGTCCGCGTGGCTGTCAGCTTCACGAAGGACAACGCGGTCTGTGTTTCGCACGCGCCTGCGAACAGGGCGAAATCGTGCTGACCACCTACGGGCGCTCTTCGGGATTCTGCATTGATCCCATCGAGAAAAAGCCGCTCAACCATTTTCTGCCGGGCACTCCGGTGCTGTCATTCGGTACTGCCGGTTGCAACCTGACCTGCCGTTTCTGTCAGAACTGGGACATCAGCAAATCCCGCGAGATGGATAGTCTCGCCGATCAGGCATCGCCCGAGATGATTGCCCGGACTGCCCATTCGCTAGGCTGTCGCAGCGTGGCCTATACCTATAACGATCCGGTCATTTTTCTGGAATATGCGGTCGATGTAGCCAATGCCTGTCGGGCGCAGGGAATCAAATCGGTGGCCGTCACGGCCGGTTATCTTTGTCCTGAGCCACGCGCTGAATTTTTTCAGTTCATGGATGCCGCAAATGTTGACCTCAAAGGTTTTACCGAATCGTTCTATCACCGGCTGTGCGGCGGTCATCTGCAACCGGTGCTGGAGACGCTGGAATATCTGGTTCATGAGACATCAGTCTGGGTCGAACTCACGACGCTCTTGATCCCCGGCGAAAATGACTCGGAGGCTGAACTGGAAGCGATGACGCAGTGGGTCGTCGAACATCTGGGGTCGAATGTGCCCATGCATTTCACCGCCTTTCATCCGGATTATCAGATGCGTGCGTATCAGGCCACCCCGCCGGAAACCTTGACCCGCGCTCGTGCCATTGCGATACGAAATGGCGTGCGCTATGCCTATACCGGCAATGTCCATGATGCGGCAGGTGGCAGCACTTTTTGTGACCAATGCGGACAACGGTTAATCGGGCGGGACTGGTACGTGCTTTCGGACTGGAATCTGACGGCTGACGGTTGCTGTAAGCAGTGTGGCGCGGTCTGCGCCGGGGTTTTCGAGGCACATCCGGGGAACTGGGGTAGTCGGCGTCAGCCGGTGCGGTTGTGCGACATCGCCGGTTAAAGCGCATCCACTGGTTAGTGCCGACAGATGATTCCCGGCACTAACCGTGATCGATCCTCGCGTTTGGCGCAGATTAGCCCGCGATCAGCGCGAACGTCTCAGCCGCTGCATCGAGCGTGGCCTGAATTTCAGCCTCGCCGTGCATGATCGAGACAAATCCCGCTTCAAACGCAGAAGGCGCCAGATACACGCCGCGCTCCAGCATCCCATGGAAAAAGGCTTTGAATTGCTCTTGATTGCACTGGGTCGCCTGTTCGTAATTCGTCACCTGCTCGCTGGTGAAGAACAGACCGAACATCCCGCCGACCTGATTGGTGCTGAACGGAATGCCCGCCGCAGCCGCACGGGATTTGAGACCATCGAGCAGGGTCGTGGTGGTCGCGGCAAGCCGGTCATAAAAACCTGGCGCAGAAATCAGCTCCAGCGTTTTAAGTCCGGCAGCCATCGCAATTGGATTGCCCGATAGCGTTCCAGCCTGATAGACCGGCCCAAGCGGTGAAATCTTCGACATGATCTCGCGTTTGCCGCCAAAAGCACCGACCGGCATTCCACCGCCGATCACTTTGCCAAGCGCGGTCAGGTCGGGCGTGATGCCGTAATGACCCTGGGCACAACCGAGCGCCACCCGAAAGCCGGTCATGACTTCATCGAAGATCAGCACTGCGCCGGACTGGTCACAGACCTCGCGCAAACCGTCCAGAAACCCTGGGACTGGCGGGATACAGTTCATATTGCCCGCGACCGGTTCGACGATGATGCAGGCAATCTCAGAACCGATGGCGGCGAAAGTCTCGCGCACCTGATCGAGGTCGTTGTAGCGCAGCGTGAGCGTTAGTTCAGCCAGCGCCGCCGGGACACCTGGCGAACTCGGCTCGCCCAGAGTGAGCGCACCGGAACCGGCCTTGACCAGCAGCGAATCGGCGTGACCGTGATAGCAGCCCTCGAATTTGACGATCTTGTCACGCCCGGTATAGCCACGCGCCAGACGCAACGCGCTCATGGTGGCTTCAGTACCGGAGCTGACCATGCGCACCATGTCCATGCTCGGCACCAGTTCGCAGACCTTGTCCGCCATGGTGGTTTCGAGTTCGGTTGGCGCACCGAAAGACAGTCCCTTATCCAGCCGTTCACGCACGGCGGCCAGCACGTCAGGATGCGCATGACCCAGAATCATCGGCCCCCAGGAGCCAACATAATCGACATAACGCTTGCCGTCCGCGTCAAAGGCATAGGCACCGGCGGCGCGCTCAAAAAATACCGGGTCGCCACCGACTCCGCGAAACGCCCGCACTGGCGAATTGACGCCGCCGGGAATGTGACGTTGGGCGTCGGTGAATAGGTCATGGGAACGGCTCATTTACGATCAACTCCTTCAAGCAAACAGGTTGGAATAAGAACGGGCAGCAGCGGCAATATCCGGCTGATCAAACACGCCACTGACGACAGCCAGCATCGCGGCTCCCGCTGTAATCAATGCCCGGCCATTGTGCGGCGTGATTCCACCAATCGCAACGCAGGGCAGATCAAGCTGCCGCGCTTTGGTGAGTAACGCCTGGTCAGCGCGGACGGCATGGGGTTTGGTCACCGATGGAAAGAAACTGCCGAACGCGACATAGCTTGCGCCCGCTGCGGCAGCGGACTCAGCCAGTGCCAGATCGTTGTAACAGGACACGCCGATGATCGCCGTCGCGCCGAGCTGGGCGCGAGCCTGACGCGGATCGGGATCATCGCGCCCCAGATGCACGCCATCCGCACTGAGGTCGCAGGCAAGTTGCAGGTCATCGTTGATGATCAGTGGCACGCCAGCGTTGCGGCAAAGCCTGAGCAGCGCCTCGCCTTGGTCATGACGAGCCTGATCAGTAGCGTATTTATCGCGGTACTGAACTAGCCGCGCACCGCCTTGGATGGCCAAAACAACCTGTGCGGCGAGTGACTCAGGACTGCCCGCCGCATTCGGAGTGATGGCGTAAAGACCGTTTAGATGATGCGGTGTCATGGCGTCATGGCTTCAAGACGATAGAGACGATTTGGCGTCAACTGGCAGCGCCCGGAACGAAACGCACGTTGCAGACTGTTCCAGGTATCGATCTGCGCTGCTGCAACGGCCTCTGGCAGAGCCATGCCACTGGCCAGCTGACCGGCAATGGCGCTGGCCAGGGTGCAGCCAGAGCCGTGATACTCGCCCGGCAAGCGCGGCCAGTCCCAGGCATGCGTCGTGCCATCCGCGCCATACAGACGATTCGTCACCTGCGCGGTATCGTCATGGGTGCCGGTGATTAAAACCCAACCTGTCCCCAGCGCCAGCAGTCGTGAGGCGCAGTCGTCTGGCGTTTGAGCACCAGTCAAGGTTCGTGCTTCCGGTAGATTGGGCGTGATCAGCGTACAGCGTGGAATCAATTTCTCGCGCAACTGCTGCACCAACGCGGCATCCGCCACAGCTTGACCCGCTCCAGTAGCCAGAACGGGATCAAAAATCACGAGCCGCGTCGTGTCAGCGTCGCACAGCTCGCAAATCGTCTCCACCAGCCAGGCGTGACCGATCAGGCCAATTTTCAGCACCAAGGGCGCACTGTCATGGATGAGCGCCCGACACTGTGCCGCAACCTGATCGGGCGGTTGCGGATAAAGGTGACGCAGACCGCAGGTGTCCTGATCGGTCAGTGCCGTAATGACGGTTACGGCAAAGGCACCGGCTGCGGCAATTGACTCGGCATCGGCAAGAATGCCCGCTCCGCCACTTGGATCATGACCGCCAAGACAGAGGACGACTGGACGTGGCGTGATGTCGTTCATGCGCAGGATCTCTGGTTTTGCTCGGCATCATGCCCGTGGGGTTTGCTTCGCGGATGTGTTTGCTGAATCCTGACGCGGCGCGGCAAGATAGTCGCGAACCATGATTGGGATCTCCTGTTCCAGATCATGACATGTCACGAAACCCAGCTCGCGCCGGAGTTTTTCCGAAGAATACCAGGCATCGCCGGTGAGCTTGGACAGGCCATCACGATTTAACGGCATGGCGCGACCGCTGACCTGTTCGATCCAGCTCCCCAGCGCCGCCGCGCCAGTCAGCATCCAGAGCGGAACGCTCCAGACAGGAATCTGACGCCCCAGTGCCAGACCGATCCGTTCATACAGCCAGCGGGTCGAATAGGCGCGGCCATCCGTGAGCAAATACACCTGTCCGCTGGCGCGTGGATCACTGGCCAGCGTCAGCAGTGCCCGTACCGCATCGTTGACATGTACCGCAGAGCGACGGTTTTCCAGACGTGGCCAGGGCGGAAAACGCCGACGCGCCACGGCATCAATCATGCGGGCGATGTTGCCCTGTCCTGGCAATCCATAAACCATCGGTAGACGCAGAACACTCACCTGCACCTGTCCGGCTAAGCCCAGATCCAGAACGCTGCGCTCGGCAGCGAGTTTGGCGCGGCCATACAGCGTCTCCGGTCGCGGTTCAGCGTTCTCGTCAGCCGGATGACCGGATGCGCCAGCGGCATCACCCATCGCCTTGACGCTGCTGGCATATACCAGATGGCGTACTGATGAATCCGTCACGGCCTGTACCAGGTGGCGCGTACCGAGTGCTGTCACCGGCCAGTGTGCCGGTGACTCGTAGATCGCCGTTTCACTGCGAGCTGGTGCATGGCTGGCGAGGTGAAAGACGGTTTCAATGCCATCCAGCAGATCCGTGATCGTGCTGGCATCGGTCAGATCAGCACGGCGCACATCAATAGACGCACCCGGCCAGAGATTAGCGGCACGGTGGGGATCGCGGGTCAGGATCGTCACCCGTGCGCCTTCACTGAGCAAGGTCGTGACCAAGTGGCGACCCAGCTTTCCGGTTGCGCCTGTGACCAGAACCGGGACATCCGACATGGTTCCAGTCATCGTACGGAACCTGTCAGGCGCCGGATACCGAGCAGCAGCGCGACCAGTGCAAAATGCCCCCAGATTCCGGTCAGCACCAGCAGACTGAATGGACGTGAATGCGCCTGACGCTGGAATTTGCGAAAAAAGCGCGCCATGCCCCGATGCTTGTGCCACTCGACGCGCAGTGGGCGGGTCGTGCTACAGGCGCCTTTATGGTGGATCACAGCCACATCCGGCACCAGATAGATCAGCCAGCCTGCACGACTAAAACGCACGAACCAGTCCAGATCCTCGCAGTGCAGAAAATAGCCCTCATCAAGTGCACCGACCTCGTTTAATGCCTGTCGCCGCACCAGCATGAACGAACCGGAGATCGCTGCGACGGGTAGCGGTCGATCTGGGAGAGGCTGGTCGATCAGGTTCAGCCGCTTTCCATGCGTCAGATCCGGCCACAGACGATCCAGCCGCAGTACTTGCACCATCCCGATCCACGGATCTGGAATCGCGCGGCGGCTGGCTACCTGCTCGGTGCCATCCGGATTGCGGATGATGCAGCCGGCCATGCCTGCATCAGGCGTTGAGGCGATAAAATCGAGCATTCGCGCCAGCGTGTCCGGCTGTACGATGCAGTCTGGATTGAGGAACAGCAGATAAGGCGCTTGAGCCAGATGCAGCAGCCGGTTGTTGCCTGCCGCAAACCCCAGGTTCGCGCCATGCTCCACCAGCGTCAGGCGTGGATCGCTGCCAAACCGGACGCGCACCGCGCTGAGGCTGTCGTCGCTGGAGCCGTTGTCGCCGATCAGGATTTGCAACCGGATTGGCGCATCCAGAACCGCCGCAACACAATCGGTGAGCAACTGACCGGCGTTGTAGTTGACGATTAAGAGACTGAGTTGCGGCAAATTGTCGTCGCTGATGAGACCGGCATGTGTCATGGTTTTTTTCGACTGATCGGAAACAGTTGTTTATCCAGTACTCGCCAGATCGCGGCCACGGACGCACGGCGGTTGTTCTGAATCTGCTGACGTTTGCGCCACATCCTCGGCAAACCAAGCACGGCATCGCGTTTGGCCTGCCACATGACCCGTCCCTGCCCGCGCCACGCAAACCAGATCAGGCTCACCAGATTGAGCATCAGATGCAGCGGCAGCAGCAGCCAGAACAGGACGCCCGGCATATCCTTCACAAACGTCCAGACCAGATTGCGATGTCCGTGATAGATGGCAAAATCACTGTGCTGTCCGCCGGTCGTTCCCGAACCGACATGGTGCGCCACCGATTGCGGCACGGATAGACAGTGATAGCCTGCCAGTCGCAGACGAAACCCAAGATCGACATCTTCCAGATAGCAGAAATAATCCTCGTCAAATCCGTCCAGCTCACGTAAGGCGCTACGCCTATAAAGCGCCGCTGCGGCACAGGGCGAGAACACCTCGCGCTCATGCTCTGCTGTCGTCGGCATCCCATGCCCCATGCGCCAGACCAGGCCGCTCATGTGATAGACATCACCGACACCATCCAGTGTACTGGGATCGCTTGCCTTGAGCAGTCGGCTCCCGAATACAGCGAATGCCGGGTTGCGCTGCGCCGACAGCAGCAGTTCCTCCAGCCAGCGTGGTTCGGCAAATGCATCGGTGTTGATGAGCGCAATCCAGACGGACGCCTCAGACGCCAACCTGATTGCCAGATTGTTCGCGTATGCAAAACCAGTGTTCCGATCCAACGCGATCAGGCGCATATTGGGAAACTGCTGGATAATCGCGGCTGAGCGATCCGTGCTGGCGTTATCCACCAGAATGATGTCATGCGGTTTAAGCGTCTGCTCCGCTAGGGCGGACAGACAGCGTTCAAGAAACGGCTCGCCATTCCAGTTGACGATGACGACTGTGACCTTAGCGTCCATGACGACACTCAGGCCAGGTGCGGCAGACAGTACAGCGACGCATGGAATGTCTCATTGATGAACCTGGTATGAGGACGTTTGGAATCCGTTCGTGGTTCGACAAGCTCACCACGAACGGAAACGGTCACGTCCTTATCTGTCAAGTCCCGTGAGATTACAGACCCGCTTTTTGAAGCGTTCTGGGCATGTTTGTTGCCAGTCTTTGAGTGCTTGAATCGGTGCGATGTGTCCCAGCGCCTTTTGCGGGATCTGGTGATTGTATAACCTCACATAGCCG
>CAIUAY010000183.1 GCA_903897335.1 uncultured Chromatium sp. | reverse complement strand
GTGAGGTTATACACTCACCAGATCCCGCAAAAGGCGCTGGGACCCATCGTACCGATTCAAGCACTCAAAGACTGGCAACAAACATGCCCCGAACGCTTCAAAAAGCGGGTCTATAATCTCACGGGACTTGACAGTTTTCTTTCAGATCGGCTTCGTATTCATGACATTGATTTGTATAATGAAATTTTTGGCGTTTGCGCGGGCTTATGGAATTTTTATTTGGCTAAATAACTGTTTTTTATAGTTAAAACAACTCTACTGAATCGCTCCGGGTTTGGTGGAGGCTCTAACTCCTGAGAAGAGAGAGCCATGAAGAAGTCAGTAAAATTCTCTCCCGAAGTCCGTGAGCGCACGGTGCGCCTGGTTGCTGAGTGTCGCGGCGATCATCCCTCGCAGTGTGCGGCTGTTGAATCCATTGCCGCCAAGATCGGCTGCACGGCGCATCGTGGGCTGGCGCGTGAGCTGTTCCATGCCACGGACGTTGTGCGTGATGCATTGGAGCAGGCTCTGTACGCCCGGCAGCCGAGCTCTGAAGACGCGTTGATCCACCATTCAGACCGAGGCGCGCAGGACGTCGCGATTCGCGACATGGTTGATACAAGACCGAGATGATCCACCGCCGCGCACCTTGGAAGACCAAGGAAACCGTGGAATTAGCAACGCTGGACGGGGTGTCCTGGTTTAACCACCACAGGCTGCTTCAACCCATCGGATAGATCCCACCTGCAGCAGCGGCAAACGACTACAGACCACTCGCCAGTCAGGCCGCCGCCATCGCCGCCTGACTTAAACCAAACAGCCTCCACGCAAGCCGGAGCGGTTCAGTCGAATGATGCGCAATCCTGTGGCGAATGCAAACCTGGATTTTTCCCGCGATATCTATAGCGTGGTGCGTCTTGCAAGCGAGGTTCGCACGCTGCTTGATGGCAGTTTTCCACTGCTCTGGGTACGTGGCGAGATCTCGAATCTGACACAGCCTGCGTCAGGACATCTCTATTTTAGCCTGAAGGACGAAGCGGCTCAGATCCGTTGCGCCATGTTCCGTAGCAGACGGCTGCGGCTGGCATTCCGTCCAGCGAATGGCCAGCAGGTGCTGGCGCATGTGCGGGTGACGCTCTATGAACCACGCGGCGATTTCCAGTTGGTCATCGACCATCTGGAGCCAGGCGGCGAGGGCATCCTGCGACTGGCATTTGAGCTTCTGAAACAGCAGCTTGCCGCCGAAGGGCTGTTCGCCGAGTCCGTCAAACGCGCTTTGCCAGCCTTTCCGCGTCAGGTTGGTCTGATCACCTCGCCGTCCGGTGCGGCCGTGCGTGATCTGCTGGCGGTACTCAAGCGTCGCTTCTGCGCTCTGCCTGTGGTTATCTATCCGGCTCAGGTTCAGGGTGATGCCGCGCCTGAGTCACTGATTGCCGCGTTGGCGTTAGCCAATGCACATCATGAATGTGACGTGCTGATTTTGGCGCGTGGCGGTGGCTTGCTGGAGGATCTCAATGCTTTCAACGATGAATCGCTGGCGCGAGCGATTCGCGCATCACTGATTCCGGTGGTCAGCGGTATCGGCCATGAGATCGACATCACCATCGCTGATCTGGTTGCCGACCGCCGGGCGGCAACGCCTTCAGCGGCAGCCGAGCTGGTTGCGCCGTCAGCCGACGAGCTCCGTCAGCGACTCACCACATTGGCTATGCGCCTCAACGATGCGCAACAACGCCAACGTGACCTCAGTCGCCAACGTCTGATCGCTACGACACGCCAGCTTGGACTGCTACATCCCATTACCCGTCTACAGCAGCAGTCGCAGCGTCTGGATGCTATCCAGCAATGTTTGCTGCGTTGCATATCGACCGATCTGACGCACGCCCAGATCCGACTCCGCCCGATCATCGCCCGACTCGGCATGGTTTCGCCACGGCGACGTCTGGAACGGATGATTCTGGCTGCGCTCCAGCAACGGCTCATGCGGGCGCTGGAGCTGTTGCTGGAACAGCGACGCGAACGACTGCGACGCGCTCTTGCTGGATTGGACGCTCGCAGTCCATTGGCGACCCTGGCTCGCGGTTATGCGATCATCAGCCGCCGTGCTGATGGCGTGGCTGTCAGGCATCCGGCACAGACCCCACCGGGCACTCGGATCCAAGTGCAAGTGATGGGCGGAACATTAGCGGCGACAGTTGAGCCGGAGGCACCGGGAGAGATCTAAACCATTTCTGGCCTGTCTATTGATAGCCGTTCCTGCCAAAATCCCATTTTTACTTTCTGTCTCATCCGTATGATGATGGTAATCACACCTCGTCTGGCCTGGGTCTTTCTGTCCGTGCTCAGCGCAGCGGTTTCCGTGTCGAGTCTGCTGCTGACCGCTTGGCTCAATCTTGAGCCCTGTCATCTCTGTATCTTTCAACGTTTACTGTTCATGCTGATGTCTCTGGTTGCGCTGACCGTCGCGCTAACACAGGAGTGGTCACGACTGGTAGCGCGCCTGTCGAGCCTGATTTTCCTCATCCTTGCCGGTTTTGGCGCGGGCGTCGCGGGTTATCAAAGCTGGTTGCAGTTCCAACCAATTAACACGGTCTCCTGCGTGGCCGGTAAGATGGGTCTGATTGAGCATTGGGTCGAATGGCTGGGTCAGCAGATGCCCTCGCTCTTTCTGGCCAGCGGCTTCTGTGAAGACCCACAGTTGGTGATCCTGGGATTGTCACTGGCGAATGCAGCGCTGTTTATCTTTGTCCTGTCTCTGGCAGTGGCGATATGGGCGCTCTGGTTCCGTGATCCGGCATGAATTCAGACACGCAACCGATCCATCCTAACAGGAGCCGGTCAGTGCGTTTTGCCGCGACACGCACGTACAGCTTTAGCATCGTGTGCGGATTCCAGATTTAGAAGCTGTTTGGAAACTAGTAGATCATTCCAGCTTAACTTGTGGGTAGAGGCGTTTGAGTTTGATGCGGGCGTCTTCGGTGGTGAACTGCCAGTCCACGCCGGTTTGGGAGG
>CAIUAY010000182.1 GCA_903897335.1 uncultured Chromatium sp. | reverse complement strand
CAGACGCTCCCAGACAGATCTGCGTTATGCAGCAACTTCTTCTGCTGCCGTCTTGCCGATCACGCTCTCGTCCTCTTCATCCATGAGGCCAAATTCCATCAGCAGGTCTTCGAGCGCTTCCATGGTGATCGGGGTCGGAATCACGAAGTTCTTGTTGTTGATGATCTTGTTGGCTAAATCGCGGTACTCCTGAGCCTGCTTGGCCTTCGGGTCGTATTCAATGACCGTCATGCGGCGGATCTCGGCACGCTGCACCACGTTGTCGCGCGGCACGAAATGGATCATCTGGGTGCCTAACTGACGGGCCAGCTCCATGATCAGCTCGTCCTCGCGGGCGGTGTTGCGGCTGTTGCAGATCAGACCGGCGAGACGCACGCTACCGGAGCTGGCGTACTTCACGATGCCCTTGGAGATGTTGTTGGCCGCGTACATGGCCATCATCTCGCCAGAGCAGACGATGTAGATTTCCTGCGCCTTGTTCTCGCGGATCGGCATGGCAAACCCGCCACACACTACGTCGCCGAGTACGTCGTAGAAGACGAAGTCCAGATCGGCTTCATAAGCGCCTTCTTCCTCAAGGAAGTTGATCGCCGTGATCACGCCACGCCCGGCGCAACCCACACCCGGCTCAGGACCGCCAGACTCGACGCACTTGATGTTACGGTAGCCGACCTTGAGTACGTCTTCCAGCTCGAGGTCTTCCACCGAACCGGCTTCGGCGGCCATCTCCATGATGGTATTCTGAGCCTTGGCGTGCAGGATCAGACGGGTCGAGTCGGCCTTGGGGTCACAACCGACAATCATGACCTTCTTACCCAGTTCGGCCAGACCGGCCACGAGATTCTGGGTCGTGGTTGACTTGCCGATGCCACCTTTGCCGTAAATCGCGCATTGACGCATTGCCATGATGAAGCTCCTTCGGGATATGAGTGGTTGTACAATAAACACGTTCACAGACGCTTTAAGCAGAAGTTGTGCCAAGCTATAAAAAATCGCATGGCGTTCTGATAATCGTTTGATAAACAATCAATAAGTCAGACTGAAGACAGCGGGTTGCACGCAGCAAGAGGCTGGTCGCATAGGCGACAAAAGCCGCCGGCATGTCCGTATCACAACAGCAGGTTCACCAGACAGATGCCCGACATACTGCCATCCCTTCCGCGCTCGGCGCGTCTGCCGTTGAACCGCTGTAACCTGCCTGCCGTCATTCTGGGCAGTCTCACCTACCAGACCCATCCGGTGCCGTTGCAGCTTGACAGCGTCGATGACCTCCACAGCGCACTGTTTTCCGGGATGCTGCCATCGCTCGACACCCATCCGCAGCGCGCTGAACGCTTCATCGATTACATGAGCGTCCATTTCTGTCTGGAGCATCTTGAGGATGCCGGACTCACGCCGGGTCGGCGGCGCAGGAAATACCGCACCAATGCCAACTATCTGCGCATGGTGCGCGGCTGGTCGTTTGATTCCGATGGACGCGAGGGAGCAGTTCTTAAACACTGGGCGGAAACCCGCTTCGGCCTGCTCGCCCGCTATCACGGTGGCGTCCTCAACGGTCATGACAGCGATGCCTATCATCAATATCTCGTTGAAGGTGCCCAGGGTCTTTACGCCACCAACGCGCTGGAGTCCCAACTCGACCTGCTCTATACCTATTGCCAGTACGAACTCGCCCGTCAGTTTCCCGAAGCAAGCCATGTCACGCTCTACCGTGGCATCAACCGGCTCGATGGGCATGAACTGCTGGAGCGCCTTAGCGGCGGGCGTTACCGCGTCATCCTGAATAATCTCAACAGCTTTACCCGTTCACGGGAGCGCGCCGACGAGTTCGGTGACTCAATCCTGGAGACCCGCGTTCCACTGCCCAAAGTTTTTTTCTATAACCGTCTGTTGCCGGGTATGCTCAAGGGCGAGGACGAATATGTCGTGATCGGCGGGGTCTATGAGGTGCAGATCAGTGGTTTGTAAGCGGCGTCAGAATCAAACGCGGCGTTTTTTTCAATCGGCGAGGCCGCATATTGACTGAATGTCGCTAGAATGGTCAAAGTGGCGACCCATTGATGGCCGCTCCCAATCCATCCGTCGCTGGACAGGCTGAAACGCCCGCCCGCTCCATCTCACGCGCATGGGCATGGGCTCCGTACCCTTGCCCGTGCGCCGGAAATCTGGCATATCGTTCGCTATGATGCGTGCACAAAACATTTTTATCGTCGGCCCCATGGGCGCTGGCAAAAGTACCGTCGGTCGGCAACTCTCCGAAGCACTGTCTTACACGTTCAAAGACAGTGACCAGGAAATTCAGCGCCGTACCGGGGTGGATATTCCAACCATCTTTGAGTTCGAGGGCGAAGCAGGCTTTCGCAACCGCGAACGTCAGATGATCGAGGAACTCGTCACCGAAGAGCGGATCGTGCTGGCCACCGGCGGTGGAGCGATCCTGAACGCCGAAAACCGCCAGAACCTCTCCTCCCGTGGCGTCGTGATCTATTTGCATTGCAGTCCCGAACAGCAGTACGCCCGCACTGCCCGCGACCGCAACCGTCCTCTCCTGGAAACCGAAGACCCGTTAGCCAAGCTGCGCGACATCATGGAAGAACGTGAACCGCTTTACCGTCAGGTGGCTGACATGGTGGTTTCCACCGAGAAACGCGGCACCAGTTCAGTCGTCAAGGAAATCTGTCGCCGACTGACCTCCGAAGACATCTGAGCGGACGGATCTCACCATGACAACACTCACCGTCGCACTCGGGGAACGCGCCTATCCCATCCACATCGGCGCTGGCCTGCTAGCAGATCCGATCTTGTATTGCCCGCACCTTATAGGTACTCAGGTGATGATTGTCACCAACGAGACGGTGGCACCGCTCTATCTGGAGCAACTCAGTCAGGCACTAACCGGGTATCAGGTGCGCGAGGTGATCCTTCCGGATGGCGAGCAATACAAGACGCTTGAGGTCTGGAACCGGATTTTCGACGCACTGCTCGATGCCCGCTTTGGCCGCAACTGCACCCTAATTGCCTTGGGTGGCGGGGTGATCGGCGATATGGCCGGTTTCGCGGCAGCCTGCTATCAGCGCGGGGTGGCCTTCATTCAGGTGCCGACCACGCTGCTCGCCCAGGTCGATTCATCGGTTGGCGGCAAAACCGGCGTCAACCATGCGTCCGGCAAGAACATGATCGGTGCGTTCTATCAACCACGCGCCGTGATCGCCGACACCACCACACTCAACACCCTGCCGCAGCGCGAACTCTCCGCCGGTCTGGCTGAAGTCATTAAATATGGCTTCATCCGGGATGCTGACTTTCTGGACTGGCTGGAGGCGCAGTTGCCCGCGCTGCTTGCCCGCGATCCTGATGCGTTGGCACATGCCATCCAGCGTTCCTGCGAGATCAAGGCGGAAATCGTCGCCGCCGATGAACTGGAGTCCGGCCAGCGCGCACTGCTCAATTTCGGTCACACCTTCGGACATGCCATTGAAACTGGCGCGGGCTATGGCAACTGGCTACATGGCGAGGCGGTTGGCGCGGGAATGTGCATGGCTGCCGACCTATCCGCACGGTTCGGCTGGCTGTCAGCTGCCGATCTAGCGCGGGTGCGCCGTCTGGTTGCCAGCGCGGGGCTGCCGACTGAACCACCCGCTGATCTGTCAGTCGAACGCTTCCTGGAACTGATGGCGGTAGACAAAAAAGTACTCAACGGCACACTGCGCCTGGTACTGCTGCGTCAGTTGGGCGAGGCCACCGTTACCGGCAACATCGACCCTGGACTGTTGCAGGCCACGCTCAGGCGTTGAACATTCCCGATCTGTGGTATGGCTCGTGCTGAAGCGTTATCCTTAGCAGTTCTTTCTGCGGATGCGGTGGTCTTGCAATGGCATATGCATCCAGACCATTGGCATACAGGATCATGTCGTTCGTGACTGGCTGGAGACTGGCTGACGGTTGATTGTTCAACTGTCTGTTGTGATTGCTGCCCTGCCGTCACTGACATCATGATTGAAACCCTTTATTTACCCCAGGTATCAACGAGGTCAGAGATGAGCCTTCGTGCCCTTCCTCCTGCACAGGGTCTCTATGACCCGGCCAACGAGCACGACGCCTGCGGCGTCGGTTTTGTCTGCAACATCAAGAATGTCAAAAGCCACGCCATTGTTCGGCAAGGGCTTGAAATTCTTGAACGGCTGCACCATCGTGGCGCGGTTGGCGCCGACCCGAAAGCGGGTGATGGCGCGGGGATTCTAGTGCAAATTCCCGATGCTTTTTTCCGTGCCGTGCTGGATTTTGAACTGCCGCCTGTTGGTGATTACGGCGTTGGCATGGTGTTTCTGCCGCAAGACGAGGCAGCGCGTCAGCGCATGGAGGAGATCGTCAACCGGCGTTTGCAGGAAGGTGGTCAGACCGTGCTGGGCTGGCGCATAGTGCCAGTCGACAACAGCGATTTAGGCCACAGCGTGTTGCCGTCGGAACCGGTGGCGCGGCAGGTGTTCGTGGCTCGCGGCGACAACTGCGCCGATCAGGATGCGTTTGAACGTGCACTGTTTGTCACCCGCAAACGGATGGATAACGAAATCCGCGAAGCAGGCGCAAATCAAAGCGCCTATTACGTGGTGTCGCTGTCCTCGCGCACCATCAATTACAAGGGCATGTTGCTGGCGTATCAGGTCGGGCGCTATTACCGCGATCTCAGCGATGACCGTTTCAGCTCGGCGCTGGCGCTGGTGCATCAGCGGTTTTCCACCAACACCTTTCCGACCTGGAATCTGGCGCAGCCGTTTCGGATGCTCTGTCACAACGGCGAAATCAACACCCTGCGCGGCAATGTCAACTGGATGGCGGCGCGGCGGCACACCATGCGCTCAGACCTGCTTGGCGCGGAACTGAACAACATCTGGCCGCTGATTCCCGAAGGGCAATCCGACTCCGCCTGTCTCGATAACGCTTTAGAATTGTTGGTGATGGGCGGTTATTCGCTGGCTCATGCGATGATGCTGCTGGTACCAGAAGCCTGGTCGGGCAACACGCTGATGGATGCCCAACGGCGGGCGTTTTACGAATATCACGCCGCGCTGATGGAACCCTGGGATGGGCCGGCGGCGCTGGCGTTTACCGACGGGCGGCAGATTGGCGCAACGCTCGACCGTAACGGCTTGCGCCCGGCGCGGTATCTCGTCACCAACGACGACATGGTCATCATGGCCTCGGAAATGGGCGTACTGGACATCGCCGAGGAGCGCATCGTCAAGAAATGGCGCTTGCAGCCCGGCAAGATGTTCCTGATTGACCTTGAGCAGGGGCGCATCATCGACGATGCCGAAATCAAGGCCGAACTCGCCGCCGCCAAACCCTATGGCGATTGGCTGGCGAAAACCCAGATTCATTTGGACGAACTGCCGACCGATGTCGCGCCGATGGCACCGGATGCGCAAACCCTGCTCCATGCGCAGCAAGCCTTTGGTTATACCCAGGAAGACATCAAGTTTCTGTTGCTGCCGATGATGCTGAAAGGCGAAGAAGCCGTTGGCTCAATGGGCGCGGATAATCCGCCCTCGGTACTGTCACGCCGTGCCAAGCATCTATCGAGCTATTTCCAGCAGAACTTCGCGCAGGTCACGAATCCGCCAATTGATCCGATCCGCGAGGAACTGGTGATGTCGCTGGTGTCGCTGATTGGTCCGCGTCCGAATCTGCTCGGCTTCAACGAAGCGGGCAAACATTGGCGGCTGGAAGTCAATCAGCCGGTCTTAACTAACGAGGATTTGGAACGCGCCCGTCATATCGAAGATAACTCCAGCGCCGCATTTCGCACTAAAACGCTGCATATGGTGTATCCCGCTGTTGACGGCGCAGACGGCATGGCGCCGGCACTAGCGCGGCTGTGCAATGAGGCAGAGCAGGCGGTGCGCGACGGCTTTAATATCCTGATTCTGTCGGATCGCAACACCAACCGCGATGCCATTCCGATCCCATCGCTGCTGGCGACTTCCGCCGTTCACCATCATTTGATCCGGCAGGGACTGCGCACCAGCGTGGGTCTGGTGGTCGAAACCGGCGCGGCGTTAGAAGTCCACCATTTTGCGGCGCTCGCGGGCTAC
This sequence comes from uncultured Chromatium sp., assembly GCA_903897335.1. Classification (GTDB taxonomy): domain Bacteria; phylum Pseudomonadota; class Gammaproteobacteria; order Chromatiales; family Chromatiaceae; genus Chromatium. The sequence continues at coordinate 4,231 of CAIUAY010000182.1, read as the reverse complement.
GGCGCGGAGGCGATCAATCCCTATCTCGCGTTTGACACGATTCAATCGCTGCTGCCTGGCTTGCCGGAAACATTGCGTTTTGACGAAGCGCAATATCGCTACATCAAGGCGGTCGGCAAGGGACTGAAAAAAGTCATGTCCAAAATGGGCATTTCGACCTTTCAGTCGTATTGCGGGGCGCAGATTTTCGACGCAATTGGTCTCAACAGCGATTTTCTCAAACAGTATTTCACTGGCACCCCAACCACCGTTGAAGGCATCGGACTTTCGGAAGTCGCGCAGGAAGCGGTGCGCTGGCACGACCAGGGCTATGGCAGCGAGCAGATTTATCAGCAACATCTGGACGTTGGCGGCGATTACGCCTACCGGATTCGCGGCGAAGATCACATCTGGACGCCGGAAACCATTGCGGCGCTGCAACATGCTACACGCGCTAACAGCGCCAGCACCTTTGCCGAATTCTCGCGCCTGATTGATGAGCAATCCGAGCGATTGCTGACCTTGCGCGGCTTGATGGCGTTCAAATTTGCGGCGGAGCCGATCTCGCTCGACGAGGTGGAACCGGCAAAAGACATCGTCAAACGCTTTGCCACTGGCGCGATGTCATTCGGTTCGATTTCACCCGAGGTTCACGCCAATCTTGCACGGGCAATGAATGCCATTGGTGGCAAATCGAACACCGGCGAAGGTGGTGAAGAGCCGGAGCGTTTCGCGCCGCTGCCTGACGGTTCGCGCAATCCCGAACGCTCGGCGATCAAACAAGTCGCGTCCGGACGCTTTGGCGTGACGACTGAATATCTGGTCAACGCGGACGACATTCAGATCAAGATCGCTCAGGGCGCGAAGCCCGGCGAAGGTGGGCAGTTGCCGGGGCACAAGGTCAGCGTCCAGATTGCGCGGGTGCGCCATTCGACGCCTGGCGTGGGGCTGATTTCGCCGCCGCCGCATCACGATATTTATTCGATTGAGGATCTGGCGCAGCTCATTCACGACCTAAAAAACGTCAATCCGCAGGCGCGGATCTCGGTCAAGCTGGTGTCGGAAATTGGCGTCGGCACGGTCGCGGCGGGCGTTTCCAAAGCTCACGCCGATCATGTGACCATTTCCGGTTATGACGGTGGCACTGGCGCCAGCCCGTTGACCTCGATCAAACACGCCGGTTCGCCGTGGGAAATCGGTCTGGCGGAAACCCATCAAACGCTGGTGCTCAACAATCTGCGCGGACGGATCGCGGTGCAGGTGGACGGTGGAATGCGCACCGGACGCGATGTGGTAATCGGCGCGTTGCTCGGCGCGGATGAGTTCGGCTTTGCCACCGCGCCGCTGATCGTGCAGGGCTGCGTCATGATGCGCAAATGTCACCTCAATACCTGTCCGGTTGGCGTCGCCACCCAAGATCCGGAACTGCGCAAACGCTTCACCGGTCAACCGGAACACCTGATTAACTACTTCTTTTTTATCGCCGAAGACGTGCGGCGACTGATGGCGCGGCTGGGATTCCGCACGATCAACGAAATGGTTGGTCAGTCTGATCGGCTGGAAATGCGCCGGGCAATCGACCACTGGAAAGCGCAGGGTCTGGATTTCTCGCGCCTGCTGCATAAGCCAGCGGTTGGCGCGGAGATTGCCATCCACAACTGCGAACAGCAGGAACACGGCATTGAACGTGCGTTGGATCACGAATTGATCCGGCAAGCCGCGCCCGCGTTGGCATCGCGCCAGCCGGTGCGAATTGACATCGCCGTGCGCAACCATAACCGCACCTTCGGCACCCTGCTGTCGGGGCGCGTTGCCGAACGGTACGGTCACGCCGGGCTGCCGGATAACACCATTCACATCAAAGCCAGCGGCACGGCCGGACAATCGCTGGGTGCATGGCTGGCGCGGGGCGTCACCGTCGAACTCGCAGGCGAAGGCAACGATTACGTCGGCAAGGGTTTGTCGGGTGGGCGTATTGTGATTTATCCCCCAGCCAATTCCGCCATCGGCAAGGCCGAAGACAACATCATCGTCGGCAATACCGTTTTGTACGGCGCGATCAGCGGCGAGTGCTTTTTCCGGGGCGTAGCCGGCGAGCGGTTCTGCGTGCGCAATTCAGGTGCAACGGCAGTGGTCGAGGGCGTCGGCGATCACGGCTGCGAATACATGACCGGCGGCATCGCGGTCGTGCTGGGCATGACCGGACGCAACTTTGCGGCGGGCATGTCCGGCGGCATCGCGTATGTGTTCGATCCTGATGGAACATTCAAAAACCGCTGCAATCTGTCGATGGTGGAACTCGAAACCGTCGCGCCAGATACCGAGGTTTCCGGCGAAAACGTCGACGATGACCCCACCTGTCACGATGCTGCTCGGCTCAAACGTCTGATTGAACAGCATCTGCATGACACCAACTCAGACGTGGCGCGGCGCATTCTCGCCGATTGGGACGCACATCTGCGCCAGTTCATCAAAGTGATGCCGATTGATTACCGGCAGGCGCTCCAGGAGAAACAGGCCAAACAAAGCCGCCCGCCACAAACCATTAAGCCGTCCAAGGGGATTGCGCATCATGGGTAAGCCAACTGGATTCATGGAAGTCAACCGCCGCGACCGCCACTATCAGCCAGTCGGTGCGCGGGTCGTGCATTACAACGAGTTTGTCATTCCGCTCGCCGAGACGGATGTGCGCCAGCAGGGCTCGCGCTGCATGGACTGCGGCATTCCGTTTTGTCATCGTGGCTGCCCGGTCAACAACATCATCCCGGACTGGAACGATCTGGTGTATCGCGGCGACTGGCAGGCCGCGATTGCGGCGTTGCATTCAACCAACAATTTCCCGGAGTTCACTGGGCGCATCTGTCCCGCGCCGTGCGAAACGTCCTGTACGCTCAACATTGACGATCAGCCGGTGACAATCAAAACCATCGAATGCGCGATCATCGACCGCGCTTGGGACGAAGGTTGGATCACGCCGCAGGTTCCCGAACGGCGCACCGGCAAACGTGTTGCGGTGGTCGGCTCGGGTCCTGCGGGGTTGGCGACCGCGCAGCAGCTCGCCCGCGCTGGGCATCAGGTGTCGCTGTATGAAAAGGCGGATCGGATCGGCGGGCTGCTACGTTACGGCATCCCCGATTTCAAGCTCGATAAAAAGCTAATTGACCGGCGCATGGCGCAGATGCGCACCGAAGGCGTTGAGTTTCATACCAATGCGCATATCGGCGTCGATATTCCGGTCAGCCAATTGCGCACCGATTACGACGCGCTGGTGCTGGCCGGCGGATCGGAACAGCCGCGTGATCTGCCGGTTCCAGGGCGCGAGTCAGCGGGCGTCCATTTTGCGATGGACTTTCTGCGTGGCAACAGCAAGCGCGTTCAGGGTTCGCCGGTCGCCGATGCCGATTTCATCAGCGCCCAAGGCAAACACGTCGTCGTCATCGGCGGTGGCGACACGGGCTCGGATTGCATTGGCACCTCGAAACGTCACGGCGCGGCGTCCGTCACCCAGATTGAAATTTTGCCGCGTCCGCCGGAGAAGGAAAACAAAGGCCTGACCTGGCCGGACTGGCCCAATCGCTTCCGCACCTCCAGTTCGCAGGAAGAAGGCGCGGCGCGAATGTGGAACGTTGCCACTGACAGTTTCAGCCGCGATGCCGCTGGCAACGTGACTGGCGTGTGCTATCACTTGGTCGATTGGCAGCAGGACGCCGCTGGGCACTGGCAGATGCGCGACGTGCCTGACAGCGCGGGCGAACTGAAAGCTGATCTGGTGCTATTGGCGATGGGTTTTCTCCATCCAGTACATAACGGAATGCTGGCAGAACTGCGCGACAGCGCCGGATTGGAATTGGATGCTCGCGGCAACGTCAAGGGCGTCACTGAAGGCGCGAACGCCTATCACACCTCGGTGGATGGCGTGTTTGCCGCTGGCGACATGCGGCGCGGTCAGTCACTGGTGGTGTGGGCGATCCGCGAAGGCCGCCAATGCGCCCGCGCAGTGGATGAATGGCTGATGGGACGGTCTGATTTGCCTCGTTAGCAAAACTAAACACCCACCGGCTTTAGCCGGTGGGTGTGAGTAACGGACTGAAAGTGCGGATACGCATCATTATGGCTCAACCCTGAACTCAATTGCGGCGTTCGATTCAACATGATGATCCAGGTCGTCCTTGATCATCGCCTCGGTCATCTCGCCCACCGTGGCACAAAAGTAGCTGTCAAGACCCGTGTAATTATGTACCGAGAAGGAGCT
>CAIUAY010000181.1 GCA_903897335.1 uncultured Chromatium sp. | reverse complement strand
CTGATCACCCCAAGTTGCTCCGGCCAAAAAGCCGGTAGGTTGCGCTACTCCGGGGTGGAAAAAATTCAATGTTGATTTCCCCGGATCCCTGGGAAGTTTTCCATGTTGATTAACACTTTACCGGTTCTTGATAGGTTCTACTGATAGGTTCGTGTCCCAATTTTGGGACTGGTGGTCGTCCCAATTTTGGGACTGGTTCAGTCCCGTTTTTGGTACTCGTACCAATTTTGGTACTAGTCCCGTTTTTGGTACTGGTTTCGTCTCTTCCGACAACGCCGATCAGCCGATATTTGGTTGACGTGCCATGCGCTTTTTCAGCCGAAATCATTCCTTTTTCGATGAGATAGGCAATGCACGACATTACAGTTTTTCTGTCTAGCTCGGTGTCGTAGGCGATTCGGCTGATGCTTGGAAAGGCGGTGTGATTTTCGCCTGCGCGGTCTGCAATCGACAGCAATACCAGCTTTGCCGCGCTTCGTTTTACGCGCTGGTTCCACGCCCAGATTGAGGCATCAAGGCTCATGTGACGCCTCACTCGCTAGGTTCGTTTAATAATTCACCAATCGTTATTCCGGTCGCCTTGGATAGCTTTGACAGCGTATTGAGGTTTGGATTTTTCTGCCCGAGTTCGATCTTGCTGAAATAGCTTTGCGACAGACCAATCCGCTTTGATAGTTCGATCTGCGTCATTGAATGCTGATGACGCCAACGCCTGATGTTATTTCCAACATTGACTGACAAGGTTCGTGTTGCCTGCTGTTCGTTCATGTGTAAGTCCCCATGTTTATTTGGAATATTTTAAGTTTCTATAGGAAATATTTCAAGTCGAAACGAAAAAATTTGATTCCTATCGGTCATAATATAAACATCACTCATAAAACATTGGCTAGACGTTATACGGGTGCCATTATGTTACATATCCGTTTAAAAGCGGCTAGACAGGCGCTCAATCTCACGCAACAAGAGGCGGCTTCCGCACTGAGTATTGGGCAAAGCTTTCTGTCAAAGCTGGAGCGTGGCGATAAACGCCCAAATGTTGAACTGTTATCACAGATGGCGAAGCTGTACGGCGTCACGGAAAGTCATCTGATCGGCAACACTGAACCGGAGACGGATCACTTGCCGATGACGCAAAGCATCGTGATCAAAGACGATTCTGTTGCGCCGGGGCTTCGTGCGCTGGCGATGGATAACGCCTTGGTTGATGCGCTGGAAATTGGCGATGATGAATGGAATGCGCTGCGCTCTCTCACGTTGCCGGGGTCGATCAGCAAGGGCGGTTATGTCCAACTGCTGGCGACGATTCGCGGCGTTTGTCAGCGTGACACTTACTCAAAATCTGTGGGTCGCATCGTTCCTCGTGTGCGTCATACGCCGATCACGCACGATTCAGTGGTGTGAGTCGTGTGCTGGCGTTGCCAACATCGCATAATTGGCAGTTGTTATGAGCCATGTTCTCGGTCAGCGTCTTAAATCCGCACGACAGACTGTACAACTGTCTCAAGCCGTCCTAGGCAAGATGGCGGGAATTTCTCAGCCATTTGTCGCTCAGATTGAGCGCGGCGACCGGGTGCCATCACAGCAGGTGGTGAATGCCTTGGCCAATGCGCTGAATCTCCCGGTTGATACCTTGCTTGGCAATGTGGCCACTGGTGTTGATCAGGCTGAGACTGTGCCGTTTTGTGAGCGCCAGCATGATGAGTTGGTTCCTGTGCCGAGTCGATTTGCCTCTCCAGGGCTGATTGCACTGATGGAAGACCACGAACTATTGGCCTTTCTCAAGATTCGACCGGATGAATGGATGACGCTTTCCTCGATTCAGACGCTCTGGCCGCTGAAAAAAGATGGTTATGTCCAATTGCTCATGACGCTGCGGGCAGTCAGTCATGCGCAGGATCGGGCGGCGTGAAAATCGCGTGAAAATGGGGCGTCATGCTGAGTCATTGGCTGTCACTTCTGGTCAATATCTCACCATGAGCGGTAGTGCAACTGTTTGATTTAACAAATTGATCAGGGTTGCTTTCTGTCTTCACACGGCAGGGGTCGGTGGTTCGATCCCACCTGCGCCCACCAAATAACCCGATTAAAATCAGCCGCTTCATTGCGGCTTTGGCTCAATCTGCATTCCGGACAGACAGGCCAGCAGCGTTCCCAGGAGTGCGGGCAGTAGGTTCTTGCCGCGCACGCGAGCATTGTGAACGAACTGGAAGAAGCTCAGGTACAGCGGAAGATGTTCCTGGGAAATCCCACG
>CAIUAY010000180.1 GCA_903897335.1 uncultured Chromatium sp. | reverse complement strand
CGGCTATGTGAGGTTATACAATCACCAGATCCCGCAAAAGGCGCTGGGACACATCGCGCCGATTCAAGCACTCAAAGACTGGCAACAAACATGCCCCGAACGCTTCAAAAAGCGGGTCTGTAATCTCACGGGACTTGACAGAATCCTGCCCACTGCTTCTTTATGCACCAACGCCGATGCGAACGGAAGTTCGCCTTACATGGGTTCGCCGTCGACCCACTGCGACCCCGTCCAACCCTTTGGCGAATTCAGCGCGATCATCGGCCAGCGTGTGCGGGGTCTGGCCGTGCAGGTATGCGTCCTGTTGGATGGCCTGGATCTGCACCACGGTTTGGTCTCGCCGTCGCCAATCACGCAGGCGACGATCAGGCCGTGGTTATCGAAGACGGCACCAAAGCATGACTCAGTGATTAGCCCAGTTTGCCGCCCTCGTGGATCGAGCCTGGGCACTCGCGTGAAGCGTGGCTAATACCACCGGGAAACGAGAACTGTCTGAACAGCTTCTTCAACCCGGCTTCGTTGCGGCTGATGTCGGGATAGACCTCGTTATAGGTGCCCTCAAGATAGGTGTTGCCGACCACCGCCGGGTCACCGTGACCGGAACTCGAAACATAGATCATATCTAGATCGTTGCCCTTGATGACTCGTTTCAGGTGCGCGTAGATGAAGTGCTGCCCCGGCGTCGTGCGAGCAGCATGAGCTTAACGTCGGTGAGGGTCAGCGGGCGCTTCAGCACCGGGTTGTCCCACAGGAAAATCTGGCCGACCGACAGGAAGTTAGTAGCGCGCCAATAGGCATCCAGGTATCGGTGCACCGCGAGCATCGACGTATCATTTTATCGATAGACGGTAGCGCTCGCTGGGCACCGCGTCCGTGCGCTACCGTACATTCAGATCCCCCAAGTCACATCGTCGGACGCGGACCGCGATCGTCGACGCTTGCGTACGGCAGCGCACAGACACGCCGGTTGATGGATCACAAAGTGCAACATGTCGGATTGATCGCCGAACCCAGCAGGCATCGCGCGCCCGGCGCCACGAAATGAACCGGGGGCGATGACGACGGTTGACTTCGCCAAAGGACAGGCCCCATGTTGCGAAGCATGAAAGAACTGAAAGACCACGAGAAATGCACCATCGGTGCGACGAACGGCGATGCGGACGTTGCCAACCTGGCGCAGGCGGCCGCTGCTGGCTCGCAAGTCGGACACTAAGATGGATCCTTACGCCACCGACCCGCACCGGCAGCCTGCGGATGCCCTGGTCGTCTTCGGCGCAACGGGCGACCTGGCGCACAAACAGATCTTTCCCGCGCTCCATGCGATGTGCCAGCACGGCGCCCTGCAGGTGCCGGTGATCGGTGTCGCGTCATCGCCGTGGAGCGTCGAAAAATTGCGCGCGTATGCGCGGGAAAGCGTGGAGCGGAACGGCGCCGACATTGACCGGCGTGCGCTGGAGCGCCTGCTGTCGGCGCTGCAATACGTCAGTGGCAACTATGAGGACGCGGCCACCTTCGAGTCGCTCCGGCGCGCCCTGCAGTCCGCGCAGCGCCCGGTGTTCTATCTCGCCATTCCGCCCGTGCTGTTTCCCATGGTCATCCGCGGCCTCGGCGCCGCCAGATCGAAGAGCGTCGTGTAGGGAAAGAGTGTCTTCGCCT
>CAIUAY010000179.1 GCA_903897335.1 uncultured Chromatium sp. | reverse complement strand
CCCCTTCGACCAAAACCCTTCGACGGTACTTTGGGCACCACACAACGTGAAATTTGCACGAGTAAACCACGTTGTTATTCGATTTGTACGTGATCAGCGGACGACGCATAAAAAAATTATACAGCTTTGCGCTATATAGTCAAAGAAAGAGTCGGCTTGACCCCACGCCTAAAGGCGGGGGATTGCGCCGACAAGCGGTTCAGGATACGTTATGGATGCGCCGCATATCCGCATCAATGGTCGTTGGGAGCATTGCAGATGTCAGCAGGCAGCTTGCCTAGCGCCTCGACCAACTGTTCAGCAACATCGATCAATTCCAGCCCTCCACAGCCCCAGGCATTGCCAGGCAGGTTGATCGTTGGACGTTGCTGCATCAGCGCCTGCAACACGGGATGACGACCATAGGCAGAACTGGCCCAGGGTCGCGCTGAATCGAAATAACCGAGCAGCAGCAGTTCCGGCGGCGCACTGATCAGGCGCTCCAGCGGCAGGCGTCCCCAGCCCGATATTTGCTGTTCTGCCGCTGCATTGCGTAAACCCAGGCGCGTCAGCAGATCGTCAACATAGGTTCCCGTTCCCGCCGTTCCGCCACTGGGACGCAGATACAGCGCCGAGTACGCCGTCTGTCTGCGCTGTGCCAGCATCTGCAACAGTTGCTGTAGCCGCTGTTCTGCCGCCGCAACCCTGACTTCGCCTGCGGCATCACGACCGATGCGGACGGCCATTTCGCGGGTCATCTGGTGTGCATCGTCCCAACGCCGTGGATAGGGCAAAGCGATGACATTAATCCCCTGACGCGCCAGCAGTTCGGCATGACGCCGCCCCGTCCAGCCGGTATACACGAGTACAATATCGGGTTTCAGATGCAGCACTTCCTCGACCCCGCCGCGATTGCCCGGATAACGGCGAGCCTGCCCAGCAACCGGCGACACGCTGGAATTTTGACTCTGGCGCGAGACCGAAAGAATCTGCTCCGGTGCCGCGATGCCCAGCAGCAGCAGATCGGCGCACAGATTGGTGCTCACGACTGTCGGCAAATGATCGACTGCACCGTGAGTGAGGTTGGCTGAGGTTCCACGCGCTGGCGCGGAAACACCCGCGCTCAATGCCATAGATGCTGCCAGCCACAAGACGCCGCCGCTCAGGCATGAAAACACTCGCGTCCCGGACGCATCGCGTCGCCGATGAGCCTGTCGTGAACATCCGCTATCGTCGCGGCTGGCTTCAAACCAGCTCCAACGGCGATCGCTCCGATGCCATTTCGGAAAGACGCTCATGTTGGGTGATGGTCGCCGTCCGCTGTTTGACCTGGATCAACGCCAGATTCGAGTGGAATACCGTATCGCGCCAGATCAAGCGCATAACCGCCTGTCACCAGCCAGCTTGCCGCACAGCGTGAACCGAGATGACGGATCAGTCCGCCGAGTCGATCCCGAAACGTCCGACCATCTGGATAGGCCGGGATGACGCCCCAGCCGGTTTCTTCTCCAACACAGATCACCAGTGCCGCGCTGCGGTCGATCTGTTCCAGCAGCGCATCACGGCGGATCTGCCATGCCGTGTCATCGCGTTCGAGCAGATTCGCCACCCAGGTTCCGAGCGAATCAACCAGCAGACAGCAGCTCGCATCCGAGTGTGCAGCAAGCGCCGCTTCCAGTGCATCGGGAACCGCGAGCGTTTGCCAATGCGCCGGGCGACGCTGACGATGCGCCGCGATGCGCGCTGTCCAGTCCGCATCCTCTGGATTCTCTAGCGCGGTCGCCACATAGATCACCGCCCGCCCCGAAGTTGAGGCGAGACGCTCAGCCCATTCGCTTTTGCCACTACGGGCGGGGCCTGTCACCAGGATGGCCGTTGCCGGGAGATTCAATTGATGTCTGTTCGGGATCATTATGATTATGATGCGCTGCCCGGTCGCTGCTGGCCGGCGCAGGTGTCTCACATGTTCTGACACGCCATCCGATCTGTTTTCGAGAACCATTGATTATGACACAGGACATCCACGTCACCTGGCACGAGCGCCAGGTGTCACGCGCTCGACGCGAAGCATTGAACGGTCACAAAGGCTGCGTGATCTGGTTCACCGGCTTGAGCGGGTCGGGCAAGAGCACCATTGCCAACACGCTCGATCATCTGCTGCATGAGCAGGGTCTTCACAGCACCGTCCTTGATGGCGACAACGTGCGCCATGCGCTCAATGCCGCGCCGGGAATACTGAAGGAACGTCATGGCGAGGAGTTTGCCAAACGCTTCGGGCTGGGGTTTTCGGCGATTGACCGCGAGGAAAACATCCGGCGGATCGGTGCGGTGGCGCAACTCTTCGCAGAGTCCGGCCTGATTGCACTGACTGCTTTCATCAGCCCCTATCGGCGTGATCGGGATCTGGTGCGCCAGACCATGACGGCGGGAGAGTTCATCGAGATCTTTGTCGACACGCCCATCGAGATCTGCGAAAGCCGCGATCCCAAGGGGCTGTATAAAAAAGCGCGGGCGGGTGAACTCAAGGGCTTCACGGGCATCGACGATCCCTATGAAGCCCCGCTATCACCTGAACTCACGCTGGATGCCACGACCCAAAGCCCGGAGGAACTGGCCGCGACGGTGATTGACTCTCTGCGTCGTCAGGGCATCATCGGCTCATCTGAACGGACATCCCTTGCCCCGTCCTGATCCAGCACCTCGCGTAGAAAGCGGAACAGCTTGCGTGGGGCGTCTGGCGTG
>CAIUAY010000178.1 GCA_903897335.1 uncultured Chromatium sp. | reverse complement strand
TAACTGCGTCAGCGACGAGCGTTCGTCATCGGTGAGCCGGACAACATACTTGATCATTGGATGCACCTCTTGAGAACTTGCCTGACGAGATGTGTCTACAATGAGGCTTATGCAAGATTAAACGGAAGCGCGTACTAGCACTCGGGGGGAGGCGGGGGAGCCAAACTCGTGGATCGCTTCGGCAAGTCAGAATCAGAACTGGGGCAGCGCCAAACCGCTGCGATTGAGGGCGGCAGCACCACTTAAATTCGGGGAAAAACTGTCCTGGACATAGGGTCCACTTTACGCCATAACATCCGCATGATGGATCGTGCGATGATCCGATCAAGCCTCTGAGCGAATCGTTAGCGCCTGGCCAAAAACGACTTCGCATGGTGGGTTCACACCGTTTCCCAATCATCCATTCACAGTACGCATCTATGTTCGGTTTTGGAAAAAAGCGCAAGACAATGGATCAGACGCCACCGGATGCGCCAAGCCGGTCTGTCGTGCTGGTGCCGCCTGATGCACCGCCCACTTCAGATGTCGCCGGAGCCACCTATGCACCCTGGCTTGGCAAACTATTCAAGTCCGGCAATCCCCCGGCTGATGTCACGCTTAAACCAGATCTCAAGGCCGAGCCAGCCAAGGTGCCTGAGCCAGCGGGACAGGCGGCAATAGATCCCGCTGTGCCAGATCAGGACGAGGCGCGAAAACCGGGCGTTTTCTCGCGTCTGCGCGAGCGGCTCACGCGCTCACGCGCCCAGCTTGGCGATGGTCTCGGAACGCTGTTTCTGGGTCGCAAACGCATCGACGACGATCTCATGGACGAGCTTGAAACACTCCTCATCACGGCCGATGTCGGCGTGGAGGCCACCGCCCGCATCATTGCCGATCTCACTGAACGGGTGAAGCGCAAGACACTGGCCGATCCGCAGGCATTGCTGCTAGCGCTCAAGTCAGACCTGCGTCAGCTTCTGCTGGCCGCCAACGGCCCGGTGCATCAGGCCGCGCCTGACAGGCCGCAAGTGATTCTTATGGTCGGCATCAATGGCGCTGGCAAGACCACGACCATCGGCAAGCTTGCCAAACGCCTCCAGGCCGAAGGCAACAGCGTCATGCTGGCTGCCGGCGACACCTTCCGCGCCGCTGCCGTCGAGCAACTGGAAACCTGGGGCGAGCGCAACCAGATCCCGGTCATAGCCCAGCACACCGGAGCGGATTCAGCCTCAGTGATTTTCGATGCGCTCCAGTCCGCCACGGCGCGTGGTGCCGATGTGCTGATCGCCGACACGGCCGGACGGCTGCACACCAAGACCAACCTCATGGACGAACTGTCCAAAGTCGCCCGCGTACTCAAAAAGATCGATCCCCATGCACCTCACGAAGTCATGCTTGTGGTGGATGCCACGACCGGCCAGAACGCACTGACCCAGGCCGAACATTTCCACCGTGCGGTCGGAATCACCGGCATCACCCTGACCAAGCTCGACGGCACCGCCAAGGGTGGCATCGTCTTCGCCATCGCCGAGCGACTGAAGGTACCAATCCGTTTCATCGGCGTCGGCGAATCCATCGACGATCTGCGACCCTTCGACGCCGATGAGTTTCTAAATGCCCTGCTGGGTTAGGTCAGTCTGTGATCCTGTTTGAACACGTTTTCAAACGCTACCCGGAACGCGGCGAGGCGCTGACCAACGTCAGTTTCGAGATGAAGGTTGGCGAGATGGCTTTTTTGACCGGCCATTCGGGAGCCGGCAAGAGTACCCTGCTGCGTCTGATTGGTCTTTTGGAACGTCCCACCCGCGGCCAGATCCTCGTCAATGGCCGCAACCTGGCCACCCTGCCTCGCTGCCAGATCCCCTATCACCGCCGTCAGGTCGGGATGATCTTTCAGGATCACCGCCTGTTGCCAGATCGCAGCGTCTTCGACAACGTGGCCTTGCCGCTGGTCGTCACCGGCCTTGGACATAAAGAAGTCGGACGACGGGTACGTGCCGCGCTGGATCAAGTTGGCCTGCTCAGGCGTGAACGCGCCAAGCCGGTCGCGCTATCGGGTGGCGAACAGCAGCGGGTCGGCATCGCCCGCGCCGTGGTTGGACGCCCACCAGTGCTGCTGGCCGACGAGCCAACTGGCAATCTTGATCCCGATCTTTCGCGTGAGATCTTTGAACTGTTTGAGCGTTTTCAGTATGTTGGCGTCACGCTACTGATCGCCACGCACGATCTTGGACTCGTTAAAAGTATGCGCCATCGCACCTTTACCCTCGGCGATGGACGTCTGATCAACGACACGCGGAGCTGGTAAGCCATGCCGAAGCAACGCGCCCGGAGTCAGCGCCGCCGAACAAGACTCCGTGATCTGCCTGGAATCTGGTTCAGCCAGCACCTGCACAGCGCAAAAGACACCTTCTGGCGGTTGATGGACACGCCTTTGCCGACCGGTATGACCGTCGCGGTCATTGGGATCTCGCTGGCGCTGCCCGCTGCGCTCTATGTGCTGGCGGACAATCTGCGCACCATGGCGGGCGGCTGGGATCAGACGGCCGCGATTTCGCTGTTTCTGCACGTTGACGTGAACGACGCCACGGCCAAAACCATTGTTAGCCAGCTCCAGACCTGGCCCGAAATCGCACAGATCCAACTGATCACCCGTGAAAGCGCACTGGATGAGTTCCGCGCCCTAGGTGGCTTTGAAAAGGCGCTGGAGCAGCTTCCAAATAATCCGCTGCCTGTCGTGCTTGCGATTTATCCGCAAAATACCTATTCCACGCCGCAACAACTCGAGCTTCTGCAAGATCGGCTGAAGACGCTGCCAGACGCCGATTTTGTCCGCATGGACACACTCTGGCTACAGCGTTTCCAGGCGATTCTGGCGCTGATCCAGACTGGCGTCCTGCTGCTTGGCTCCCTGCTTGGAATGGGCGTGCTGCTGATTGTTGGCAATACCATTCGGCTAGAGATCCTCAATCAGCGCATCGAGATTGAAATCATGGAACTGGTCGGTGCCACGGCGGCCTTCATCCGCCGTCCATTCCTCTATGCTGGCGCCTGGTATGGACTGCTCGGCGGTCTCAGCGCCTGGCTGGTAGTGACGCTTGCGATCCTGCTGCTACAGGAGCCGGTGTCGCATCTAGCCAGCCTCTACCGCAGTGATTTTCCGCTGTCCGGGCTGGGATTCCTGGCCACCGGCATCATCCTCTCAGGGAGCATTCTGCTCGGACTCATCGGGAGCTGGATTGCTGTCAACCGCCATCTGCACAGCACTGAGCCGGGTTGACGATCAACTCCAGGCTCGATGCCGATCACCTAACCCACTGCCAGGCTGGGATGCAATCACCCTGTGCGTCATCCTGCTGTGTCTGGTCGCCGGCGGGTTGATGCTGCGACCGGAAGCAGTGGTGGACTGAAGCACGATCAACTCAATGCACCACCGGACGCCGCAGCGATGACTTTCATCTTTGACAACACTTATGTCCGGCTTCCTGCGCGATTCTATGAGCGGCGGGCACCCTATCCAGTTGCCCGTCCTGGACTGGTCAAGCTCAACCTGGCGCTGGCCGACCAGTTTGGGATTGATCCTGATGCGCTGAATTCAGCGGATGGTCTGGCGATTCTCGCGGGCAACCAGGTTCCTGCGGGCGCCGCGCCGCTGGCAATGGCCTACGCCGGTCATCAGTTCGGTCGCTTTGTGCCCCAGCTCGGCGACGGGCGGGCGATCCTGCTCGGCGAAATCGTCACGCCATCTGGCCAACACCTCGATCTTCAGCTCAAAGGTTCTGGGCGCACTGCTTTTTCACGGGCAGGTGACGGACGCGCCGCGCTGGGGTCGGTGCTGCGTGAATATCTCATCAGCGAGGCGATGGCGGCACTCGGCATTCCGACCACTCGCTCGCTGGCCGTGGTGACGACAGGCGAGCCGGTCTATCGTGAGGTACCGCTGCCGGGTGCCGTGCTGACCCGCGTGGCGCAGGGGCATGTGCGGGTCGGCACCTTCGAGTATTTTTCCGCCCGTCAGGATATCGACGCGCTCCGGCGTCTCGCCGATTATGTCATCGCACGGCATTATCCCGAAGCGCAGGAAGACGAACGTCCCTATCGCGCCATGCTTGATGCGGTGATTGCCCGTCACGCCACGCTCGTTGCCCGGTGGCTTAGCGTTGGTTTTATCCACGGCGTGATGAACACCGACAACGCGGCGATCAGCGGCGAAACGCTCGACTACGGCCCCTGCGCGTTTATGGATCACTATCATCCGGGCCAGGTCTACAGCTCCATCGACCATCAGGGACGCTATGCCTATGCCAACCAGCCATACATCGCACACTGGAATCTCGCCCAATTTGCCCAGGCGCTGCTGCCGCTGCTGGATGTCGATCCTGACCGGGCGATTCGGGAAGCCCAGTCCGCCGTTGATGCTTTCCCGGATCAATTTGATCGTGCCTGGCTGGACTGCTTCCGCGCCAAGCTGGGGCTGATTGAAGTCGCAGACGATGATCACAACCTTATCGACGCGCTGTTAGATGCGATGGCCAGCGGCGTTGCTGATTTCACCAATACGTTTCGTGCCTTGGCGGATGCCGCCGCTGGTGCAGAAGCACTGCTGCGCTCGCAGTTCAGCGACACCGCACTCATCGATGCCTGGCTTTCGCGCTGGCGTGTCCGACTCGCCAAGGAGTCAACCGACACGGCAGCGCGGGTGATTGCGATGCATCGCGCCAACCCGTTGGTGATCCCGCGCAACCACCAGGTCGAGGCCGCGCTCAATGCGGCGGAGGAAGGCGATCTGACAGCTTTCGATGCGCTGTTGCAGATTCTCGTCAATCCATGGGATGACCGCCCCGGCGTCACGCCCTACACCCGACCACCCCAGCCGCATGAAATCATCGCGCAGACGTTCTGCGGCACCTGAAATCGCACTGGCATAAAAACGGGGCGGACGCTCGATCAGCCGCGCTTTCTCGTGATCTTGCAAGATGGCAGTCTGGCGTAATGAGGCATCTGATTTTAAAAATGGAGAGCGGTAGATGGAAAACGGCTATCCGCTGCCGACCGAATGGTCAGGCGCTTGCTGGATTCTGTACACTTGAAGCCGATCTCAGACAGACTGGCGCGACAGTTGATGTCTGGCGGAATCGCGACGGCAAGCTGCTCCCGCGCCAAGATCACTGGCTTTTTGGGACAGTAATGGACAGTAACCAAGTGAAGACCTGACGACGTAATAAGGGGGTCGCATGTCGATTCATGAATATCCCAACTGGACACGCGACGGACACGACTGGCCAAATCGTGCGTCCAGCCGTTTTGTCGCGGCTGGCGGTCTGCGCTGGCATGTGCAGCAGATGGGCGCGGGGCCGATGTTGCTGCTGCTACATGGCACTGGCGCGGCAACCCATTCCTGGCGTGAGTTTGCGCCACTGCTGGCTGAACAGTTTACGGTGATCGCGCCGGATCTCCCCGGTCATGGCTTTACCACTGCACTGCCTTACACGCACATGTCACTGCCCGGCATGGCCAGCGCCGTTGGCGAGCTGATCGAAACCCTTGGGGTGACGCCTGATCTGGTTCTCGGTCACTCAGCCGGTGCAGCGATTCTGATTCATCTCTGTCTGGAACACCGGATCGCCCCCCGCGCCATCATCAGTCTGAATGGCGCGCTCCTGCCTTGGCGGGGACTACCGGCGCATTTTTTCTCGCCAGCCGCCAAGCTGCTGGCGGGTTCGGCGCTGGTGTCGCGCATCTTTGCCTGGCGCGCTGGCAGTCGCTGGGAGGTTGAGCGTCTGGTTGCCAATACCGGCTCGACCCTGGCGCCTGCCGGAGTCGAATACTATCGGCGCCTGGTACGTTGCCCATCACACGTCCGCGCCGCGCTCTCGATGATGGCGAACTGGGATCTCACGCTCATCGAACAGCGTCTGTCACAGCTTCAAACGCCTCTGTATCTGGTCGTCAGTGAAGGCGACCTGACGGTTTCGCCGCGTGAGGCAGAACGGGTGCGCGAACTGTTGCCGAGCGCCGAGTTGATCACACTTCCCGCACTTGGGCATCTGGCGCATGAAGAACAACCCGTAGCAGTTGCGGCCATCGTGCAGCAGATCGCCGAGCGTCTTGCGCTTACAACACCAATCTGAGACGAAATCAACCGCCTGCGTCGACGCCAAGCCAAGCGACACGCTCCGCCAACACCCAGCAAAACCTGCAACAGAAAGGTTCCTGCTATACTGTCAAGTTAAATTGACATAGAATCAGGTAATGCAGACTTGACACTCGCGGATTCCCCAATTTCCAAGATGAATTCCAGTCAGAAGCAACCACATGCCGTCGTGATCGGCAGCGGCTTTGGCGGTCTGGCAGCCGCTGTGCGCCTGGGTGCGCGTGGCTATCGGGTGACGGTGCTTGAACGGCTCGATGCCCCCGGCGGGCGCGCCTATGTTCACAAGCAAGATGGTTTCACCTTCGATGCCGGGCCGACCATCATCACCGCGCCCTTCCTGCTTGATGAACTCTGGGGACTCTGTGGCCGGGTCTTCGCCGACGAGATCGAACTGAAGCTGATGGATCCCTTCTATCGCATCCGCTTCGACGATGGCCGGATCTTTGACTACAACGGCGACGCCGATGCGGTCAAGGCGCAGATCCGGGCATTTTCGCCTGCTGACGCGGTGGGCTATGACCATTTCATGGCCATGAGCGAGCGTGTCTTCAAGGTTGGTTTCGAGGATCTGGCGCATGTGCCTTTCACCTCCTGGACTGACATGGCGAAGATCGCCCCGGACATGACCCGCTTGCAGAGTTACCGCACGGTCTATGGCATGGTGTCGAGATACATCAAAGACCCGTTCATCCGGCAGGTGCTGTCTTTCCATCCTTTGCTGATCGGTGGCAATCCATTCACGGTCACGTCAATTTACGTCCTGATCTCTTTTCTGGAGCGTAAATGGGGCGTGCATTCGGCAATGGGTGGCACCGGTGCGCTGGTCAACGGGCTGGTCAGCCTGATTGAAGGACAGGGCGGAAGCATCCGCTACAACGCTGAAGTCGCCGAGATCCTGGTCAAAGATCGCAAGGCAACCGGGGTGCGTCTGGTCTCTGGCGAAGAACTCGCCGCGCCAGTGGTCATTTCTAACGCTGATGCCGCGACGACCTATCACAAGCTCCTGCCCGCCAGTCAGCGCAAGCACTGGACTGACAAACGGCTCGCCCGTGCCAAGTATTCCAATGGTCTGTTCGTCTGGTATTTCGGCACCAAGCGCCAGTACCCTGACGTGAAGCATCACACCATCATGCTCGGCCCGCGCTATCGCGAGCTGCTCGACGACATTTTCCATCACAAGGTTCTCGCCAAGGATTTCAGTCTCTATCTGCATCGTCCGACGGCGACCGACCCGAGTCTCGCCCCCGCTGGCTGCGATACCTTTTATGCGCTGGCGCCGGTGCCCCATCTAGGCAGTGGCACCGACTGGGCAACCGAGGCCGAACGCTATCGCGCCCGCATCGCCCGCTATCTCAGTGAAACCATTCTTCCAGGACTGGAAGATCAGATTGCGACCTCGCTCGTCACGACGCCCCAGGATTTCAAGGATCGACTCCTGTCTTACAACGGTGCCGGATTCAGTCTTGAGCCCATCCTGATGCAAAGTGCGTGGTTCCGCCCGCACAACAAAAGCGAAGAGGTGGACGGTCTTTACCTAGTCGGTGCCGGGACGCATCCGGGGGCAGGTGTGCCCGGAGTCCTATCATCAGCGCGTGTCCTTGATACGGTGGTACCTGATGCTTCAAACTTTTTCTGATCCACTGACAACGAGCTGTCATGCGTCAGCGGTGGATATCTCTGCCTGCCGCGATCTCCTGCGTTGTGGCTCGCGTTCATTTTATGCTGCGTCCTTCCTGCTGCCTGCGCGCTTCCGCGATCCGGCGATTGCGCTCTATGCCTTTTGTCGCATCGCCGACGACGCCATCGATTGCGTCGAGGGCGATCCGGTGGCGCAAGCCGCAGCGCTGGCCATGCTCCATGACCGGCTCGACCGCATCTATGACGGTTGCCCGATCAATGATCCGGCGGATCGTGCGCTGGCCGATGTCGTGGTGAATTTCGCCATGCCCAAGCGTCTGCTGACGGCGCTGCTGGAAGGCTTTGAGTGGGATGCCGAGGGGCGTCGTTACGAGGATCTGTCCGGCGTCTACGACTATTCAGCGCGGGTCGCCGGCACCGTTGGCGCCATGATGGCGACCCTGATGGGCGCACGTTCAACCGAACTCGTTGCCCGTGCCTGCGATCTGGGCGTGGCCATGCAGCTCACCAACATCTGCCGCGATGTCGGCGAGGATGCGCGTAACGGTCGGCTTTATCTGCCCCGGCAGTGGCTGCGCGAGGCCGGGATCGACCCTGACGCCTGGCTGAAGGCGCCGGTCTTCAATGAGGCGCTGGCGTCCGTCATCCAGCGTTTGTTACAGGCGGCGGACATGCTCTATCAGCGTTCAGATACTGGAATTGCCGGCCTGCCGATGAACTGCCGCGCCGGGATCAATGCTGCCCGTTATCTCTATTCCGAGATTGGACGTCAGGTTGAGCGTCATGGACTCGATTCCATCTCCCGGCGTGCCGTGGTGCCGGTGCCGCGTAAGCTGCAACTGCTCGCGCCTATTCTCGGCAAGATCGTGCTGACACCACGTTATATCTCCGCGCCTGCTCTGGAAGAAACGCGCTTCTTAGTCGATGCCGTGGTAGCAGCGACACCCAAGTCAGCGATTGAGTCGGCCTCTGGTGTTGGCGAAAAAGTCATCTGGGTGCTTGAGTTGTTCGAGCAGCTTGATGAGCGCGAGCGTGCTTTGGGTTTGCGCTGACACCGGCTGAGCGACCGCGCCTGATCCATTGATTCAGTCGCATCCTGATGCGTATCCCCCGGCAGAACCGGGGGGTTTGAATTTGTAAGTCGCTTAAAGTGGCAAAATCTTTGGCGTCTCCTTCGAACAAATTCCGTTCAAGGTCTCTTTAGTCGACCCACGTCGGAACCGCACCATCTCTATTCGGCGCCGGAAAAGGCTATAAGAACAAAATTGATGCAACCAATGACTCCCCTGATTTCGGTTTGTATCCCAACCTATCATGGTGCAGCACACCTATCTGCCACGATTGACTCCGTATTAAAACAGACACTTTCTGATTTCGAGCTAGTGATCATCGACGACAATTCCCCCGATGATACCGCTAAGGTCGTTGCCGCTTATTCTGATAGCAGAATCCGATATCTGAGGAATCCAGTCAATTTAGGGCCAGAGGGCAACTGGAACCGCTGCCTCGCCGAGGCTCGCGGAACTTATTTCAAGCTTTTGCCGCAGGACGATCTACTTTATCCGCAATCTCTGGAGCGCCAAGCAGCGATCCTTGATAGCGATTTTTGCAATCGTATTGCCTTGGTTTTTGGAGTGCGCAATATTATTAATCATGCAGGGCACGTCATTACCCGCCGCAGTTATCCGAATGGATGCAATGGAACTTTAGCCGCGCATGAATTAATTCGGCGTTGTATTCGCTACGGAACCAACTTAATTGGTGAGCCCGGCGGCGTATTATTTCGCAAATCCACTGCTGAGATCGTAGGAAAATTCGATGGAAGCATTCCCTATGTCATTGATCTTGATTATTGGATACGGCTTCTTTCGTATGGTGACGGCTACTATCTGAACGATCCAGTTTCTGCTTTTCGGGTTTCTTCAAGTTCTTGGAGCGTGGAAATCGGATCAAGACAAAGCAAGCAGTTCATCTCTTTCATTGAGAAGTGTCGTCGTCAGTTTGGAATCCGCTTAAAACTCACTGATATCGTTTTAGGTATGATCGTTGCCAGAATAAATAATCTGCTACGACTAATATTTTATCGATTTTTTGTTAAATGAAATCATAAATCATGAATAAAAACAAAAACGAATATGATGCAGCATATGCCGAGCGGCAACTTTTACGTAGTCGTAATCCACTACGCCGTTTCGTAAAAAATTTTTATCTCGCGAATATTCTTAATGATATTGAAGGTTCAACGATCGATTTTGGTTGTGGAGCAGGTCAATTACTTGCAAGACTTCCCCCTGATTCTCTAGGTCTTGAGGTAAATCTGCATCTAGTACGCGCCCTTACTGCGGCAGGTATGAATGTCGAACACTATGATCCATCTGCTGACGGACTCACATTCTCACAATTACCAGAAAAAAAATTCAAAACTTTTGTAATGTCGCATGTACTTGAACATTTTGAAGATGCGGAAAATGGATTAAAACAAATACTCGCTTCATGTTTGCGTCTTGGTGTACAAAAAGTAATCGTAGTTGTCCCTGGTCAAAAAGGTTATTTGTTTGATCACACTCACCGCACCTTTGTAACAAAAAATTACATAAAAGATCGAGGGCTAATAGAAACGACTGGTTATCAAGTAAGATCGTTCACCTATTTTCCTGTTAATATGGAAACTATGGGAAATTTATTTATTTTCCATGAAATGAAAATTGTTTATGAAAAATGCTAATCAAATATTTTTAAAAGCACTCAGAATGAGCTTTTTTTTTCTAAATTATCAATTTTTTCGGTTTCTTTTTGTTGGTATTTTTAATACAGGATTTAGTTATTTAGTGTACGTTATTGGCGTTTTACTTGGATTGCATTTTGCCTTAGCGAATCTGGTGGCGCTATTACTTGGAATAATATTCAGTTTTTATACTCAGGGGCGATTTGTTTTTAAAAATACCAATATTTATCTATTATGGCGTTTTATTCTTAGCTGGGCTTTTATTTATTTAATAAGTATCGCCGCTATAGGAGGATGGATCTTACTAGGCATCGATCAATATACGGCAGGGGCTTTAGCGATTCCGATTAGCACCGGACTGTCTTATCTGCTACAAAAGAAATTTGTTTTTCCACTTCAGATTCAGAATGAGGCGGAAAAAATCTCCACTTCGACGGAGTAAAATTGATGGTTCTTCAGCTTGGCATTGTCGTCCCCTGCTATAACGAGCAAGAGGTATTGCGCGAAACCGCGACACGTCTTCTTGCATTAATTGATCAGATGGTTGCCACTGATTTAATTTCTGCCGACAGCGCCATTTACTTCGTCGATGATGGCAGCAAGGATAAAACCTGGTCAATCATTGAGCAACTCGCCGGACAGAATACGCGGTTCCACGGCATCAAACTCTCTCGCAACCGAGGCCATCAGAACGCGCTACTCGCGGGTCTATTTGGTGCACCGGGCGATGCTTTAGTCTCTATTGATGCAGATCTCCAGGACGATATCTCGGTAATTGCGGATATGGTGCGCAAACACAAGCAAGGCGCGGAGATTGTTTTCGGTGTTCGCAAGGCACGAGCAACGGATACGGCATTCAAGCGCGGCACGGCGGAGTTTTATTATCGCCTGTTATCGCGAATCGGTGTCGAGATTGTTCACAATCACGCTGATTTCAGACTCCTCGGACGTCGCGCCATCGACTGTCTAGGCAGTTATTCAGAAGTTAACCTTTTTCTGCGCGGAATGATTCCACTGATCGGGTTTCCGACCGATACAGTTTACTACGACCGGGGAGAGCGTTTCGCCGGAGAGTCGAAGTATCCGCTCCGCAAGATGCTCAGTTTTGCACTTGATGGCATCACGTCATTTAGTGTGATGCCATTGCGCATGATTTCGGTCATGGGACTGATCGTTTGTGTTCTTAGTTTTTTCATGATTGCCTGGATTATTTACGGAAAACTGTTTTTGAGTTCAGTGATTCCGGGGTGGGCATCCTCGATTGTCGCGATTTTTTTCCTGGGGGGTGTCCAGCTTTTGAGTATTGGCATCCTTGGCGAATATATAGCCAAAGTTTATCTGGAGACAAAACGCCGTCCGAGATATTTTATCGAAAAGGCGGTATGAATATGATAGAAAAACACAGAGGCATCTTAATGACTCGTTGGAACTTCGGTTCAATTTGGTCTAAAAATGCGATGCGCTCGCCGCTTTTTGGTGTTTTTCTTATTTTTTTAGTTATTCAATTTATTTTTTTGAGCTATGTATTTCCAATAAGCGAAATCTTTTCGCTTCGTCCGTTAAGCACTATTGACAATGCCTTTCATCTTTACCAAATCGAGTTGGCTGTCGACTTTTGGAATCAGGGGCAATTAGAAGGTTACGACCCGCTTTTTTCAGCAGGTTATCTAGGTGGATTGGCGTTTAATGCGAGTGCCAAGTTACCTGCTTTAGCTAGTGCCCTTCTCCAGTCGGTACTTGAGCCTGTTCAAGTCTATAAGCTCTACGTTTTCCTCTTGGCGCTTTTAGGTCCGCTGTGTGTGCCCGTAGCGACGTCGCTCTTGGGTCTTGGAAAACGTGTGGGATTATTTAGTGGCGCTTTGGGTCTTATGCTTTGGTGGATATCCGGGTTCCATTGGTATCATACAGCAGGTATGGTCGCGTATGTCTTTGGTTGCTATGCAACGCTACCATTCTGTGCATTATTATATAAAGATGTTTTGTGTAAGGGAAATCGCTTTTCAACGCTATGGATCGGGTTGCTGGGCGCGTTCCTATTTTTTCTGCATCCATTATTTCCAGTTCCAGTTATCTTTTTCGTGCTAGTTGCTCTTGTTTACTACAGAAGTATCGCTTTTACTGCGCCAGTATTTACGCGAATGTCAATCGTTTCCGCTCTCAGTTTAATCCCAAATCTTATTTGGCTAGTTCCTCTCTTATTCTCACCCGGATTAGTGAGCGGTGCAGGCAGTCATTTTCAGACGCGCGTGGATCTGATGGTCATACCCTTGGAAATGATCGGACTCTTTCGAGATTCGGCGATGGGTTCCAAGGTCTATCCGCTTTTATTTACTTTATCGATTTTAGCGGTGTGGCGGGGTGAATATCGCACTTTGGTAAGGATTTTTCTGACAGTTTGGGCAGTACTAGTGATTTTTGCAGCGGTTGGAGCCGCTCTACCTGGTACTGGGGCTTTACAGCCGAATCGATTCTCTGTTATGGCCTATCTTTTTTTAGTCGTACCAGCCGGCATAGGTCTTTCTGCGCTGATGGACATGGCCGTACACAGTGAAAAAAAACAGTCTTTGAAGTATGCCGTGTTAGGAATAATTGCTTTATTCAGCGCGGTGTTATTGTGGGAGCTGGGACGCGAAGTTTCCTATATGAATGTAGGACGATATGGAGCACCGCCGCCCGAAGTTCGAGGGTTGGGGTCGATTAATACGGATCTTTTGGTTTGGCTAAAGAACAATACGAATAAAGATGGTCGTGTGCTGTTCGAAACATCCTTTGCCCGCGTACATGATCGGGCGCACAGTTCTGGGCTATTGGCACGGGAAAGCGATAGAGAGTTTATTGGCGGGCCGTATGTTTACCTATTCTTCGCTGGATTCTGGGATGCGCATGTTTTCGGAAAAAAAATCGAAGAAATCAAGCCAAAGCAGTTTATGGATTATCTTTCTTTATATAATATCGGATGGATTGCCGTGCATACGGATCGTAGCAAACACTACCTAACTCAGTTTCCAAAAATTATCCAAGAATCAACATTTGGACCTGTGCAGACTTATCGAGTCGAAGGTTCAAAGTCTTTTTTTATCTCAGGTTCTGGTGAGATTATTCAATCAACTACAAACCATTTGATAGTTAAGAGTTGGTTGGGGGCCGGCTCTGAATTGACGCTCAAATATCACTACGTCAATGGGATCATGGCACGGGATGGATCGCCAGTAAGTCCAGTCTACATCATGGACGACCCTAACCCATTTATCCGGGTTGTTCCGAAGGCGTCTGTAGTTGAGTTAGGGATGTGAAAAGCTTGTCTCGTGGCTAGATGTCTCGTTCCGCATGATCATTTTTACGAAAAGAAACTGTCCGTTGTTCTAAACCACGAGGTTCTAAAACAGATTCCCTGCGAAGCTAGAACCACCCGAATCGCTTAATCAAGCGCAAGCCTGAACGCTGATACAACTATTGACATCCGCCCCGCCCTAGAAAACGCGATTTTCCGCGCTTTCTGATCAATCTTCTGTCTGCCGCCCTAGACTGACGTTCAGCTTTCGTTAAACTGACGCATCCATCCGATTCAACCTCGTGCGAGCGATCTCTTGAACCCCGAAACACCCACACTCGAAGCCCTCGCTGTCGTCCTTGAACAACCCGAACGCCTGTCACTGCAACGCTTGGTATTGACGCCGCCAGAACCTGCCGATGTCATCGTTGACATCGAATGGAGCGGCATCAGCACCGGCACCGAGCGTCTGCTGTGGTCAGGGCAGATGCCTGATTTTCCCGGCATGGGCTACCCGCTGGTGCCCGGTTATGAATCGGTCGGGTGCGTGATCTTCGCGGGCGCAGATGCCGGATTGACCATCGGTCAACGGGTGTTCGTGCCAGGAGCGCGGTGCTATGGCGAGGTGCGCGGACTCTTCGGTGGTGCTGCATCACGGGTCGTGGTGCCGGGCAGCCGGTTGTTGCCAGTAGCGGAAAATTTTGGTGAGCAGGCGGTGCTGCTGACGCTGGCGGCGACCGCTTATCACGCCATCGCGGGCGCGACAGTCGAATTGATCGTCGGTCACGGTGTACTTGGACGCTTGCTGGCGCGAATTGCCGCATTAGATGCCGAAACGCCGCCAGTGGTGTGGGAAACCAACCCGGCGCGGCACGTTGGAGCAGAGGGTTATGGCTACAGCGTTATGTCGCCGGATGACGACCCGCGCCGCGATTACCACTGCATTTGCGACATGAGCGGCGATGCGACGATTTTAGATCGGCTGGTTGCACGGCTCGTGCGAGGCGGCGAAATCGTGCTGGCGGGGTTTTATCATCAGCCAGTCGCCTTCACCTTCCCTCCAGCGTTCATGCGCGAGGCACGTTTCCGGATCGCCGCTGAATTTCAACCCGCCGATCTCGCCGCAGTGCAGGCGCTGCTCGATTCTGGACGATTGTCGTTGGACGGATTGATTACCCATCGCGTCCCTGCCACCGACGCCGATGACGCCTATCGCACCGCGTTTGGCGATCCCACCTGTTTGAAGATGATTCTGGATTGGAGAAATTTATCGTGACTGTATCCGTGACCGTTTCTGCACCATCTGCCGCGCCCGCGCTCAAGCAAACCCAGATCATCGCCATTTACGGCAAGGGTGGCATTGGGAAGAGCTTTACCCTCGCCAACCTCTCTTACATGATGGCGCAGCAGGGCAAGAAAGTACTGCTGATCGGCTGCGATCCGAAGAGTGACACCGCTACGCTGCTGTTCGGTGGACGCGCCTGTCCGACCATCCTTGGCGTGTCCAGCGAGAAAAAGAAAGCCGGTGATCGCGTCGCCATCGGTGACATCTGTTTTAAGCGCGATGGCGTGTTTGCGATGGAACTCGGCGGTCCTGAAGTCGGGCGCGGCTGCGGCGGTCGCGGCATCATTCACGGCTTTGAACTGCTGGAAGGTCTGGGTTTTCACGAGTGGGATTTTGATTACGTGCTGCTTGATTTTCTGGGCGACGTGGTGTGCGGCGGCTTCGGTCTGCCGATTGCCCGAGATCTGTGCCAGAAAGTCATCATCGTTGGCTCGAATGATCTGCAATCGCTGTACGTCGCCAATAATGTCTGCTCGGCGGTCGGCTATTTCACCGGATTGGGCGGTAGCGTCGGCGTCGCGGGGATGGTGATTAACAAGGATGACGGCACCGGCGAGGCGCAGGCATTCGCTGAAGCAGTCGGGATTCCAATTCTGGCGACGATTCCAGCGGACGATGACATCCGCCGCAAGAGCGCGAATTATGAGATCGTCGGGCGACCGGGTGACCGCTGGGGATTGCTGTTTGAGGAACTGGCAGCCAGTGTCGCGACCGCGCCGCCGGTGAAACCGAAACCGCTGGCACACGAGGCGCTGCTCAACTTGTTCAAGGGCGATGCGGTCGGGCGGCATGTGGTGCTGGAACCGGCGAACGCCGCCGATATGTGCGACGTGGCGGCGTTGGTGAAACCGTCGCTTGAAGTGATTTACGACGATGTCTGAGCAGCCACAGGACAACCCAATGACCGATTCCGCTCACGCGCCAATTGACGTGACCTGCACCAATACCGAGACGTTGAAGTCCGCTGCCGTTAAAACGGGTAACGCCGAGCTGCTCAAACAGCTCGCCGCCGATTATCCCGCCGGCCCGCACGATCAACCGCAAACCATGTGTCCGGCCTTTGGTGCGCTGCGCGTGGGTTTAAGGATGCGCCGCACGGCAATGGTGTTGGTCGGCTCTGGCTGCTGTGTGTATGGTCTGAGTTTTACCGCGCATTTTTATGGGGCGCGGCGCTCGATTGGTTATGTGCCGTTCGATTCCGAATCGCTGGTGTCAGGGCGGTTGTTCGAGGATGCACGCGAGGCGGTGCTCAAACTCGCCGATCCTGAGCGGTACGACACCATCGTCGCCATCAATCTCTGCGTCCCGACGGCATCCGGCGTTCCGCTGCGCCTGTTGCCAAAACAGATCAACGGGGTGCGAATTATTGGCATCGACGTGCCGGGTTTTGGCGTGCCAACTCACGCCGAGGCGAAGGACGTTCTGGCTGGCGCGATGCTGCATTACGCCCGCAACGAGGCGGAGCAAGGGCCGGTGCAGGCACCACGCGGCGGACGTAGCGAGCGCCCGACGGTGACGTTGCTCGGCGAGATGTTCCCGGCTGATCCGGTTGGGATTGGCATGATGTTGGAACCGCTGGGGCTGGCGACCGGGCCAGTGGTGCCGACCCGCGAATGGCGCGAACTTTACGCGGCGCTCGATTGCGCCGCCGCCGCTGCGATTCATCCGCAATACACCGCGTCTTGCCGCGAATTCGCCGCCGCCGGTCGCCCGATTGTCGGCTCTGCGCCGGTCGGATGTGACGGCACGGCGGCCTGGCTGGACGCGATTGGTCAGTCGTGTGGCATCGCGCAGGACAAAGTTGATGCCGCCAAAAACAAATTTCTCCCGGCCATTGCTGGCGCACTGGCCGCCAAGCCGATCACGGGGCGCGTCATCGTCTCCGGTTACGAAGGCTCCGAGTTGCTGGTGGCGCGACTGCTGATCGAATCTGGCGCACAAGTACCCTATGTCGGCACGGCCTGCCCGCGCACACCCTGGAATGAGAGCGATCTGGCATGGCTCGACGCGCACGGGGTGCCGGTGCAATTCCGCGCCTCGCTGGAGCAGGATTTGGCGGCAGTCAAATCGCTGAAACCTGATCTGGCAATCGGCACCACGCCGGTGGTGCAGGCCGCCAAAGAGCTGACGATTCCCGCGCTCTATTTCACTAACCTGATTTCAGCACGTCCGCTGATGGGGCCGGCTGGCGCTGGTTCGCTGGCACAGGTCATTAACGCGGCGCTGGCGAATAAGGAACGGTTTGTGGCGATGCGTGAATTTTTTGCGGGCGTTGGCACGGCTGAAACAAGCGGGATTTGGCAGGAATTGCCGGTCAAGCGCGGGACGGGGCGGGTCGTTGGGGCGGCGTAGGTTGAAACGTTTTTTGTGGCGTACCATGACAGCGCATCAAAAAAACGTCCCATTTCAATAACGAAGCAAGTCGATTCAACAATTAGGTTGGGTGCATGAAAGACGCACCGCTGGCCGCGATCTGGGTCTATCTGGCGACTAAGCCGCTGCTGTGGCTGACGGCTACGCTGGTCTGTTATCAGTTGGCAGTCTGGATCTACCGCAAGGCTGGCGAGCATCCACTGCTTAATCCGGTCGCGGTTGCTGTGGCGCTGCTGATCGGTTTACTGATCGTGACCGCAACGCCCTACCCGACCTATTTTTCCGGCGCACAGTTCGTGCATTTTCTGCTAGGGCCTGCGACCGTGTCACTGGCGGTTCCGCTCTATAGACAGCGGGCACAACTGCGGACGCTGGCCTTGCCGATTGCAGTCGCACTGCCGGTCGGCATCCTGACGGCAGCGCTCAGCGCCATGGGTCTGGCCTGGCTGCTGGGCGCCTCGCCGCAGACTCTGATCTCGCTGGCTCCCAAATCAGCGACAGCGCCGGTGGCAATGGGCATCAGCGAACAGCTCGGCGGTATTCCCTCGCTCACTGCCGCGCTGGTGGTGACGACTGGCATTGTCGGCGCGGTGTTTGGCACGGGACTGCTTAGGGTGTTGCACATTCGTGATGATGCTGTGAAAGGCGTTGCGCTCGGCGTGAGTTCGCATGGTATCGGCACCGCCCGCGCCTTTCAGGTTAGTCCAGTGATGGGTGCTTTCGCTGGTCTGGCAATGGCGCTCTCGGCTGGCCTGACTGCCTTCCTGCTGCCGCCGTTGCTGCACTGGTTGAGACTCAGCAGCTAAACGACTGAGGTGGATTGAGATACCGAATATCTCGCGATCATGCTCTCGATCCGGATCGTCACTGGTCTCGATGCTGCGATGGATCACATCGCCCGTCACGGCTCTGCTCACACCGACGCCATCGTTATCGAAGACGACAGTCTGGCGTGGCGTTTTCTGCGTGAGGTGGATTCCAGCTCGGTAATGGTCAAATGCGTCTGCCCGCTTTGCCGACGGTTTCGAGTATGGATTAGACGCTGAAATCGGCATCAGCACTGACAAGTTCCATGTCCGAGACCCAGTCGGGCTGGAAGGGCTGACATCAGTGAAATTCATCGTGCTGGGAGATGGCGAGGTGCGGGACTGATTGGGCAAGGCATTTGTAGGATGGGTAGAGCAAAGCGAAACCCATCGAACCCAGGCCGATCAACGTTTCCGATTCGCGTCAATCAAAAGCGTTCCCTGCGTTCCGAAAGCGTTCCAGCCAATCAGTTAGGCGTGGTGCAGGGTTCGATGGGTTTCACGGCCAATCGGCATCTGTGCCAGTCGTCAGCGTCGTGCCATGGCCGTTCTACCCATCCTACGCTGGCTACGCCGCTTTAACCGCTTGTAGGCGCTATGCCACTTCGCGCATAGGGCGAACCCTTGGCTGCGGAAGGGATCGGCCTTCAGCGTTGAAGTGGTGGATCACGTCCTCAACGACGGCGCAAAGCTCGCCATAAAGAGCGACGGGATCATCTCCATGGATTCCTGTGATGAGGTCAGGGCATCGACCGATATAGACCTGATCTTCCTCGCTCCAATCGACCCATTTGTGATACTTGTCGAATTCTTTCATTTGCCAACCATGTCAATTGGTTGCGCGACATCTTTCTCTTGATATCGCTTCGCGTCATCACCCGCCTGTCCGCTCACTGTCACTGCACCGGGGTAGTTCGGGTGAACAAACTTTCGGTGCGCGCCTTTTCCACCTCCATCAATTTCTTTGAAGCCGACGCGTTTCAGATTTTTGAGCAAGTCACGAATCTTCTGTGGCACTAGAAATCCTGTTTGCCGTACTCGCTTAACAGTGAATTAGACAGAATCCGTCATTATGGTGCTAGATGTTGCGTCCCGTGGGATTATATCCCGAGAAGGAGCTATCCGTTGTTCCAGGCTCGCGAGGCGCTGCGCACACTCCGCGATGAGATGAGAGTGACCAAGCGCCCCCAGTCAACGACGCCTTCATCGATCTGACGGGACAAACTGACCATGACTCTGAACTTGCATCGCAACGCTCGCACCACACCCGCGATTCGTCAGGAATTGCGCGCCTCGACGAAATCGGAGCGCGAACTGGCGCGCGAATACAACCTGAATCGCGCCACCGTGCGGAAATGGCGTCGGCGTGAAACCAGTGAGGATGCGTCGCACCGTCCGCACCGGCTGCAC
This sequence comes from uncultured Chromatium sp., assembly GCA_903897335.1. Classification (GTDB taxonomy): domain Bacteria; phylum Pseudomonadota; class Gammaproteobacteria; order Chromatiales; family Chromatiaceae; genus Chromatium. The sequence continues at coordinate 38 of CAIUAY010000178.1, read as the reverse complement.
ACCACCCTGAGCCCGGTGCAGGAGCAGGTGGTAGTGGC
>CAIUAY010000177.1 GCA_903897335.1 uncultured Chromatium sp. | reverse complement strand
GTGCGTGAAACCATAGCCCGCGAAAACCTTGCCGTGCTGCGTCATATCGCCCTCACTCGACTGAAAAATGATGGCACTAAGCTCAGAATCCAGAACAAACGCCTGAAAGCCGGTTGGGATGAGCGCTATCTGACAAAGTTGCTCTTCGAGGCGCCAGAACCCAAGACGAAAACATCCGCATCAGGCACATCGAATATTAGAAAAACGTGATGCGATTGCCCTGCCACCCACCGACGCAGAGCAGACACCTTCACGAGGCTGGTGGGATGTGGTCAAGGATGGCGCAACTGCGCTGTTTTCACATGATGCTCACGCGCCAACGCCAGCAACCACACCGGTTCCGTCCGACGGTCAGAAACCACTATTTCCAGACGGCAAGATAGTCAAATATCGGGACGGGACACGCGGCGTGGTGAAAGGCGGCATTCCGGTGCCGGTCGAGAGCGGGAAGTAGGCCATCCGTGGCCTGACACGCACGGGCTACAACAGCTTGACCAGTGCGGCGATGAGTGCTGCTTGCGCGATCAGCAAGCCCGCGACCCATTTGATCGTGTCGGATTTTGCTGTTTCGATGCTGGCTTTGACCGATTCCAGTCTGGCATCCAGATAATCCCGCGTGACCAGTTCTTCGCTGGTGGCATCGCGGAAGGCCGTCGCAAACGCTTCCGCCTGCTGATCAGGGACACCCGCATCTTTCAGGGTGCGTGCGAATTTCAGGGTATCGAATGTAATCGTGGTCATGGCGGGTTCCTCTGAGGTGAGTGTAGCCGTCCCTGGCCGGTGAGGGTTACTGCTCCAGTCTGGCGATGGACGCGGCGAGGACACGACAGGCTGAATCCTGATGTCCTTTCAGGATCAACGTCAGCGCTACCTCAAGGATCGGCGCGGGGTGCTTTTTCTTCAGACGGCAGTTAATCGGTGGCGTGGCGTTGATCAGGTCACGGGCATTGTCGGTTTTGTGCAGTGGGATGACGTTGCTCATTGCATCATCCCCGGCTGGCCAGCGTTCAGTGGCATCGGCATGACCACGCCGTTCTTCTGGATCTCATCGACCGCCTCGTTGACCAGCAGGTTGATGAAATCGACCACCTCGACTGCGATCCCCTCTGCGTCGTCCATCGGCTGACCATGCGCCTGCCGAAAGAGCAAGACCGATTTCTGTGCCATCAGGTACACCGTCATATAGAGGGTGTCCTGATCCAGGTCGTAAAGGTGCTGGAGTCCGTGACAGAATTTTTGCCGGTTCATGCTGGCTCTCCTTCCAGTTCGTCCAGCAGGGTGACTTGAAAGATTTTCGCCAGCTTGGCCAGTCCTTTCGGGGTGATCAAGACCCGTTCATGGACTTTCTCGACTCCGGCGTCCAGTGACACATGCACTTTATGCTCCAGCAGCCCCTGATGAATTTTGTCCTGATAGGCGATCAGGTTCTTGTTGCCAGCGCGGCGATAGACCCATTGATGCACCAGCAGCCAGGTGATGAGATCAACCCGGCGCATTTGCAACGCTTTGGCGGCGTTGGTGGGACACATCGCCCCATCGCTTGCCGTGGCGATCCGGTCGAGTGCGTCGGCTTTGGGCTGGATCACTGCCACCTTCTTTTCCAGAACAATCCGCTCCTGTTCGGCTTGCATCGCCAGCTCGATCAGTTGCAGACGGCTGAAGTTGGCGGGGTTGAGGGCAACCGGCGTCAGGGTGCCGTTGAGGTGCGCATCGAAAACCCGGACGATTTCAGCCTGAACCTCGAAAGCGTTGTCCGTCTCGCTCTTCATGCAGATGAAGATGGATTGCTTTTGGTTGAGGTAGAACTCGTTGTAGGGCGTTCCACCATTCTCAGGGCGGCGCGCCATGGTGGCGCACCGACTGAATTCATTGAGCTTTTCTATGTTTCGCTCAATCAGCTTGCGGATGTCGCGGGGGCGCTCGAAGCTAAGTCGAACGGCTAACGCGAGATCCTGAATGCGGGGTTCGCCTTCAACGGGCGTCAGAACGAGGGATTGCTTGCAGTTGTCCATGATGGACTTCTTTACCTTGCGCTACACAAAGCCCTTATGGGCGGCCGGGAGGGTAGCAACGGCGTAAAGCACCGTCTTTGGTTTTGCCGGTTTCCCGGTGTTATATCGCCAAAGACTCCCGGCCATAAAAACTGGACGGGCAAAAAAATACCACAGGTCTGACGGGTGCGGAGTCCGCTTTACAAGGTTGCTACACCTCTTGCCGGTGATCAAACCACAAGCCGGCGCGGGCGTCAACGGTGTTGCTTCATGTCGCGCCAGTAGTTAACCCAAGTTGCCACCTTGGCTGATTCAGAAAAGGAAATTGAGGCTACAGGCCAGGATAAAGAATGCCGTCTTGAGTTCAAAGCCGGCAGCGGTCACGCTGTGGATATGTTTGGGCAG
>CAIUAY010000176.1 GCA_903897335.1 uncultured Chromatium sp. | reverse complement strand
TAGCTCCTTTTCGGGATATAATCCCACGGGACGGAACATCTATATTAAAGAGGGTTTGGTTTGCCATGATCATTTCCGCACTTTCACACTATCTGCGTGACAACCGCCGTGCGGCGTTGCGCGACTTATCTTACCGTTTCGAGACCGACCCAGACGCGCTGCGCGGAATGCTCGGCACACTGGAGCGCAAAGGTCGGGTGCGTAAACTTCCCGCAAAGACCCCCTGTTGCGGTTGCACCAGTTGCGATCCAGCCTCAGTCGAGATCTATGAGTGGGTGGACTGACCGCACCTGCAATGGCGCTCGCTGATTATGTCTTGCACCAGCAGCGGCTGGCGTGTCTAATCTGGAGCCGCTCATCTGAAAGAGCCTTGATTCATGCCTGTCCCTGACCTGGCACCCATCCTGGAACATCGTGGCATCATTGATAGCTATGCGCCGCTGGCCGACCGCTACGATGAGATGCGCACGCCCGATGGCGAGGTGCGGCTGCAATGGCAGTATCTGCTGGATGCACTGCGCATACTGGGTTCAACTGGTATCGCCGAACGGAGCAGCGAAGCCGCTCGGCTGATTCGTGACAATGGCGTCACCTACAATCTAAATAGCGATCCGCAGGGCATGTCGCGTCCCTGGCAACTGGATCTGCTGCCGATCCTGATCCGTAGCGATGAATGGGCGGAGCTTGAACGCGGCCTGATCCAGCGTGCCGAGCTCTTCAATCTTATCCTGACCGACCTCTACGGCTCCCGCAATCTGATCCGCACTGGACTGATCCCTGCCGAGCTGATCGATGGCCATGTCAACTATCTACTGCCCTGTCATGGTTTGGAAGTCGCCGCGCGTCGTCCGCTGGTGCAGTATGCCGCCGATCTGACACGGATGCCGGATGGCCGTTGGCGGGTGATTGGCGACCGCACACAAAGCCCGATGGGTGCGGGCTATGCGCTGGAGAACCGGGTAGTGCTGTCGCGGGTGCTGCCGAGTCTGTACCGTGACTCACATGTCCATCGTCTGGCCGGGTTCTTCCGCTCGCTGCGCCGCACACTCCTCCAGCTTGCGCCTCGGCGCGCCGAACATGCGCGGGTAGTGATGCTCACGCCAGGGCCTCAGAACGAAGCCTATTTTGAACATGCCTATCTGGCGAACTATCTCGGCTATACGCTGGTGCAGGGCGGCGATCTCTCAGTGCGCGACGGTGCGCTCTGGCTGCGCACACTCGGACGCCTGGAACGCATCGATGCGGTGCTGCGCCAGGTCAATGATCTCTGGTGCGATCCATTGGAGCTGCGCGAGGATTCGTTTCTCGGTGTTCCTGGACTGTTGCAGGCCGCCCGCGCCGGAAATCTGGTGCTGGCCAACGCGCTGGGCAGTGGCATCCTTGAACATCCTGCACTCAGCGCCTTTCTGCCCACGATCTGCCAGCAGCTCCTCGGTGAATCGCTGCTGCTTCCAGACATTCCGACCTGGTGGTGCGGCGATCCCGAATCACTTGTCTATGTCCTGGATAATCTCGATCAGCTCGTCCTGAAACCGGTCTCGTCGGTCTCGCTCAAAACCGGCATTCAGCCCGCCGCGCCGCCTGAACGTGGTTCAGGCGCAATCGAACCCGCTGCCCGCGCTGCACTGATCACCGCGATCAAGTCAAACCCAGGCCGTTATGTCGCCCATGAACGGATTCAGCCATCGACGGCACCGGCCTTGATCGGGCAGCGTCTGGAGCCGCGCCACAGTGTTTTGCGCACCTTCTTGGTCGCCGAAGAGGACAGCTATGCCGTCATGCCCGGCGGCTTGGGACGGGTCGCCTGTGCCCGCGATGCGGCGCTGGCCTCCAATCAGCTTGGTGGTCTAGGCAAAGATGTCTGGGTGCTGGCCTCCGAGCCAGAACGTCAGGAAAGTCTGCTGGTTGCAAGTGATGCGCAGACGCCAGCGGTGATCCAGGAAAGCGCGGTCTCCAGCCGGGTTGCTGACAATCTGTTCTGGATCGGGCGTTATGCCGAACGTGCTGAAGGACTGGTGCGTCTGTTGCGCATGACCATCTTCAAGTTTGCCGAACGCGCCGATTATCCACTCTCTAAAGTCACCTCATCTTGTCTGCGCTCGCTGCTGGAGGCGCTCACCAACCAAACCCAGTCCTTTCCGGGGTTCGTGGGTGTCGGCGCGGATGAGCATCTGCGCAACCCTACCCCCGAACTGCTGTCGCTGATCACTGATCCAGCACGACTCGGCGGACTACCGCGCACCCTGGACGCGCTGGGTCAGGCGGCTTACTCGGTGCGTGAGCGTCTGTCAGCGGATACCTGGCGCATCATCAGCGATATTGAGAAGCGTCTGGCCAATCTGACCGAGCATCCACCCACCCAATTATCACAGGCGCTCGACGAACTCGATCCGCTGGTGACTTCGCTGGTTGCTTTTTCAGGTCTGACCCAGGAGAACATGACGCATAACGAGGGCTGGCATTTCCTGGAAACCGGACGCCGACTGGAGCGTGGGAGCGCCATCGCCAGCCTGCTGCATTCGACACTCGTGCCGATTGCGGGCGATCAGGAAGAAAACATGGTGATCGAAGCAGTATTGGGCGTGACCGACAGTCTCATTACTTATCGGCGTCGCTATCATGCCGGAACCCGGGTCGGCGCATTGCTCGATCTGGTGCTTCAGGATGAAGGCAATCCGCGGGCGCTGGCCTATCAACTCGCCATGCTCGAACGCCTGGTGGTCGAATTGCCCCGCAGCGATTTGACGGTTGGGCGTACCCTGCTGGAGAAGCTGGTGCTTCGGAGTCTGACCGGAATTCGTCTGACTGAAATCGACCAACTCATCCAGCCACACAAACAGGGCACACGCCGGGTGGTTTTGGCGAAAATGTTAGGCGATCTGAGCACCGAACTCGCTGCCATCTCGGATGCCATCACCGCCCAGTATTTCCGCCACGAGGAGCAGCCGCACAGTCTGTTGCGACGCACCGGGGTGGCACGGCAATGAAATATCGTGTCCGCCATCTGACCCGTTACGAGTATGTTGAACCGGTCTCGCTGTGTCACAGCATCGCCCATCTGAAACCGCTCCAGAGCCGCCGCCAGCGCTGTCAGTCAAGCCAGATCCGCGTTGACCCCTGGCCTGCCGTGATGCGCGAGCATGAGGACTTTTTTGGCAATCGGGTCAACTATTTTTCGATCCAGCAGGCACACAGTGCGCTGGAAGTCACGGCAACCAGCGAAGTCGAAGTCAGCTCCAGCGTGCTGCCCAACGCTGGCAAGACCCCGCCCTGGGAGCGCATGATCAGCCGGATCTACGACAGGGGTGACGGCCTGATGGCCAACGCCCGCATTTACACCCTGCCATCACCGCAGATCCCGCTGGACTCCGCCGCCCGTGCCTATGCCTCCGTTTCGTTTACTCCGGGCAGACCGATCCTGGAGGCAACGCTCGATCTGATGGGACGCATCTACCGCGAGTTCGAGTACGATCCGCATTCCACCACCGTGGCAACGCCAGTTGCCGAGGTCATGGCGCAACGGCGCGGCGTCTGTCAGGATTTTGCGCACATTGCGATTGCCGGACTGCGCGGAGTCGGACTGGCCGCCCGCTATGTCAGTGGCTATCTGGAAACCCTGCCGCCGCCAGGTCAGATCAAGCTCCAGGGAGCGGATGCGTCGCATGCCTGGTTTTCGCTGCTGGTGCCCGACCTGGGCTGGGTCGATTTTGATCCAACCAACGACCGCATCCCTGGCGAACAGCACATCACGACCGCTGTCGGGCGGGATTTTCAGGATGTCACGCCACTGCGCGGTATCTTCTATGGCGGCGGCACACATGACCTGATCGTCGCCGTCGATGTCAACCGGATCGCTGACTGATGTCCAGATAAAACCAGTCAGGACTCCAGCATCGCGAATACCTCGTGGCTTGAATCGAAGATAAGGCTATGTCACGCAAACGTAAACCACTCCCGTCTACCCTGATCGAGGCCGAGATCGCGTCGCTGACTCACGAAGGTCGCGGCCTGACCCACGTCGATGGCAAGGCGGTCTTTGTTGATGGCGCACTCGCCGGTGAACGGGTGCGTTTTCGCTATACCCGACTCCAGCGCCGTTTCGATGAAGGCACGGTCGTTGAGGTGCTGCGCCCTGCGCCGGAACGGGTGGAACCTAAATGTCCGCATTTCGGAGTCTGTGGCGGATGCCGTCTGCAACATCTGGAGGCGACGGCACAGATCCATATGAAGCAGGCGAGTCTGGCGGACATCTTCAGTCGTATCGGACGGGTCACGCCGGAACGCTGGCTTGCTCCGCTGATCGCCGGTCACTGGGGCTATCGGCGCAAGGCGCGTCTCGGCGTGCGTCATGTCCTTAAAAAAGGCCGTACCCTGGTCGGCTTCCGTGAACGCGGCAACGCTTTTCTCGCCGATCTGACCAGCTGCGAAGTGTTGCACCCCGCCGTCGGCGAGCGTCTTGTCGTGCTTGCCGACATGATTGCCGCCTTGAGCATCCGCGATCAGGTGCCGCAGATCGAAATGGCGATGGGCGATGATGTCTGTGTACTGGTGTTGCGGGTGATGCAGCCGCCGAGTGCTGACGACATTGCGCATCTACTGGCGGTGGCAGCGCGTGAAGGATTCCATCTTTATCTTCAGGACGGTGGTGTTGAGACCATCCACCCACTGCCAGGTCAGGCGGTCGAACTCTCCTACAGTCTGCCCGGTCATGGAGTACATCTGGTTTTTGAGCCGCATGATTTCACCCAGGTTAATCTGGAACTGAACCGGCTGATGGTGGATCAGGCGCTTGAGCTACTGGCAATCCAGCCACACGAGTCGGTGCTGGATTTGTTCTGCGGTCTGGGCAATTTCACCCTGCCGCTTGCTCATCGGGCAGCAACTGTGGTTGGGGTCGAAGGTGACGCAGGACTGGTCGCACGGGCACGGGCGAATGCTGCCTTGAATGGCATCGAGACGGCGCAGTTTTATACTGCGAATCTCGATGCTGAACTGGATCAGCAACCCTGGCTGAACCAGCGTTTTCAAACGGCGCTGCTCGATCCACCACGCACGGGCGCACTTGCCGTCCTCGATACACTGCCGCGTCTGGGCATTGAACGCATACTCTATGTCTCTTGTAATCCGGCAACCCTGGCTCGCGATGCCGACCGGCTGGTCAACACGTTGGGCTACCGATTCTGTGCGGCGGGGGTGATGGACATGTTCCCGCACACCGCACATGTTGAATCCATGGCGCTGTTTGAGCGTCAGGCGTCACGGAGTGCATGATGGGCATCGAAATCGAGCGCAAGTTTCTGGTGCGGGATGACTCCTGGCGGGACGTCGTGGAGTCTGAGACCGGAATCGTGCAGGGCTATCTGATAGCCGATACGCAGTTGACACTGCGGGTGCGACAGTCTGGCGAGCGGGCATTCCTGACGCTCAAGGGCGCAACCATGGGCATCAGCCGCGCTGAGTTCGAGTATCCAATTCCCGCCGCCGATGCCGCGACGCTGCTGCGTGAGCTGGCGCTTCCGGGGCTGATCGAGAAGACCCGCTATCAGGTGCGCTGCGGGGAACAGCTCTGGGATCTGGATGTCTTCGGTGGCAACAATCAGGGGTTGGTGCTGGCCGAGATTGAGCTGGCCACCGAGGATAGCCACTTTGAGATGCCCGGCTGGGTCGGTACCGAGGTGTCGGATGATCCGCGTTATTACAACGCCAATCTGGCGCGGCATCCATTCCGGGAATGGTCGCGCCCGCTTGAAACGGTTACGGGCTGACCGTCTTGATCCAAAATCGCCAGAAGAAGGGTTAAACTGGCGACAGTCGCACTGCCAAACACGAAAGGTATAAGATGTTCAAACTCACAGCCGCCGCCGCCGAACAGGTTCTCAAGGCAGCCAGTCAAGGGGGCACCGAGGGGATGTCACTGCGTCTGGCCGCTGCCCGCCAGCCAGATGGCGGGATTGACTATCGCATGGGCTTCGACGATCTCACCGACGATGACATCCGCATCACTTCCGAAGGCATCGACATCATCATGACGCCGGAACAGATTCCGCTCCTGGATCAGGCGATCATGGATTATGTCGAGCTGGAACCGGGTCAGTTCCATTTCATCTTTCTCAACCCGAAAGACCCAAACTACCAGCCGCCGCTTGAAAATTAGGCCACTTGGATTGGCCGTTGACGCTCACGTCGTTCTGACATTCAGGACAGCGCCTGTCTGTGGAAAGTCTATACTGACATCAGGTTCACGCGATCGATCATCAGCATGATTCTGACCGGTCATTCAACGAAGAGGATGCCATGAACGCGATCAGCAGCTTGTCATCAATGGCCTACATGCCACCCGTCAAGCGCCCCGATGCCGCCACGGCGGCAAAAAATATCATGTCCGCGCTGGACACTGACGGCAATGGTTCGCTTGGCACCGCAGAGTTCCAGACGGCTATCGACCAGATGTCTGCCACCAGCGGCAACGCCTCAGCCAGCACGGCGGACGTGTTCGCGGCAATCGACGCGAATAAAGATGGCACGATTTCGACATCCGAGCTGTCGGATCAGTTACAAACGCTGGCTGACAGCATTGGCTTTGCCCAGGGGATGGGTGGGCCGGGCATGCTCGGGATGCCGCCACCGGCATCTGGATCATCCGCGAATGATACCGGGTTCACCAAGGATGAGCTGACCAGCCAACTGGCCGCGCTGAATGATTCAGGCACACTGAATGCAAACGACACGGCGCGCGCCTCGCTCCTGACCAATGTTCTAAGTCAGTTTGGCACGGCAGATGCAAACAGTGATGGCCGTGTCACCGCCCAGGAAGCCATGGCTCTGGATCAGTCCAGTCAGAACGCGGCTGCCGGTTCGGTCTCGGCACCCGCATTCGCTCCTCAAGGCATGGGTGGGCCGGGCGGAGCGCCGCCTCCTCCCCCATCGGCAAGCGGAACCAACGCAAGCCAGGTCATCGCCGCTGCCGACACCAATCAGGATGGCACGGTCAGTTTGGAAGAACTACTCGCTTATAACCAGAGCCAGACGGCATCGGCGACCACTGGCACTGACAGCACGTCCAGCAGCGCCACTGCCGTGATGAGTACGGTCGCGAAGTTGATGCGGACGTATGGCGCGACCGATCAGTTCCAGTCTAGCCAGACTGCTCAGACCAGTCAGATGTCCGGCATGCTGTCGATGTCCGCCTAGCCGAACTCCTGCCGACATGTCGCTCATTCACAACCCGGAGCGGCGTTGCGACAAGTGCCTTCCTTTAAAACTCACCGGTGAGCTTTTCACTCCGCTCCCAGAGCTGCCGGTTAGCCTCGGCATCCAATGCCTGAGCCGGTGCCTGGATCGGCTTGCGATTACCCAGATACTGCCCGTTGACGCCTGCCATCTCCTCGGCAGTCGCCGCAAACAACACCCGCCGCGCCGCCTGTTCGGGCGCTGGGAGCGCCCAGCCCAACAGCCGGGCGACCAGCGTCCAGAACCATCCCTGCGCCCCGTCAGTCCCGCCCAGATGAGATGTAAAGATGCCGGGGAAGACCGCGTTGACCGTCACTCCGCTACCCTGAAGCCGCCGCGCCAGCTCGAAGGTGAGATGCAAATTGCCGAGCTTGGACTGACCATAGGCCGCCATCATGCGGTAAGGTCGCCGTTCCCAGTTCAGATCGCTGAAATCCATTGCTGTGTCGATACGGGTACCGACATTGACAATCCGCGCCGGGGCGCTTGACGTCAGTCGCGGCAGGAGCAAACGGGTTAGCAGAAACGGAGCGAGATGGTTAACAGCCAGGGTGTATTCGATCCCGTCAGGACTCAGCCGCCGGGCTGGACACGCCGTTCCGGCATTATTGACCAGCAGTTGCAGTGACGCGAACCGTTCCAGAACCTGCTGTGCCAGACCACGCACCGCCGACTGATTAGCGAGATCGGCAACAAACAGATGCACGTCTGGATTGCCTGTAGCGGTCTGGATTCCGGCGAGCGCCGAGGCACCACGCGCCGCATCACGTGCCACCAGACCCACCCGCCATCCTGCGTCAGCGAGCGCATGGGCAGTCGCCTTGCCCAAACCCGAGTTCGCGCCGGTGATCAGCGCAGTCTTGCTATGTGGTATTGACATTTAGGGTGAGCCATTCCGAAGCATGGACGACAGAATAGGGTGTGTGGACATTTATGATTGAGGTACCATTCACAAATGGATAATTGTGATTAAATTCTGTTTTTTGGGTTGAAGACAAGCTGCTGAAATTAGAGTTGAATTAACGTAGTTAATTTTCGATAAAATACCAAACCATTTTTAGTTAACACGGAAACAGCGCAATGAAAATGACAACTTTAGATTTAAAGCAAGACAGGCAGTGGCGAGCGACTGTTGGTATAAGCAAAGAGC
>CAIUAY010000175.1 GCA_903897335.1 uncultured Chromatium sp. | reverse complement strand
GTTTGAGTTGGGTTTGGATCATGGCGTCGATCAGCCTCTGTTGATCGGTGTACTGTGATGCGCGTCGTGTGATCGCGTCAAGAAGTCGGCTTGACCCCACGGCTAAAGCCGGTGGATTGCGCCGACAAGCGGTTCATCAACGCGATTTCGCGCTAGATGGCGACTGGAAGTAATAACTGAGCTTGTCCGAAAGATTGAGATATTCAATCTGCTCGATGCTCAGATCAGACTGGCACAGACTCTCGCGGATGCCGACATCCTCCTCGGTCAGATTCAGGATCACCGATTCTTCACGGGGAATTTCGGGCGAATAGAGCAGGATGTTGGGTTTAAGCAGATCCTCATGATTGAGCGAGATCACCAGCGCAATCCGTTCATCATTCAATCTGATCACCGTGCCCGGAGGATAGACCCCCAAATTGGTGATGAAGGTGGTCAGCACCTTGGGGTCATAGCAGGCGCGTTCACGCGAATACATGCGTGAGATCGCTTGATGCGGCGACAGCCCACGCTCTGCGCCAAGCCCGTTGCACAGGTTGTCATAACGGTTGACGACCGTCACGATGCGGGTGAGGATGCCCAAATCCGCCGCTCGCAGACCGTCAGGAAAACCACTGCCATCCTGATGTTCGTGATGTTTGGCAATGACTTCCACCACGCCGGGTGGCAGACTGCTGATGGTGCGGGCAATCTCCGCGCCATAGCGGGTATGTTGTTCATACAGCAGGCGTTCCGGGCGGGTGAGTTCAGTCTTTTTGTGCAGGATCTGGTACGGAATCTTCTGGTGCCCCAGATCATGAAAGAGCGCGCCGAGCCCGAGGTGGCGTAACTGGGTTCGCTCCAGATTGAGCTTCTGGCCAACCACCAGCGCCAGCGCCACGACATTGATTGAATGAAAATAGCTGTTCTCATCCTGATGCTTCAGGTTGACCAGTTGGACGGTCGTTTCCTGGTCGTCGGTGAGGTCTTCGACCATTCCCACCACCAGTTCCTGAGCCTCCTCAGCCGCCTGAACCGGGGATGCGCGCAGATTGGCCATGAGTTTACGCGCCGCGCCAACCGACTGGGTGTAACGTTTCGCGCATTGGTTGAGACGGCTGCGGCGTTCTTTCAACACCTTGATGCGATTTTGCTTTTCATGCCAGAGCGCAGCGGTCAAGGCATCTTTGGCCGCTGGTGTCGAGGGTTCTTCGGGCGGTGGTTCGCCGGCGGGTGGATCGTCGCTACGCGCTGGATCGATACGCACCTGTCCCAATTCCAATGAGCGCAGGACATCGAGTTGTTTCTGCGTACGGATCTTGAAACTGCTGGTCAGAAAGGGATGTTTCATCCAGTGCAGGTCGAGATGGATGTACAGACCGATGCGCAGTTGACTTTTATCGACAGTGGTTTCGTTCACATTTAGCACCGGTTCGTCATTTGAGCCTCGGTGTCGAAGCAGGTGGATAGCAGGCCGTCCAGCCGCTTGCTTCCCAGCGTCACGGCTTGTAGCGTGTGCATGATTCAGCCTGACTGCTGTCACGCTTGATCAACCCTCCGATTTCAGACTTCCGACGCACCCGAGACCGATGGCCGTGACTGATTATAAAGATACACTGAACCTGCCACACACCAGCTTTGCGATGAAGGCCAATCTGGCGCAGCGTGAACCCGACATGCTCAAACGCTGGGAGTCGCTGGATCTCTACACGCGCATCCGCGCTGCCCGCGCCGGGGCACCTACCTTCATCCTGCACGATGGCCCGCCCTATGCCAACGGCGCGATCCATATCGGCCATGCGGTCAACAAGGTTCTGAAAGACATCATCGTCAAATCACGTACGCTCGACGGACTGGACGCGCCCTATGTGCCAGGCTGGGACTGTCATGGCTTGCCGATCGAGCTTCAGGTCGAAAAGAAACACGGCAAACCCGGACACAAAATCAGCGCGGCGGCGTTCCGGGTCGCCTGCCGGGACTATGCGACGCAACAGGTCGCCGGACAGCGGCGTGATTTCCAACGTCTTGGCGTCATTGGTGACTGGGATCATCCCTATCTGACGATGGACAACGCCTTTGAGGCCGGAATCATCCGCGCACTGGGTCAGATCATCGCCAACGGCCATCTGCAACAGGGCAACAAACCGGTTCACTGGTGCATCGACTGCGGTTCGGCGCTGGCCGAGGCCGAGGTCGAATATGCCGACAAGCCGTCACTCGCCATCGACGTGCGTTTTCCGGTCGTCGATCCGCAGGCGCTGGCAGCGCGTTGTCATGCCAGTCCCAATGGCTGTGGCAAGGGGCCGGTATCGGTCGTCATCTGGACGACGACACCCTGGACGCTGCCCGCCAATCAGGCGGTCGCGCTCAATCCCGAACTGGATTATGTCATCGTCGAAGCCGTCTCCGAAGCGGGCACAGAGCGATTGATCGTCGCCGAAGGTTTGCTTAGGGACACCATGGATCGCTGGGGCATCACTGATTATCGCGTGGTCGGCGATGGCCGTGGCTGCGAATTTGAAGGTCTGCGGCTCAAACATCCATTCTATGACCGCGAGGTGCCGGTCATCCTCGGCGAGCATGTCACGCTCGATGCCGGAACCGGCGCCGTGCATACCGCGCCCGGACACGGCCTGGAAGATTATCTCGTCGGGCAGCGTTATGGTCTAGCGGTCGATAATCCGGTCGGCGGCAATGGCCGCTTCCTGCCCGACACTGAACTGTTTGCTGGCGAGAATGTGTTTCAGGCCAATGAACACGTCATTGAAATCCTCAAATCACAGGGCGCGCTGCTGCTCGCAACCCGCATCACGCACAGTTATCCGCATTGCTGGCGTCACCATACCCCAATCATCTTCCGCGCCACCCCGCAGTGGTTCATCAGCATGACCCAGCAGGGTCTGCGTGATCAGGCGCTGCGCGAGATTGAGACCGTCACCTGGATACCCGATTGGGGGCAGAGTCGCATCGACGGCATGGTGCGTGGACGCCCCGACTGGTGCATCTCGCGCCAGCGCACTTGGGGCGTTCCCATCCCGCTGTTCGTTCACAAAGCGACCGGCACGCTGCATCCACGTACCCCAGAGCTGATCGAATCGGTCGCCGCACGGGTCGAACAACAGGGCATCGAAGCCTGGTTTAGCCTGCAACCGTCTGAACTCTTAGACGAGGCTGAGACGACTCTCTACGACAAGGTTCCAGACACGCTCGATGTCTGGTTTGATTCCGGCGTCACCCACGCCTGCGTGCTAGAACAGCGTCCTGAGCTATATGTCCCGGCGGATCTCTATCTCGAAGGCTCCGACCAGCATCGCGGCTGGTTTCAGTCCTCGCTCATGACCTCGGTCGCCATGCACGGACGCGCACCTTACCGTCAGGTGCTGACCCACGGTTTCACGGTCGATGCCCGGGGCGAGAAGATGTCGAAATCCCGTGGCAACGTCGTCAGCCCGCAGGATGTGATGAAGACGCTTGGCGCGGACATCATCCGGCTGTGGGTCGCCGCGACCGATTACCGCACCGAGATGACTGTTAGCGATGAGATCCTCAACCGCACCGCCGATGCTTACCGACGTCTACGCAACACCGCTCGCTTTCTGCTCGCCAACCTCAACGGCTTTGACCCGGCACAACATCTGGTCGCGCCTGAATCCATGCTGGCGCTCGACCGTTGGGCTCTGGATCGCGCTGCCCAGCTCCAGTCCGAGATCCAGTCCGCCTATCAGGACTATCAGTTCCATCTGATCGTGCAGAAAGTTCAGCAGTTCTGCGTGGTCGATCTTGGTAGTTTCTATCTGGATGTCATCAAGGATCGCCAGTACACCACGCCCGCCGACAGCCTGCCGCGCCGTTCCTGTCAGAGCGCCATGTATCACATCATCGAGGCTATGAGCCGCTGGCTTGCGCCGATCTTAAGTTTCACCGCAGACGAGATCTGGCAGGCCATCCCCGGCACCCGCGAAGCCACCATCTTCACTGAATGCTGGTATCCGGGGCTGTTTCGTCTCACCGAGACCGATGGCATTGATCGCAATTTTTGGGAACAGGTGATCGCCGTGCGCACCGCCATCGGTCCTGCGCTTGAAACTGCCCGCAAGGGTGGCGCGATTGGCGCGTCGCTCGATGCCGAGCTGGATCTCTACTGCGCCGAGGCGCTGCTGGATGCGCTACAGCGGCTGGGCGATGAACTGTGCTTTGCGCTGATTGTCTCGGAAGTGCGTCTGCATCCGCTGGCCGCTGCGCCGGAAACAGCCAGTCGCGCCGGTTCTGGCACCCTGACCGATACGCTGGCGGTCGAAGTCAGCGCCTCGCCGCATCGAAAATGTGTGCGCTGCTGGCATCATCGCGCCGATGTCGGCAGCAACCCCGATCACCCGGAACTGTGTGGGCGCTGTATCGAGAATGTGGTGGGGCAAGGCGAGACGCGCCGTTTTGCGTAAAGGTGTCGCCCCACTGCTGACGTTGTTCCAGACCATTCCTAGGCGTTTAATAACGCCTGCCATCGGCTAACGGTTGCCAGCCCCGTTCTTGCAGGGCTGGATGCTTTCTTCAGATGAAGGACAACCTGGGATGCACTCAGTAGAGACAGTTCATCATCTTGGCTCGATATTGGGCGGCCAGCTTATGACCGCTTCCAAGCAGATCGAACACCGCCAGCATCCCTTTACGTCCGGCGTCGTTCTCAAAAGCGCGGTCGCGTTTCATCAACTCCAGCAACTGTTCCAGTGCGCTGGCATGATCGCCACGCCGCACCTGATAGGCGGCAAGCTGATAACGCGCCTGACTGTCCTGGGGGTTGGCGGCGAGGCGGGCGCTGAGTTCGGCTTCTGGCGGAGCGCCCTCGACGGCGCTGGCAAACCGCAGTTGTCCGCGCAGTGCGATGACATCAGGATCACTGGCAAGTTCGAGCGGTAATCTGTCGAGCGCCGCCTGTGCTTTGGCAAGCTCGCCCTGGGCAACGATCAGGTGTAGCTCGGCGAGTGGCAGACGGACATTGCCGGGGTCTTCGGCTTTGGCCTGTTCAATCAGTGCGCTCGCTCCCGCAAGATTGCCAGCGGCGAGCAGCGTCTGTGCCTGGGTTAGCAGACCATCGGAGACACGCGGCAGGTGACGGTCGAGAAACTCGCGCACCTGGGATTCAGGCAGGGCACCCATGAACTGATCGACCGCCTGTCCTGATCTGAACAACTGCACGGTCGGCAGACTGCGAATTCCGAACTGCGCGGCCAGCGCCTGCTCTTCTTCGGTATTGACCTTAGCCAAGATAAACCGACCTTGATACGCCTCGGCCAGCCTGGCCAGCATCGGCATCAGCATCCGGCAGGGGGCGCACCAGTCCGCCCAGAAATCAACCAGCACCGGATGATCATAAGAGCCATCCAGCACGACATGCTGGAAGTTTTGCGCGGTAACGGTGATGACATAAGGTGATTGAGTCATGATGGAAAACTTCAGAGACTTGGAAAGCGGATGGATCGACCGAAAGTAGCGGTGGATGTCAGTTGATTCAAGTGGTTCTATGCGGCGGCTGTTTTAAGGGGTGTTCTGTCATGTCTCACGATTTTCATGTCGTCTGTCCTGCTTGTGATGCGGTCAACCGGATCCTCGGCAGTCGTCTGAGTGCAGGTGCCAAATGCGGCAAGTGTCATGTCCCGCTCTTCACGGGGTCGCCGCTGGCGCTCAATGAGGCGCGTTTCACGCACCATCTCACGCGCAGCGATCTGCCGTTAGTGGTCGACTTCTGGGCGCCCTGGTGTGGTCCCTGCCGCATGATGGCGCCGGCATTCGAGGCGGCGGCTGTTCGGCTGGAGCCAGACTTCCGGCTGATCAAGGTCAACACCGAAGAGGCTCAAAACCTGTCAGCACGGCTGGGCATTCGTAGCATTCCGACGCTGATGCTGTTCAGTGGCGGTGTCGAGGTTGCACGTCAGGCCGGCGCGATGGACGCGGCTGGAATCATTGCCTGGGCGCGGCAGGGTCGCTGAATGGGAGCGTACGCTGGTGCCTGGCATGGATAAACTGTGTATCTCGCTTTCCTGCCGGCGCGGCCTTGCCCGGCGATCTCATGGAACCTGACCGATGACCAGCCACGCATCCACCGACCACCGACCAACGCTTTCGGTTGTCATTCCCATGTACGAAGAGCGTCCGAACGTCGAGCCGCTGGTGACACGAGTCCATCAGGGACTTGCTAGCTATCGCGGTGACTGGGAGTTGATTTGTGTCGATGATGGCAGTCGTGACGGGACTGGCGAGCGGCTCCGCGAGATGGCAGACCAGACCGACGGTTATCTGCGTGTGATCCGGCTACGGCGTAACTTTGGCCAAACGGCGGCGATGCAGGCAGGTTTCGATGCTGCCCGTGGCGAGCTGATTGCCACCCTGGATGGTGATCTGCAAAACGATCCAGCAGACATCCCGCGCATGGTCGATGAGCTGCTGGCGCGTGATCTGGATCTGCTACAAGGCTGGCGACAGCAGCGTCAAGATGCGCTGCTGATGCGCAAAATCCCCTCGCGGATTGCCAACCGACTGATCGGCAGCGTTACCGGAGTCGTGCTGCATGACTATGGCTGTAGCCTGAAGGTTTACCGCGCCGAGGTGATCAAGGAGGTGACGCTGCTGGGCGAAATGCACCGTTTCATTCCGGTTTGGATGGCGGCGGTCACGTCACCCGAGCGCATCGGCGAGACGGCGGTCAGCCATCAGGCACGTCAGTTCGGTGTCTCGAAATATGGCATCTCACGCACCTTCCGCGTCCTGCTCGATCTGCTGGCCGCTTTTTTCTTTCTGCGTTTTGGCTCACGCCCCGGTCATTTTTTTGGCATGATCGGGATTATCTTTGGTCTGATTGGCGCATTGATGATGAGCCATCTGCTCGTGGTCAAGTTTGTTCTGGCTGAAGACATCGGCAGCCGACCCATGCTCTTTGTCTCGATTCTGTTGTTGGTCGTCTCGATCCAGTTTCTGACGACTGGCGTTCTGGCGGAGCTGCTCACGCGCACCTTTTACGCTTCCGGCGAGCGCACCCATCATCGTATCCACTGGCAAACCGATCCCGCGCAAGCGGACTGGAAGGGTAGGGCATCGCACCATGAGTCTTGATTCAATCCGTATCACACCATCCTCCTGGCAATCGGCCATGACCGGGGTGATGACCTCGCCCTGGTTACTCATTCTGGTCGTGGCGCTAAGTTTTTTCTGGCAGTTGGGCGCAGTACCGCTCTACGATCTCGACGAGGGTGCTTTTACCGAAGCGACTCGCGAGATGCTCGACAGCGGCAATGTCATCACGCCGCACAAGGATGGCGAGCCACGCTATGACAAGCCTGTTCTCATCTATTGGTTACAGGCCGTCTCGACTAAAGCCTTCGGGTTCAACGAATTTGCACTGCGCCTGCCATCGGCAGTGGCGGCGACACTGTGGGTGCTGGCGGTCTGGGGATTCGTGCGAGCGCGTCTGGATGCGCCGACCGCAACCGTAGCCGGTCTGGTGATGGCGCTCTCGCTTCAGGTATCGCTGATCGGTAAGGCGGCAGTTGCCGATGCGCTGCTGAATCTTTTTATCACACTGACATTCTTCGAGATCTATCGCTATTTTCTCGATCCTGATCCGCTGACCAATCGCCGTTTCATCCTGCGCACCTATCTCTGGATGGGTTTAGGCTTCCTGACCAAAGGGCCGGTGGCGGTACTGTTTCCGGTTGTTGTCAGTTTCCTGTTTTTCCTCTCCGAAATTCGCTGGTCAACGTCTGGTCTGCGCGTCTTTTTGCGCTGGTTCAGAGCAGCCTTTTCGCCGCTTGGCTGGTTGATCTTCCTGCTGGTGGCCGGCCCCTGGTATCTGGCGATCTATCTGGATGATGGCTCCGGCTTCTTTCGCAGCTTCTTCCTGCAACACAACGCTGGCCGATTCGATGCCGCCATGCACGGACACGGCGGCTTTCCTGGCTATTATCTGGTGATGCTGCCGCTGATCCTGCTGCCCTTTACCGGCTGGTTTTTCAGTCTATTCAAAACGTTTCGCAGCTTCTTCGTGTACAACACTGCCCGGTTCGATACGGCCATGCACGGACACAACGGCTTTCCCGGTCATGATCTGATGATACTGCCATTTATCGGCTGGTTTTTGAATCTGTTCAAAACGTATCGCCGCACCTGGTTTGATTCGCTGGAGCGTTTCCTGTGGATCTGGTTCCTGACCGTCTTCGTCTTTTTCTCGTTTTCCGGAACCAAGCTGCCGCATTACCTGCTGTATGGCGCAGTGCCGCTGTTCATCCTGATGGCACGGCATCGGGATCTGCTAACTAACCGCTGGCTGGCGCTGGTTCCACCGCTGCTGTTGTTTGCAGTGCTCATGGCGCTGCCGGTCATGCTTGATCTGGTACTGCATGTCGCTGAGGGAATTGCGACCAGTCCATCGGCGCAGGTGCGCGAGATGTTGGTCTTTAAGCCACATGAGGCCGCGCTCTTGATCGACGGGAGGCAGGCGTTGGACTTGACTTACGGGATTGCCGTCCTGCTTGGGCTGGCTGCTCTCATCGCGCTGCTGCGCTGGTCAATTCCACTCTGGCAACGCCTGATTCTGGCGGGTCTGATTCAGACGCTGGTGGTCTATGGCATCGTGGTGCCACGGTTATTCGAGACCATGCAGACGCCAGTCAAAGAAGCCGGTCTGCTGGCCAAGCAGCTTGATCTGCCGACCGTGGTTTACCGGACTTCGATGCCAAGTTTCAGCGTCTACCGTGATGCCATCACGCCCAAACGCCCGCCGGTCGCCGGTGATCTGGTCTTTTTGCGGATCGACAAGCTGGAATTGCTCGCACAGGATTACCCCGGACTGCGCCAGGAGGTCATCTATCGGCGCGGTACCGTGGCGCTGGTGCGGATGCACTAAGGGAAGGGGCTGATGACCGATCTCCTGACCCGACTGCGCCGCGACTGGCAGACGCAGTTGATCATCGGCGCAGCGCGAACACCGATCGAATCACCAGACGGAACACGCTGGTTGCTGCGGCTGGCTGGTGTCTGTCTGATCGTGATGCTCACTCTGGAACTGGCCTGTGGTTATCACGCCGGTTTCATTCAACTCAATGCCTGGGCAATGCATTATCCCGACTGGATCTGGCAATGCCTGACTGTTTTGGGTGACGAGCGGATGCCGTTCGTGCTAACCCTGCTGTTCGCGCTGCGCTATCCACGGATCGTCTGGACGCTGCTGCTGGCGGGACTGATTGCCATCCTCTACAGCCGTGGATTCAAGGAACTGTTCGATACACTACGGCCACCTGCCGTCCTGCCTGCAGAAGTCTTTCATCTGATTGGTTCTGGCCATCAGCACACTAGTTTTCCATCGGGTCACAGCGTCACCATCGGTGTCTTTTGCAGCATCCTGATCTATCACGCCCGTCTTGTTGAATGGCGCATCCTGCTGGTGTTGCTGGCGATACTGGTCGGTTTCAGCCGGGTGGCGGTGGGCGTCCACTGGCCGGTAGATGTCGCCGCTGGCTTGATGGGCGGTGCGCTGGCGGCCTGGCTGGGTGCGCGGCTTGCCACTGTCTGGTCGGCACCGGCAACCGATGTCTTCGTGCATCTGGCCATTGTGATTTTGGCGGGTCTGTTTGCGCTTGGGCTGCTGTGTGATGATCGCGGCTATCCCGCAGCCGGTTTGCTCCTGCAATGTCTGGCCACCGCCGCGTTGGTGAGTGGGGTTGTGCAGTATCTGTTCCTGCCATTGCGGCGCGTCCGGGCGTCATGATGCGTGAGTGATCCAAGTCGACGTGACCACAACGACAAGCCCCGCCCTTGAGGGCGGGGATCTTATCTTTATCTTGTATTCTATCGTGCATGGAAATACAGACTAAAACACTTTCAGTCCGTCTCCGCGACCAGCACGCACCGCTGTTGCGGCAACTGGCGTTTGAAGTTAATCAGGTTTGGAATGCAGCCAATGCCGATTCTGCTGAGTTTTCGGCGATTCCAATCCCCGGCGCCGGCTGGATTCACGGCGAGACCTCCGCGTTCGATCTGCAAAAGTCACTGCAAGGACTCCGCGCCGCATCTGCACTCGCACACCTACCAGGAAGTCATCGCTGAACATGCCAAGAAGCGCAAGCAGTTCAAGACAGACAAACTGCGCAGGCTCTGTTCGGGCGGATCGAAACGTGCGCTTGGCTGGATTCCGTTCAAGGTCGGGTCAGCCGTCTGGAAAAACGGCCAGGTGCGCTACAACGGCCAGTTCTTCAAGGTCTGGGATAGCGATGGCCTGAGCCAATATCCGTTTCGTTCTGGCTGTTTCTCCGAGGATGCGCGGGGTCGTTGGTACTTCAACGTCGCGGTCAGCGTCCCGATCCAGCACAACGGCCAAGCGTCGGCGATTGGCATTGATCTCGGTTTAAAGAACAACGCCACTTGTTCAGATGGCGTGAAGCTCGAAGCCAGTCAGTTCTATCGGGCGCTGGAACCGAAACTGGCAACGGCGCAACGGGTGGGCAACCAAAAACAGGTTCGCACGATCCACGCCAAGATCAAAAACCGCCGCAAGGATGCGATTCACACGTTCACGAATCTGATCACCCGTTCACACGGGATGATTGTCGTTGGCGACGTAAGCCGTTCCAAGCTGGTCAAAACCAAGATGGCAAAGTCTGTCTTGGATGCCGGTTGGTTCATGCTCAAAACACAACTGACGTATGTCAAGTCCCGTGAGATTATATACCCGCTTTTTGAAGCGTTCGGGGCATTTTTGTTGCCAGTCTTTGAGTGCTTGAATCGGTGCGATGTGTCCCAGCGCCTTTTGCGGGATCTGGTGATTGTATAACCTCACATAGCCGGTGAGGGTGTCCGCCAGGTTCTGTGCGGAATCGAAGCGGGT
>CAIUAY010000174.1 GCA_903897335.1 uncultured Chromatium sp. | reverse complement strand
CTGGGGATGCCGATCTCGGTGCGGGTTGGGGTCGCTGTGTCCTGAGAAAATGGGGAAAGGGGAATCCTGCCCACTGCTTCTTTATGCACCAACGCCCACCAAAGGTCGAAAATCAGTTCCGTGAGCAGTATCGAGTGGTTGCGTCGTCGAGCTACGACATCGAAGCTCGCCGTCTCGCGACGACGTTTGTGGAAACAAATATCCGCCGCTGCCTTTACAGGCTGTGGACGCTCGATGGCTCTACTACGAGCCGAATCTGACGAGTCGCCCGGCGGAAAAGGTGATGAAGCACATGCTGGGCGAGCCAAACCTCGGCCTAATTGCGACACGTCAAACCCAAGAGAAATGGGGTGTGCTCGCGACGAATAACCTTTGCGGCCACAAATCCTGCGCGGCCTATGACATTAATTCCCTGTTCCCACTTTATCTCTACGAGCCTTCGTTGGGCTTCGATTTGGGCAGCGAGAGCACCAGCATCGCTCACTCGCAAATCCAGCGTCAGAATTTCACTGCACCTTTTCTCAAGGCTCTCGCCGCATCATTGCAACTTCGCCAGACCAGCGAGCACGGATTACCCTACCCGCCAGCCTGATACTCGAAGACATCTTCCACTACGCCTACACGGTGTTTCACAGTCCCGGGCGGCGTTTCTGAAGATCGACTTTCCCCGCCTGCCATTGACCAGTAACCTGTAACTATTCCGCGCCCTGGCTCATCTCGGCGGCGAACTCGTCGCTCTGCACCTGCTGGAATCCCCTCTCGGACGAGGACATCGCCCACTATCAGAAGATCGTCGTCGCCCTGTCCGAGACCATCCGCCTGATGCAGGAGATCGACGCCGTCATCGACCGTCATGGCGGCTGGCCGGGGGCTTTTGCGATGAATACCGATATGCCGGCGTAACGGGCGCGACCAATGATCACGCCAAACCAGATCGCGACCGCCGTGGAGCAGATCGCACGGGCCACCCACCCGGAACGCATCCTGCTGTTCGGTTCCCATGCGCGCGGCGATTCCGACCTGGATCTGCTTCTCGTTGAAAAAGAAGTTGCAGACCGTGCCGCCGAGATGGTGCGGCTGCGGCCCCTGCGCATCCCCGCCGACATTCTGGTGTACTCGCAGCCCGGCAGCGCCCTGTTCTGCGCTTTACGGGAAGGAAGAACCGTCTATAGTTGAGCAGACCCTCGCGGAGATCCTGCTCGTTGCGAGCGAAGTGCAGCGGCGCGACTTGGCGGGCAGCAAATCGCAGCCCAGCCAAGCATTGACAGGTCAGACGCGACAGCTATGGCTTGTGAGTCGGTGCCTGCGTGCCGGAGAGACCGGCGGCATTGGTCATCAGTTTCTGGAACATATCCCAGGACGCCATGGTTCCGGTCACATAGGGCTGGAACAGCTTGATGGGATCATAGCCTTCGACCCCGGCGGTCATGCGCTCGCGGATGTCGTCCATCAACTGGCGCTGAAATGCCTCGACATCCGGCAGACCAAAGACCTTGCGCACCTCTTCCGGGGTGATGTCGAACGCGACGGTGACTTTCATCCTGCTCTCCTGTCTGGTTAATTTCAGTGTCTGCTGGTTCTTGGAACCGGTTCAAACGGCATCGGTTCTTCGACTGCTGTAATCTGGCGCACCCGGCGACCGATGAGCGTGCAGGCGCGTTCAAAGGTACGTGTCGCTTCGCGCATGTTCCACTCCCATTCTGAGGGATGCGCCGTGGCCGGAAATTGCCAGTGACCAGTCGTCAGGATCGCGCCAATCCGCACTTCCAGAACCCAGTCGTGCCAGAGTGCGTCGGGTTGATCGTCTTCCGCGAATTCCAGCTCGGCGAGCCGGATATAGTTCCCGGCATGATCGTCCATGGCCACCAGATTGGAGAGCAGCAGGGTATCATCGATGCAACTGACCCAACCTGTGTGAACCGTGGTGGCGGTTCCCATGAGTGCATGGATAAGCAATGCCGGGGTAATGGTCAGCGCCAGCGGCGTATCCCAATCCGGTTCCGTTGCCTCGGTGTCTGGTGTCATGATCAATCTTAAAGTCCAGCCGGTTGCGGCGTTTTGTCACGCATGTAAAGGTCGCGCAAGTCTACGACCGAAAAGCCGGATGCGGCAATCCCATCCCCGATCCCGTGGAGCACACAGCATGTCAGTCATTCTTGATCTCGCCATTTTTCCCACTGATCAGGGCGCCAGCGTCAGCGGTTTTGTCGCTCCGGTGATCGCCATGATCCGCGACAGTGGTCACGCCTATCACCTGTCGCCGATGGGTACCGCCGTCGAAACCGCCACTCTGCCCGAAGCACTGGAGCTGATCGCCCGCGCACAGTCGCTGCTCGATGAGCGCGGCTGCTCGCGGGTTTATGCCATCGCCAAATTCGATATCCGCCAAGGGGCGCTGGGGCGTCTGAACGGCAAGATTGAGGCGATCCACGAGCGGATTGGCGATGTCCATGCCGTCCACCCTGACCTGGTACCGCAATCATGAAAGTTGCAATCTTCTCGGATGTACAGGCCAATCTGCCTGCGATGCAGACCGCCGTCGCGCAGATCCTCGCCTGGTCTCCCGATCTGGTCGTGATGGCCGGGGATCTGGTCAACCGCGGCCCCAGCAGTCTGGCCTGTCTGGAACTGTTTGACCACCTGCGTTTGAAACACGGCTGGCTCCCGGTCATGGGCAACCATGAGGCATGGATTCTGCGCTGTGCCGCTGATCTGCCTCAAACGCCACTCGAAGAACAAATGCAGCGCTTCGCTGACTGGACGTATCGCCAGCTACGGCCAAAAATCGCCGCGCTGGAAGGCTGGCCAGACCATCTCTGTTTTCACGGCGGACAGGATGATACCTGGGTGCATGTGACACACGGCATCATGACCAGCAACCGTCACGGGATTACCGTCGATCTCCCGGATGCGGCGCTCGCCAATGCCTTGCCACCAGAGATTGCGCTGTTCGTCACCGCCCACACCCACCGCCCGCTCAAGCGTGTCCTTGACGGTACCGCAATCCTCAATGTTGGCTCGGTTGGCTCGCCGTTCGATGGCGACGTGCGTGGCAGCTATGCCCTGCTCGAACTGCGTCATGGCCGCTGGCACTCAGAAATCATCCGTTTTGACTATGACCGCGCACAGGCTGAACGTGATTTTTATGATCTGGGATTCATCGACGGCGGCGGCCCCATCGCCCGTATCCTGTTTGAGGAATGGCGACGCGCCTGGCCATTGATGTCACGCTGGCGGCGTGATTATGAACCGGACGTGCTGGCCGGTATCCGCCCGCTGGAACCCGCCGTCACTGAATTTTTGGCAGGGCTGGAATGACTGCGCAAACTATCCTGACTGTCCTGCAACCCCTGCTGGGGCTGGCCGTGCTGACCGCCGCCGCCTGGCTGCTAAGCGAGGATCGCCATGCGGTGCGTTTTCGGCTGATCTTCGCCGGTCTGGCGCTCCAGTTCATCCTGGCGCTGGCGCTGCTGAAGTTTCCTCCGGCCAGACAGATCTTTCTCAGTCTCAACGCTCTGGTGACAGCCCTACAGCAGGCGACCCAGGACGGCACCGGGCTGGTCTTCGGCTATCTCGGCGGTGGCGCGGCGCCATTCGACATGATTGACCCAAATCACAGCTTCGTGCTGGCGTTCCGCGCATTGCCGCTGATTCTGGTCATCAGCGCACTGTCCGCCCTGCTCTTTCACTGGCGCGTTCTGCCGGTGCTGGTGCGCGGTTTCGCCTGGCTGCTGCGCCATACGCTTGGCACCGGCGGAGCGTTGGGACTCAGCGCCGCCGCCAATGTCTTTGTTGGCATGGTCGAGGCGCCGCTTCTGATCCGGCCTTATCTGTCGGGCATGTCACGCTCCGCGCTGTTCGGGGTCATGACCTGCGGCATGGCCACCATCGCCGGAACCGTGATGTTCCTCTACGCCAGCATCATTGGGTCGGTAGTGCCAGATGCACTGGCGCATCTCCTGATCGCCTCCATCATCAGCGCGCCAGCGGCGTTGATGATCGCCGGGATACTGATCCCTGAGTCCGGCGACACCGACACCGCGCTGCCGGCACAACTCGACAGCCCGTCAGACAGCGCCATGGACGCCATCACTCGTGGCACGCTCGACGCTGTTCCGCTATGGCTCAACATCATTGCCATGCTGATCGTGATGGTCGCGCTGGTCAGTCTGGTCAATCAAGCGCTTGGGCTGCTGCCTGTGGTCTTTGGTGAGCCGCTGACCGCCCAGCGTCTGCTCGGCTGGATCATGGCGCCAATCGTCTGGCTGATCGGCATCCCCTGGCACGAAGCCGTCGCTGCCGGGGCGCTCATGGGCATCAAGACGGTGCTGAACGAGCTGGTCGCCTATCTCGAGCTGGTCAGACTCCCGGTCGCTGAACTGAGCGAACGCAGCCGTCTGATCATGACCTACGCACTGTGCGGCTTTGCCAACTTCGGGAGTCTGGGAATCATGATCGGCGGCATGGGCGTCATGGCTCCTGAACGTCGCAGCGAGATCGTTGCGATGGGCATGAAACCGATCCTCGCGGGAACACTGGCGACGCTGATGACTGGCGCGGTAGTCGCGGTGCTGCTGTAAGTCGGCAGCCGACAGACTACGCGACGATCCGATCCCGTCCGGCCTCTTTTGCGGCATAGAGATGACTGTCTGCCGCCTCGACAAATTCGTCGAGACTCTCGCCGTGATATTCACAGACGCCGCCACTGACGGTCACACGCAGTTTCGGCTGCGGCCATGCCAGCCCTTTGATCGTGAGGCGGATTCTTTCGGCCACCTCGATCGCGTCTGAAGCGCTTGAGTGGGGCAGGATCAGTAGAAATTCTTCGCCGCCATAGCGTCCGGCCACGTCCACGTCGCGAATGCAACTGGCAAGCGTGGTGGCAGCCCGGATCAAAACCTCATCGCCAGCGCGATGTCCGTAGGTATCGTTGACGCTTTTGAAGTGATCTAGGTCGAACAGAACAATCGAGAGCGGATGGTCGTAGCGGTTGACCAGCTCGATTTCCTTGGTCAGACGCTGAAAGAGATAGCGACGATTGCGAAGTCCGGTCAGCCCGTCAGTCAAGGATGCCGTGAGCAGTTCGTCTTGAATGCGCTTCATCTCGGACACGTCAACCAGCGAGATCAGTCGGCTTGGCTTGCCGGAAAACCGTAATGGGATCAGCGAGATCAATGCGCAGCGCGGGGTGCCGTCCAGTGTGGGGACGGAAATTTCGCGTGGCGCTGTATCCGGGTCTGACAAACCCGTCGTCTGGATCGCGCGCCAGCCTTCGCTGGACAGGTATCCCTGCGCATCCTCAGTCAGGCCAAGATAGTCCTTGGCTGCCTGATTGGCTTGATAGAGTCCGAATTGTTGGGATTCGTGGAGCATCATGGGAAAGGGCGCGGCCTCGAAGAGGTGGCGCAGATTGGCCTCGCTGTCGCTTAAGCGGTGCAACAGGCGGCTGCTTTCCAGCCAGGCCACCGCGATCAGACAAAGGATGATAGCGCCAACCCAGAGCAGCTTGCCCCAGACATCCTTGGCCAGATGCTCAAAAAACCACGGACTGGAGTAAATCTTTGCGACCGCTACCAGCAAATGCTGATGCGGGTCATAAAGTGGAATGGTGGCGACAAAGCAGTCTGCGCAAGACGCTTCTCCTAAGTGAACATCCAGGCTCCCCGGTGGCATGTCATACAGATCGGCATCAAAGGTTAGGTCGATCTTGCGGATGAACGGCGCTCCGGTGGGACGTCCCTTGAGCAGCAACATGTCGTCGAATGCGGTCTGCAACTCGGCTTTCAGTTGCTTCGGCGAGAAGCCATTGCCGAACAATTTTTCGATGCCCTTGATATGGGCTGCCGCTAACGCGATCGATTGGCTCTCCGCTTCCATGCGCAAGGTTGGCTCCAGCACCAGAAACCAGTGCAGCGCAATCAATGCGGTCAGCAGCAGTGCAAGCAGGCCGAAGATCAACGCAAGATTTCTCTCGGATCGCAGTGATTGCGGATGGGATGTCGCGCACAGGCGTTTAGTCATGCTGTCTGGCCACATCCAGAAAGAACGATTTGAAACGCAGTCCGGCGCGGCGCGTTTGATCGACATTGATGTAAGGCAGAATGCGGTCGGTGACATCAATACCGGCCACGGCACCCGCTTCCACGTCGCCATCAAATGGCGAAAACACCAGCGCCTGGTGCTGTTCAGACCACGCCTGTAACCGTTTGCCCGGCACACCCACGCTGGCAACGAACACCGCGCTGACAAACATGTCACGATCGGCATCGAGCGCAGTTGCAGAAATCGCTTGTACGACAAGCGTCAGGCCGCGAATGTTGCCGACCTTGGCGAGACTGAGAACCACCTGTCTGGCGGTGTCATCAGCACCCTGATAGACCACCAGCACATGCAGCGATCCGTCTGGCGCGAGGCGTTTTTCAAGCGATTCCAGCGCGCCCAGACAGGCTGGGAAGAGCTTTAGTCCCACCCGCAGACGTTGCGCTTCCTCTGGCCAGAGCGCCAGCGTTTCGGTCAATGCGTTCTGCAACCCGTAGCCCGGTGACACCCAGAGACACAGCGCCAGCAGCAGTCGCGCCAGTGCCGGAGGACTACGGCGCATGTCAGAAGGCATACCCTAGCGACAGCCACCAGCGGCGATCTGGGCGGGGATAGCCGTCCGGGTAGGGCAGATCGACCCCATTAAAACCGACGATCTGATCGGGATAAGCGATGTGCGCATCGGTCAGGTTCTTGACGCCCAGTGCGGCAACGCATCCCTTGATCGGCGTACGGTAACTCAATGTGAGATCGACTTGGGTATAGGGATCGACGGGTGCGTGGGTCACGAGATCCTGATGCTGGCGCTCGCCGACATAGCGCAGTTGCAGCGCGGCTGTCCAGCGTTCAGATGGTTTCCACAGCAGCGCCAGATTTCCTAACAGGCTGGCGCCACCCGGCAGCGCGTCATCAGTCGCGGGGCGCGTCGCATCCACATAGGACAGGTTGGCATCGATTTTCAGATTTGCGCCAAGACGCTGCACATATTCCAGTTCGACTCCACGCAAACGGGCATCCGCATTGTTGATATAGCCGTCCTGCACGATGTCGTCGAAGGTAATGGGGTTGGTGAGATCGGAGTAAAAGAGAATGATCCGTCCTTCCCAGGTTGGTTTGGTCAGGATATAGCCCAGCTCGTAGGTGGTGATCTCGCTGGCATCCAGCACAGGCTGGGCGGCATATTCTAGTTCATAGAACGTCGGTGGACGGAACGCTCGCGCATACTGCAATTTGAGGATATTTTCGCGGTCGATCCGCCACACGGCAGCCAGGCGCGGACTGAGAAAAGTCCCCACATCGCTGTAATCGTCATAGCGCAGCGTCCCAGTCAGCATCAGTCGTTCGCTGACGCGAAACTGATCCTGCACGGTGGCGCTGAGAATCTGTCGCTCGCGGTCGAGATCAAGCCAGGTGGGAGGCATCGGATCGTCCAGGCCAAACCAGTTCCAGGACGCCTGATCAACTGTGACCTGACTGGCCTCCAGGCCAAACAGCAGATCGTGACGCGGCAGCGGCCGCCAGTGGATGTCAGCCGCGCCGAGATAGCGGGTTTCACGATAGTTCTGATCCATGGTAATCAGCTGATCGGACGGGAACAGATCACTCCCCGCTGGAAACACATAAAGATGGTTGCGGTCGCGTTCGTGCTGCAAGGCTTCCAGACGCAGGCGCGCATCGAGTGACGCAGAGAAGCGCAGCGTCTGTCCGATTTCGACGGTCAGATCACGGTTGCTGGATGCCAGGTTATGGTTGTCAGGAGGCAGAAAGTGATTGATCCCGAAATAATCGCCATAGTCATCGGACAGGAGCTTGACTGACGCAAAGGTGTCGCGCCATTGCAAATCAGCGAATAGACCCTTGTAACGCTGCGCTTCGTTCGTGCGACCCGGCGCATTGGACAGCGCCGATTCGCCAATCGCAAACAGCGCGTCTTCCGCTACCTTGACGCCCGCGCCATCGCCCTCAAGTCCGGCCAGGTTCATGGAGAACGTCAGATCGTGCGCGGCGTCATGCCAGTTCCAGACCCCGCCACCACCGCTGTTTGCACCCTCGTTGGTTTGCAGATGCAACGTCCGCTCCTGTTTGCGGGTGATGACGTTGACCACGCCCGCATAGGCATATTCACCATGCACCGAGGAGCCAGGGCCACGGATGACTTCGATGCGCTCGACCTGCTCGATGGGGATGTCGAGGACGGCATTGGCGGTGGCCAGCAGCGTCGAGTTCATAGACACGCCATCAAGCAGGATCTTGATATTGCCGGAGGCATAGCCGAAACCCACGCCACGGCTCAGGATCTGGCGCTCGCCGGTCATTTCGAGTCCCTGGGTCATGCCAGGCACCAGCGACAGTGACTCCCAGACCGTGCGCACGCCACGCGCCAGCAGGTCATCGCCATTTAAGACGGTTGCCATGCCGGGTATGAAGTTCGCGTTCATCCCGGTCTTGGTCGCCAGCTCGGTCTCACCGTCCAGAAGCGCCAGCAGATCATGACGTTGCTGTGTTAATCAACATGGAAAACTTCCCAGGGATCCGGGGAAATCAACATTGAATTTTTTCCACCCCGGAGTAGCGCAACCTACCGGCTTTTTGGCCGGAGCAACTTGGGGTGATCAGGATGGAATTCATTGCCGACATCAG
>CAIUAY010000173.1 GCA_903897335.1 uncultured Chromatium sp. | reverse complement strand
TCGTCATCGGTGAGCCGGACAACATACTTGATCATTGGATGCACCTCTTGAGAACTTGCCTGACGAGATGTGTCTACAATGAGGCTTATGCAAGATTAAACGGAAGCGCGTACTAGCGGAATACGGGATGATTTGCTCCATGAGCCGCAAGGGAGACGGCTGGGATCATGCCCCGGCCGAGAGTTGGTTTAACAGCTTCAAGAACGAGCGGTTATTCGGCGAGCGCTTCACCACGCGGGAAGCCATGAAGGCCACGGCTTTTGAGTACATCGAGGTGTTCGACAATCGCAAGCGTCTACACTCCACCCTCGGTTACACTTCACCTGTTCAGTTTCTGAAAGACTGGATCAATGCCCAGCCGGGAGAAAAGCAGGTCGCATGACCACCCCCCCTTGGAAGACGAAAAACCGAGGGAACCTCACAGGCGTCATGAAAATGCTCTAGCGGCTGAAGTGGTGCAGGCGCTGCGAGAAGGGAGAGAGTCGTCTATAAATGACGAGATCAACTGCCGCTCGCGCCGGAGTCATGATAGAAAACGGTTAACTCTCGCGCCAGCACCGTGGCGTCCTCGCGTCCTTTGCCGCTTGGATAATAATTGCGGCGTGTGCCAATCTCGCAGAAGCCCTCGGCGGCATAGAGTGCGCGTGCGCCTTCATTGGACGTACGCACCTCCAGAAAAGCGGTGGTAGCGTTGCGCTTAAGCGCCAGCGCGAGCAGGTGGCGCAGCATCTGGCGACCCAGCCCCTGACGCTGCCACTGGGGATGGATGCAGAGATTGAAAATGTGACATTCGCCAACAGCCACCGACATGATGCCATGCGCGACGATCTGCGGCGCGATCTCGCCAACCCAGCAGCAGTAATTCACTTTTAGACAGTCCAGAAAGACCGCTTCAGTCCAGGGATGGGGATAAGCCGCCTGTTCGACGGCGTAGACAGCGGCAAGGTCGTCATGACGCATCGGGCGCAGCCGGAAGATGGGTGGCGGCGGTTGGGTCATGGGTTTTTCCCTGCGGATTGAAAGCTCATCATCTATCAGTTACATATGGTCTGTGAAAGCGGCAAAGGCAGGTCGTTTTGAAGACATCGCTTCAGGCACCGCAGACCGCAGATGAACCACGAGACCGAGACCAAGCTGCGCTAGAGCGTTTTCAATTTGCTTGTACGGCATATCCGGCTCCCCGCAGGATGTTGGCGCATTCCGCCGGTGGGACATCATCCAGCCATTGACCCACCGTCTCCCAATGTGCTGTGCTCGCCTGCCCCCCGCATTTGCGTTTTCAACGCAGCAAAGACCTGCTCAATGGGGTTCAGACCCGGACTGTACGGGGGACGTGGCTAGACCTCAATGGCTTCGCGCACCCCCGCGACCGACTGGACGGAGCGGGTGCGCGGGAAGACGGCGCTGTTGGCCTGAACGCACCACAGCGTCCCTCGGAAACGGAGCAAAACGCCGAAGGAGGCCATCACACCCTTCAACCACAACGATACAGCACAGCCGCTCGGTTTCTCGGTCTTAGCAAAAAAAGCGCACACCCCGAATGCGTCACGGCGGAAAAATCGATTGAACGTCTTGTCGGCGCAATTCCCCGCCTTCAGGTGTGGGGGCAAGCCGACTCTTTACTTGATGTCGTAAGCGAGACATGCTGACAACCGACAGGATGTGTGTTGAGGTCAGCAAATCAGTGGCGAGTCAGCGGATACGACTGATTGCGAGCCCGGAACGGGCCACGAGGGATGTCGTGAGACATCGTCCGGAATCCCCTGGCTTGAGCCATGGGGAGATTCAATTCAATTAGCGTCTCCTTACTCTCCAACGCACTGACATCAGCGATCCTTAACATCGGGGGCGTTGTCTGTCTGTCGAACCGCTGCGAGCACCCAAACACTCATGCTGTTTTTATGTGCTGATGCCCCTGGCTCTTTCCACTCGGCCACGCTGTTCGCCAACATGATCGACATGCTGTCGCGACGCTTGCGGACGCGGGTCAATCTGGCGAGGATTGCGCAGGACTGCCTTGGGTCGGCGCGATCTGACCTGCGAACACCGCGTACAGTGTTCGCGGATGCGCTCAGACCGCTAGCGCCAGCCGTCGCAATCCACTGAAATCGGTCTTGCCGCTGCCGAGATTCGGAATTGCCGCGACCGATGCAACTTGCGCCGGGATGCTGAGTGGGTTGACGTCAGCCGCCAGCAGCTTTTTGCGCAGGGCATCCCCATCAATCTCCCCGGCAACCAACAGCAGAATGCGCTCGCCCTTGCGCTCGTCGGGTAGATTCACGGCCGCAATGTCCAACTCTGGCTGACCAAGCGCCCGCCGCACCTGTTCTTCAACCAGGCTCAGACTGATCATCTCGCCGCCCAGCTTGGCAAAACGGGAGTAACGGTCAACGATGGTCAGGAAGCCGTCGGCGTCCAGATGGCCTTTGTCCCCAGTCTTGTACCAGCGCATCCCGTCGAGTTCTATGACTGACTCAGCCGTTTTGTCCGGTGCGCCAAGATAGCCTTTCATGACCTGGACGCCGCCAATCAGGATCAACCCGTCCGTGCCGACTGGCAGGGTGTCGAGCGTGTCTGGATCGACGATGCGGAAACTGGTTCCCGGCAGCGGCATGCCGACGGTTCCGTGACGTGAGCCGGACTGGATTTTCCAGCTCTCGGTGTCCAGCGCGTCCGGAACGTTGACGCTCGCCACCGGCGTCGTCTCGGTCGCGCCGTAGCCCTCGTAGATCGGTTTATGAAACTTGAGCGCAAAGGCGTCGCGCACCTCTGGTCCGAGCCGCTCCGCTCCGGCCACTACGATCCGCAGCGATTGCAGCATGAGCGGATAGACCTTCTGGTTGCAGATGTAGAGTCGCAGAAAGGTCGCGGTACTAAAGAAGATCGTCGCCCGGTGAGAGGCGATGGCCTTGGCCGTGCCAACGATATCGGTGGGGTCAGGATGACAAACGATAGGAATCCCTTCCAGGAGCGGCAGGAAGGTCGTCACCGTGAGACCAAAGGCATGGAACAGCGGCAGATTGGCCAGAATGACATCATCACGTTCCGTATTGAGGACATCCGAAATCTGGCGCACGTTGGCCATGATGTTGCGATGGGTCAGCTCAATCCCCTTGGGCGTCCCTTCGCTGCCGCTCGAAAAGAGAATCGCCGCGGTGTCTTCCGCTCTGGCATGACCGCCCAACAGCCACAACAGCAAACGCGCTGGCAACAGGCTCGACAGCACCAGCATCATCAGACCTTGCAGACGGCTGATGTCAGCGCGGATGCCTTCCATCGGGTGCAGGCTGACTTCCGGCAGAATCGCGCCAGGATTGATCCCGCGCTGTCCGAGCTTGTGCAAAAAGCGATCGGCGGTGATGACATGCCGAATCCCGGACTGCGCAACCGCTGCCCGTAATGATTCGGCGCTGGCGGTGTAATTCAAATTGACGACCGTCTTGCCAGCGCACAGCGCGGCCAGATTGGCGATGGCTCCGGCGCTGCTGGCGGGAAGCAGGATGCCGAGAGCGGATTCAGGAGCCATTCGCCGCAGCCGTCTGGCAAACAGCAGCACGGCAGTAATCAGACGCCGGTTGGTCAGCGTGGCGCCGCTGGAATCGATGATCGAAATGGCGCGCGAATCGCGTTTGGCGGTGGCCAGCCAGGCCGCTGGCAGTGTCGGCAGCGTCATGACATAGGTTTGCCAGGACGTCACCGACAGTTCAAACACTGCCTGCTTGACCTGCTCGGCGGTCGCCTGTCGCGGCAGGGGCGACCCAAACGCGACGATGACCTCGCGCATCCGGCCATCGCGGCGGCTGGACTTCAGCTTGTCGCTGGCATAGGAGAAACGGCTGCCCCAGAGACCGCGCTGGTAGAAAGGCAGGATCACGCCCGCGCTGGCCGCCTGCGCCGACAGTTCGAAACCACGTTTGAATTCAGAAAGCTGGCCATTCTTGCTCAGGGTTCCTTCCGGGAACAGACACACCACCTCGCCGGCATCGAGCAATTGGGTCACGGTGTCGATGGCCTCGCGGCTGCCACCGCGTGAGATGGGCACGACCCCAAAGAAGTCCAGAAACCAGCGCAGATACCAGCGATCATAAATCACCCGTTCCATGACGAAACGCACCGGTCGCGGACTGGCCATCTGCACCATCGCCCAGTCGATCCAACTGACATGATTGCCAAGCAGCAGTACGCCGCCCTGCGCGGGCAGGTTTTTCAACCCGATGACGGTGAGCCGATAACGCGCTGAGATCAGCAGCAAGAGAACGAAACGCACCAGTGACTGCGGGAGTTGTCGCACAGTGTAGAGCGCTCCGAGCAGAGCGATCACGGCCAGTGCCAGCATCAGCGTCAGGCCACCGATCTGGAAATCGGCGGCGGCAACCGTGAGTCCGAGAAAGACCAGCATCAGCATGTTCTGGATGAAATTATTGGCCGCCAGCACCCGTCCCAGGTCATCCTCTTTGGCATGAAACTGGATGAGTGCGTTCAGCGGCACCAGAAAAAAACCGGCCAGCACGCCAAGCAGCAGAAAATTGACGGCATGTGCCCAGACTGATGTCAGTTGCGGCAGCAGAAACAGGGTGAGCGCAATTCCGATGGCACCGAGTGGAATCAAGGCGGTCTCGATGTGATCGCGTGAGATCCGTCCAGCAATGATCGAACCCAGGATGATGCCCAGCCCCGAACAGGCCAGCATTCCCTGGATCACCACGGTATTAGTTTCGGCGAGCGTCTCTTTGGCGAAGGCGGGGAAAACCGCCAGCATCACCTGTGAGATCGACCAGAAGATCGCCAGACCCACGATCGACAGCCAGATCACCGGATTATCCCAGGCCACATTGAGGTTCTCACGTAAATAGCGTCCACCGCGATAGGCACGCCAGTCGAAGCGCAGGAAATAACCGGCATGAATCTCAGGCAGGCGATAGGCCATCATGACTTCTAGCAGCGTACAGGCGACCAGTAGCCAGCCAAGCGGAGCGATGGCGGTCATGACCGTCGCCGGGGTGGTGAATGCGGATGCGCTTAGCCGCTGCTCGAAAAGAATCGAAAAGACGAAGATCCCGGCCAGGATTGCGGTGGTGGTCGTCGCCTGGACCCAACCATTGGCCACTGCCAGTGATTCGTTACCGGCGAGTTCCTTGAGATAGCCATATTTGGCCGGTGAATAGATCGCCGCCTGTGCACCCAGCAGGAAGGTCATGGCAAAGGCGGCCCAGAACCAGCCCAGATAATAGAAAAGCGTGATTGCCAGCGTCAGCGCGACGGCAACCCAGGCGCTGATTCGCATCACCCGGTTTTTGGGGAAACGGTCGGCGAGAAAGCCTGAAGGGGTAAATAACAATACGAAAGGCAGTAGGATCAGTGCGTTGACAATTGCGGTCAGCAGGATCTGCGTGGTGCCGTCAGCGGTTTTGAAGAGCGTGTTCTGGATGATGATCTTATGCCCAAGATCGACGAAGGCATTGAGAAAAAGCATCACAACAAACGACAGAAAGCCCTGGATACGAAATAGTTGATTCATCGCCCTGATTGCTCCTGGAAACGTGACATGAACGTTGCGCCTAGAATCTTAGTGCGTCGTATCAAAGAGTTTGGTGTATTCATTGCGCAGTGCATCGTAATTGCGGTTCAGGCGACCAATAAGCTGATTGGTGACACTGATCTGTTCCTGAAGCTGTTTGTTCTCTTCGGAGAGCGTACTGCGTTCACCGACTAATTTATGTACCGATTTTCGATAATTGCTGATCGTGACCTGAAGATTGTGGATGTGTTCCTGGAGCGATTCATATTCTTTCACCAGCAGATTGTAGCTGCGCTCCTTAACGGAGAGCGTTTTCATGAAGGCCGCGTTGCTTCTCTCGTAGGTATCAAAGATCTGTAGCAGTTCTGCGTTGTTTTCCAGATTGAGCTTCCGGCGCAGTTCCCGATTGGCGAGCTGTGCCTGCTGGTAATGATGCTTCATGTCAGCCGTCGCGTCCTGGTTGGTTCCAATCGCTGACTTGCCGACTTGATACTGAGCCAGCAAGTCTTCGATTCCAGTATCCAGTTTGGATGCGGAAAACAGATCAGGATCTTCGTCTTCTATGGCCGACTCAGCGATTTGCGTGATGCCCTGAGCCAGTTTCTCCGCAGGTGCGTGGGTGACTCGCATCGCCTCACGGACGCTACGCTCCAAACTCTCCAAAACCGCTTTCCAGACCTCCTCGTTGTTGAACTGCTGCTTTCTAAATGGTTTCAGCAATGCCTGGAGGGATTCCAATTCAATGCGTTGCAGTTCTGGCCGAGTGTTTGATGCGCTATCCAGTTCGCTAATCCTGTCTTTGATCATTGCGGCGATGGCTTTGCGCATCTGTTCAGACTGTTGATGGGACTGACGCAGCCTCCACCAATTAAATCCGCATACGGCAGTCAAGAACAGGCTCACAGCCAATGCTTCAGCAAGGCCATAAATCCAGACATATTGAGACACGCTCGTCATCCAGTGCTCCGCGAAAAACCCCGGCATTCAGGCCGGGGAGGAAGAGCGGTCTGCTAGCAATGGCGGCGATCAGACGCAGGCGTTGCACCTGACGGGCAGTGCTCTTGCCCACAGAACCCCAAGTCTAGCGGTCGCCGTCCAGGTCGTCGTCATTTAGATCAATCCGGGCATGCTGATGTCGCCACCACCAGATACCGAGACCGATCAGGACAAGGATTGCCAGGTTGCCGGAAAGGAGAATCATGATCGCCGAACTCTGCGTACCTGGCGTGTCAATGCCATCCGG
Organism: uncultured Chromatium sp.; assembly: GCA_903897335.1. Classification (GTDB taxonomy): domain Bacteria; phylum Pseudomonadota; class Gammaproteobacteria; order Chromatiales; family Chromatiaceae; genus Chromatium. The sequence continues at coordinate 1,374 of CAIUAY010000173.1, read as the reverse complement.
GTTGCGGGGCGCGGGCGGGATGTCTGATGTCGAGGCGACAGGCCGCCTTGGAGACTCCGCCGTGACAACCGTGATGTCGCTGCTTTTACGACGTTCAAAATCCACGCCTTTGGCCGTGATCTGCACGGCGTAGGTGCCTGGCGCATTGAAACGCAGCGTGCCACGATAGTTCAGCGCGGTGTGATCTGGCTGCAACTCAATCTGCTGCGAAATGACGCTGGAAGGATTGAGCACCTGCGCTGAAAACCGCGTACTTTTCATCAGTTCAGAGTCGATTGCCACGCCACGATAGGTTAGTTTTGCCGTGAGATTCACGGTTTCATCGAGACTGGCGATGATCGGCACGATAATTTGCAGATCAAGATCGCTTTCGATGTAAACCCGTTTGTCTGCATTGTCAGCCGTGACCTTCCAATCACCTGCTTCGGGCTGCTGGATGGTCACCCGGTCAAAATACGGGGTGCTGTTCCAGTCCACGCCGGGCAGCTGGTCGCCTGCATTGAGATTGCGCCCGCTGGGATCGGTCAGTTGCATCGGCGCGTCGCCGGCACCGCGTTTCACAAGCAATTTCAGCTCGCGGACATTGGCATCGACAGTCACCTTACCATTGATCACCGGTGCGGTCAGCGGCTGGTCAGTTTGTTCAAAGAGCCGCACGAACGCATCATAGATATCTGCGGGTTTATCCGCCTGAAAGGCATGACCATTGGTCGCATCGGCAAGGCGCTGTAAAAACGAAAGATCAGCTTCCTGAGAGAAAGCGACTCCGAGGACGCGGATACCAGCGGCGCGAAAATTAGGGATGAGTTCATTGGTGATGGCATTGCGAGCGATGTCGTTCGCCTCCTCGCTGCCGAGATTAAGCTGTCCATCTGAAAACAGCACCAGGACATGTTCATGCGCGGGATCGGTTGGTTTGGGAAACAACGGATAGGCGACCCGTAGGGCAGCATCGAAATTCGTGCGGATGCCATTCATGGACACCTTTCCGATCAGCGCCGCGATCTGTTCGCGCACCTGCCGGTTTGTGAGTGCTGTCAAGGGCAACAGAAGCTCGCTGTTCTCGGCAAAGGTCGTCAGTCCCAGCCGGTCATCGGCACTGAGCAGTTCACTGAAAAGCTCCGCGCCCTTGATGCTGTCGCGGCGGGGATCGTTTCCCATCATGCTCAGTGAACGATCCAGCGTCAGGATGACGTCGATGGCGCTGGCAGGGATGGCCGTCAAGATCGAAACCTAAAGTGGACCCCATGTCCAGGACAGTTTTTTCCCGAATTTAAGTGGTGCTGGCCACCTCAATCGCAGCGGTTTGGCGCTGCCCCAGTTCCGATTCTGCCTTGCCGAAGCGATCCACGATTTTCGCTCCCCCGCCGTCCC
>CAIUAY010000172.1 GCA_903897335.1 uncultured Chromatium sp. | reverse complement strand
TGACGCCACCATCAATGGGGTGAAAATTAACAATTTCACATCACTTGCAGGCTCTGAAAACAACAGTTTAAACCGCCAAGCGTTTGTGGATGCGGTGAATGCCAAGTCCAAAGAAAGTGGGGTACGCGCTGTCAACACAGGCCAAGATGGTGATGCCAATGGCGGCGGCGGCGTCCAGCTCATCGCCGATGATGGACGTAATATTGAGGCTGCTTTTGTAACTGGCGCCTCTGAAGTCGGATTCTCGACTGCGGACGGTGCGACGGATACCTTCGTCGGTGAGTTCACGCTCAAATCCGACAAAGACATCAATATCACGCGCGGAACAGATGCCAATCTCTCGAACTCCGGCCTCACCGTGGGCACCTACGGCGGCGGCAAGGATGGCGAGTCGCTTGACAGCATCGACATCTCGACCGTCGACGGTGCGAGCAAGGCGATCAAAGCCATCGATAACGCGCTCGACAAGGTCAACAATACGCGCGCCGATCTGGGCGCGGTTAACAACCGGCTGGACTTCACCATCAACAATCTGTCCAGTATTTCGCAGAATGCCACGGCGTCGCGTTCGCGCATCCAGGACGCGGACTTCGCGTCTGAAACGGCGAACCTCTCGCGCTCGCAGGTGTTGCAACAGGCGAGTTCGGCGATGCTGGCACAGGCTAATTCGGCACCGCAGCAGGTGCTGTCGCTCCTGCGGTAAGCTAAAGTGGGATGGGTCGAGCGCCAGCGACACCCATCCTGTCCGCGCCGAGGCGTGAAGGGTGGGCGATAGCGGCTCATCCTCCACGCATGACGCCAAACCAGGGACTCAAAATCATGGCCAGTGACTCCTTTAATGTTGTGGCGGCGGTTAGCCCAACGACGGCCACGCCGTCGCTGACCACGCCGCACGGCGCGACCTCGCCAGTCGCACAGTCCACCACAAACCATTCGGGAACAGTCTCGCAGGCCAGCGCCACGGCTGACCGGGTGCTGACGGGGAATGCCGCTTCCAACACGCTTGCCAAAGATCAGCCTGGCACGGTCGAGCAGGTCAGTCAGGCGGTGGATCGCATCAACGAAATGATGCAGGACGGCAAACAGACGCTGACCTTTCAGCTTGATGATGACTCGGGACGGATGGTGATCCGGGTCACGGACGCCCAGACCAAAGAAGTCATCCGCCAGATTCCGAGTGAAGAGACCCTTAAATTTGCACAATACGTCGATGGCTTGGTTGGACTGATTTTTAATAAAAAGGCATAACAAGCCGATCTCCCCGAAAGTCGAGAGGGGCTTGCCCCCTTCTCCCCGCTGGTGAGAGGGGCTGTCACCGAAGGGAGCAATTCGCATGGCAAACAACATCATCAGTTCGCTCGGCGCGGGATCAGGGATCGACATCAACAGTCTGGTCACGCAATTGACCGCCGTCGAACGCGCCCCGCAACAGCAGCGCATTGATACGCGCCAGAAGACGCTCGAAGCGCAGATTTCCGGGTATGGTCAGTTGAAGAGCGCACTGGCGACGCTTCAGACTGCAATGGGATCGCTGGGCAGCCAGGATCTCTTCAGTGCCCGCTCAGTCAACGTTCCCAGTTCGGAAGCCATTACCGCCGACAGCGTGTCGCCCGGTGCGTCGACCGGTACTTACAAAATCGAGGTCACGGCCGTTGCCAGCGCCCAGTCACTGGCGACCAAGGCTCAGGTTCAGCGCGATAGCGCACTCGGCAAGTCCGGGACGATGACCATCAGCTTCGGCAAATGGAGCTATAGCGGAACGCCCTCTGCTCCATCAGGCTTCCAGGTCAACGCTGACCGCGCTGCGCTCTCGATCGACGTGAAGGCGACAGACTCGCTCGACAGCATTGCCGAGAAGATCAACGCGGGCAATTCGGGTGCGCAGGCGTCGGTGCTGAAAGTGAACAACACCTATCAGCTTATGCTGACCTCGCCTTCTGGCGAGTCCAATGCCATGCAGGTGAGCGTCGATAATACGAGTCTCGACGATTTCTCGTTTACAGCGGCCAATCACGCCAATGTCACCGAAACTCAGCAGGCATCCAATGCGGAGCTGACGGTCAACGGTCTGAAAGTGGTGCGTGAGAATAATTCGATCAGCGACGTGATCGATGGCTTTGCGTTTACTGTCAATAAAGTCTCAACCGGGAGCCTGAGCTTCTCGGTGACAGCAGACAAAAGCGCCGCCGAGGAAGCCGTGCGCGGCTTCGTCAAGGCGTACAACGCCTTCCAGGACACCACTCAGAAGCTGGTGGGCTACAGCCGCGACGATAAAAACAATCTGGTGCGCGGCGATCTGGCGGGCGACAGTTCAGCCAGAACCATGGTCAGCCAGATGCGCCAGTTGATCGGGAGCGCCGTACCGGGTCTGACATCCGGCTTTACGGCGCTGACCAATGTTGGCATTCGCACCGAGCGCGATGGTTCACTCTCGATCGACGAGACTGAATTTAGCAACGCGCTCAAAAACCAGTTTAACCTGGTGGGGGATCTGTTTGCGGTCAAGACCGCCTCGGCCAACACCGCCGTCACGGTCAATCAGGGCACCTTTGCCGCCAAGGCGGTTGCTGGCACGTATGATGTCAAAATCACCCAAGACCCCACGCACGGCCAGACCCAAGGCGCGGCGATCACGCATGACTTCAGTACGCCGCTGGATGCTTCCGGCGGGGGATACCGCTTCAAGATCAACGTCGATGGCATCAATTCCAATCTGATTGAACTCACCGGCACGTACAATTCAACCACGGATCTTCAGGCAGATCTGCAATCAAAGATCAATGGCGATGCCAATCTGAAAGCCGCAGGGGTCGCGCTGAATGTCGGTTTCGATACCACGACCAACAGCTTCAGTTTTACCTCGCGCGATTATGGCTCGGCGTCGCAGGTGAGCATCACCGATGCGTATGCGGGCATTGTCGGGGACACGCTGACTGAGACATTCCCGCTGGATACCTCCGGCGGAGGGTACGATTTTAAAATCAAGGTTGATGGGACTGAATCGAATCAGATTGACTTAACCGGTACCTATGCTTCAGCCAAGGAGTTAGGCGATGCACTGCAATCAAAGATCAATAACGATGCCGCGCTGAAGGCAAAAGGTGTCGCGCTGGATGTCACATACGACACCAAGAACAATCGCTTCAATTTCGTCTCGCGCACGGGGGGGACGTCGTCTGCAGTGGAGTTTACTGAAGCAGGTACCAATCTTGGTAAGCTTGGCATCATCCAGACTATGACCAAAACCCTGGGTGCGCTGGGTCTTAGTCAGACGATGGCCGGAACCCAAGGCGTCGATGTCGCCGGCACCATTAACGGCACCGTCGGCTTCGGCGCGGGCAATGTGCTGTTACCAGACATCAATTCAGATGCCTATGGTCTGAACCTCAGTGTCAGCTCTGGAGCCAAGGCACAGAGCGATGCCAGCGGAACGAATGGCTTCCAGGTCAGCTTCTCGCGCGGTTTTGGTGGCGAGCTGTCTAAGCTGGTTAACGATTTTCTCGGCACGTCAGGCATCATTCAAACCCGCGAGGACGGCATCCAGACGCAGCTCGATGGTCTCGATAAAGAAAAAACCAGTCTGGATCAGCGGATGGAAGGCGTCTCGGCGCGTCTTCTCGCGCAGTTCACCGCGATGGAAAACATCGTTGGCAGTCTCAAGGACACCGGCAGTCAACTTGACGGGCTGGTGAACCGGTTGCCGTTCACAGCGTCGTCGTCGAATTAGTCCCGCAAATGCCAAATCCATGCGTGGTCATTGATCCGCGCATGGTCTCCCTGGTCAACGGACCATCCGCACGGTCTTTCCTGAAAATCAACTGATTTTTCCAGTCGCCCGTGTCGTTTCTAATACCGCTCAGGCACTGTGCCGGACACGGCGCTTCGGGCAATCCATCTGGCTAAAGAAAGTCCACATCTGGCCGTTACCCTTATCAAGCCCAGGTAGGCTTCATCTCTTCAAAGATTGCTAACGGATGATGCGGATGCCCTCATGATCGACACAATGCAGAAGCTGGGGGGCTCGACGCCTAAAATGGGTTCGCTAACCCTGATGCCATCACGCGTCGCCAGCGAGCCGATGCTGGAACCAGACAGCGCCAAAGACGCGAAACAGTCCGTAGAGTCGCTCAGTGGCTTCTTTCAGAATCAGAGATATGCGCTGGAATTCAGCGTCGATGAGGAGACTGGACAGGTCGTTATCCGCGTCATGGACGCTGAACACACGGACGTTATCCGTCAGTACTGGCATTAAAACGCATGATTAAGATTTGGCATAAACAGTCAGTTATTTTCAACCACTCGTCGGGAGTGAAGAACCATGTACGCGATGCGCAAAGAACTCCATCAATATCGTCAGGCCGGCTCGATCGCAGAAGCCGCTATCGCTGACCCACATCGCCTGATCCAGATGCTGTTTGAAGGTGCGCTAGAGCGCATCGCGGTTGCCCGTGGCGCGATGGAACAGGGCAATATCCGCATCAAGGGCGAGAAGCTAAGTCAGGCCATCGCAATCATCCAGGGTTTGCGTACCTGCCTGGATTGCGACAAAGGTGCCGATCTGGCTGAAAATCTGGATGCACTGTACGACTACATGGCTCGCCGTTTACTGCAAGGCAATCTTCACAACGATTCCGATGCGCTGGATGAAGTCAGCCGTCTGCTGCGTGAGATCAAGGCAGGCTGGGATGCGATTCCCGGAATGCTGCGTCAGGCATCTTAAAACATGGCTCGCCCTGGGATCAGTCCAACTCATGGGTCAGGTCTGCTGCTGACGACGGTTCTGACTGCAGCTGCCAACCAGTGATTCGAGCGCGGCGAGGTTCAGCAACTGGATGTGCTTGCGATCCACGCACATCAGACCGTCTTCCTGAAAGCGCGTGAACAGCCGACTGATGGTCTCGACCGCCAGCCCCAGATAATTGCCGATCTCGTGACGCGACATGCTGAGATGGAAGTCTGACGGCGACAGTCCGCGTTTGCGCAGACGCTGCGACAGACTCAGAAGAAAGGTTGCCAGACGCTCTTCCGCGTTTTTCTTGCCGAGCAGCAGCAGCATGTCGGTGTCCTGGGCGATCTCCTTGCTCAACAGACGGTACATCTGGTGTTGCAGGCTGGGAGTCATCGCGGTCAATTCTTCCAGACGGCTGAACGGCAGCTCGCAGATGGCGGAGGTCTCCAGCACCTTTGCAGAGCAGGCGTGACGATCACGGTCGATGGCGTCCAGCCCAATAAGCTCTCCGGGAAGATGAAATCCCAGCACCTGTTCGCCACCTTCAGAGCTTGGCGCAAAGGTTTTGACCGAGCCGGTCTTGACGACATAGAGCGAACGGAATGGATCGCTCTCACGAAACAGATAATCACCACGGTGCAGTGGGCGGGTACGCTTCACGATCTCATCGAGACGCTCGACATCTTCAGTCGCCAGACCCATCGGCAGACATAACGAAGAGAGTGTGCAGTTCCTACAGGCGACACGAATAGATTCCAGCGAAATAACATTGAATTGACTCACGACACCGCCCCTTGGTCATTGGCAGCCCGGTCATGTGCTGCCGTTTGATCTGGATCAACAATTCCTGTTTTGTAACCGGAACAATGACAGATTACAAGGATGGAAATGAGCCTACTGATTAGACTATACAGTTTTTTGCGGGAACCTCTGGTGCGCTGATGATTGGATGCCTGATGCACTGATGACCCATGCGCTCGGTCAGTACGTCGATTGAGCCGCTGCGTCGATTTTGGTAGTTTGTCTGCGTTTTCGGGCCACCGCCCTCGATCCCCCTCCTGAAGCCTCTTCCTTATGACAAAATTTATTTTCATCACCGGCGGTGTCGTTTCCTCGCTGGGTAAAGGCATTGCCTCGGCATCGCTTGGCGCACTGCTCGAAGCCCGTGGTCTGCGCGTGACGATGATCAAGCTCGATCCTTACATCAACGTCGATCCAGGCACCATGAGTCCGTTTCAGCATGGTGAAGTCTATGTCACCGATGATGGTGCCGAGACCGACCTGGACTTGGGTCACTACGAGCGTTTTCTGCGCACCCGCATGGGTCGTAACAATAACTTCACCACCGGCCAGATCTACGACAGCGTGATCCGCAAGGAGCGTCGCGGCGACTATCTCGGTCGTACCGTGCAGGTCATTCCGCACATCACCGACGAGATCAAGCAGAGCATCCGGCTTGGCGCCGAGGGTGCGGATATTGCGATGGTCGAGATCGGCGGCACGGTTGGCGACATCGAATCACTGCCTTTTCTGGAAGCCATCCGCCAGATGCGCGTCGAAGAAGGGCGCGAGAACGTGCTGTTCATGCACCTGACTCTGGTGCCCTATCTCCACACCGCTGGCGAGATCAAGACTAAGCCGACCCAGCATTCAGTCAAGGAGCTGCGTTCGATCGGCATTCAGCCCGATATCCTGTTGTGCCGCTCTGAACGCCCGCTGCCGGACGAGGAGCGGCGCAAGATCGCGCTCTTCACCAATGTGTCTGAAAATGCGGTGATTTCAGTCGTCGATGCAGACAACATTTATCGCATCCCGCATCTGTTACACGCACAGAATCTCGACGAACTGGCCGTGCGCCAATTCCATCTCGATGTGAAAGACGCCGATCTCAGCGAATGGCAGCGGGTGCTGGATGGTTTCGATCATCCCCGGCATCAGGTGCGCGTCGGCATGGTTGGTAAATACATGCACCTCACGGAAGCCTATAAATCGCTGTCCGAGGCGCTGGCACATGCCGGCGTTCAAACCGGCACCAAAGTCGAAATCCGCTATCTGGACGCCGAAGAGCTCGAACAGCAGGGCACTGCCGGTCTCGATGGTCTGGATGCGATCCTGGTGCCCGGCGGTTTCGGCGAGCGCGGCATCGAGGGCAAGATCATGGCTGCCCGCTATGCCCGTGAACAACGCATCCCTTATCTCGGAATCTGTCTCGGGATGCAGATCGCGGTGATCGAATACGCCCGTCATCTGGCCGGTCTGGAGGGTGCCCACAGTACCGAGTTCGACCGCCAGACGCCGCATCCGGTGATCGCGCTGATCACCGAATGGCGCGACGAAAAAGGTCGGGTCGAAACCCGCGCCGAAGGTCAGGATCTCGGCGGCTCAATGCGGCTTGGCGGCCAGAACAGTCGTCTCGAACCCGGCAGTCTGGCACGTTCGGTCTATGGCACACCCCAGATCCGCGAGCGCCATCGTCATCGTTATGAATTTAATAACCGCTATCTTAATGTGATGAAAGATGCCGGGATGCGTTTTTCGGGCTGGTCACTGGATAATAAACTGGTCGAGATCATTGAGATTCCTGATCATCCCTGGTTTATCGCCTGCCAGTTCCATCCCGAATTCACCTCGACACCGCGTGACGGACACCCGCTGTTCCGTGGCTTTATCCATGCTGCGCTGACACAGCGCGAACTGGTCGGGGAACCGGCGGCATGATGCGGCTGACTCATTTCGAGGTTGGCATCGACCGCCCGCTCTTTCTGATCGCAGGCCCCTGCGTGATCGAAAGCGCGGGGCTGGCCGAAGACACGGCGGGCACACTCAAGGAGATGACCGACGCGCTTGGCATCCCGTTTATCTACAAATCCTCGTTTGACAAGGCCAATCGTTCCTCGGCTGGCAGTTTTCGCGGGCCAGGGCTGGAAACGGGGTTGCGGATTCTGGAAGACGTGCGCGAGCGCATTGGGGTTCCGGTGCTGACTGATGTCCACGACGATACGCCACTCGATGAGGTTGCCGCTGTCGTGGATGTTCTCCAGACACCGGCCTTTCTCTGCCGTCAGACCAATTTCATCCGCGCCGTCGCCAGTCAGGGCAAGCCGGTCAATATCAAGAAAGGCCAGTTTCTCGCGCCCTGGGACATGCGCCATGTGGTCGATAAGGCGCGTTCCACGGGTAATGAGCAGATCATGGTCTGCGAGCGTGGGGTGTCATTCGGCTACAACAATCTGGTTTCGGATATGCGCTCGCTGGCGGTGATGCGTGACACCGGCTGTCCGGTGGTCTTCGACGCCACCCATTCGGTGCAGTTGCCGGGAGGGCAGGGCGACCGCTCAGGCGGTCAACGCGAGTTCGTGCCAGTGCTGGCGCGGGCTGCCGTTGCCACCGGGATCGCTGGCGTGTTCATGGAGACCCATCCGCATCCTGATCAGGCGTTGAGCGACGGGTCGAATGCCTGGCCTTTAGGTCAGATGCGCGAACTGCTGGCGACCCTGATCGAGATTGACCGGGTGGTGAAGGCAGCGGGATTTGCTGAACTGTAAAAATCGTAGCGGTGATGGTTGTGATTGAGTAGTGGTGGTTCTGAACCGCTTGTCGGCGCAATCCACCGGCTTTAGCCGTGGGGTCAAGCCGACGCACGTTCTTGACTCGATCACGCAACGCGCATCACAGTACACCGATCAACAGAGGCTGATCGACACCATGATCCAAACCCAACTCAAACTGCGGCTCAACGTCACGCAAGAGACGTTGCTCAACAGTTGGCTGTTCAGGCTGACCGGGGTCTGGAACTGGGCGATCCGCAAGATTGAGCACGATGCCAAGGGTGAGGTCTATTATTCCAAACAGCGCTTTCAGAACCTGCTTGCCGGACACGGCCAGAAGATCGGCATCCCCAGCCACACGTTGCAAGGCATTCTGCTGATGGCGC
>CAIUAY010000171.1 GCA_903897335.1 uncultured Chromatium sp. | reverse complement strand
GGCATGACGGCATCCTGAGCGCAGAGATGCCGCTGAGTATGGCGAGGCGACTAGCTTTTAAGCAGCCCGTAGCCCGTCGGTTGGGGTGAGTGAAGGTGAGTCCCAACATCCTCCGTCATCTGCATTGGGGTTCGTGCCTCACCCAACCGACGGCACTATGCCGCCGCTTTGAACTCCATCTCCACCCGCACCGCGTCGTAGGGGAAGTCCAGCTTTCCGTCTGGCGTCTTGTCGATCAGCCCGCAGAGCAGCAACGCCTGGACATCGCCGTGGACGCCCTTGATGTCGCGTCCCACGCGCCGCGCCACTTCGCGCACCCCCAAAGAACCCGCGCCCGTGAGCGCGCACAAGATGGCCCAGCGGTTCGGGTTGAGCGTCGACAGTAAGCGTTCCTCGCTGCGAAACGAATACCGGCAGCCTTGCGGCTCGCCACGAAAAGCCGCGTTCAAGCGCACTTTGACATCGTCCAGGGTCGAGACTTCGATGATAAGCGTGGTCATGGTTGCCCCTTACAGACGGCTGACATCGTCCCAAAAGTCCTGAGCCAGCCGCTTCAGATCGGTGAATGGATAGGGAGCCTCACGGCCCCCTAGATGCTTGTGATCGCCCTTGCCGGCCTCGTTGTCGTAGCGCAGCACGCAGACGCCCGCGACCACCAGCGCCAGACGGTATTTAAACGGGTGGGTGCTCCCTGGAAGCGGCGCAGGCAATTCCCAGACCGCCAGATCGACAAAGCGATCATTGGCCAAGTCAACGCGCTCTTTCTGGATCAAGGTCGCAGGCATGATGTTACTATGACATCAAGGCATAGTGATGTCAAGGACACAACACACAACCGATTGACACCCGCGCCGGTGTGTGGTTTGCTAGGCGGTAAGAGGCGTGACACCCTCGCGAGACGTACCCCGCACACGATAGCCATGCGGTTTTTTTGTGCCCAGCCGATTTGTTTTTGTCGGTCGGGAGTTCGGTAAATACAACACCGGGAAACCGGAAATAGCCGAGCGGCTTCTTTGCGCCGTGTCACCCTCCCGACCGCCACAGTCTTTAGTGGTTGCGTGACAGCAAGCAAAGGTAAAAAGCATGAACGCCCTCACCATCCCGTCATCACTCTCGATGACATCCAAAGAAATTGCAGAACTGACCGGAAAGCAGCACGCGCACGTTTGTCGTGACATCCGGTCAATGCTGATCGAAGTCCACGGCACCGAACGCCTTGAGCAAATCATCCCAGAGCAGTACCGGAACAGGCACTCTGAGTATATCCGGGAGCATTCACAGGAAATCGTAAGCGCCTTGTTTGGAGATGATCCCAAACGGGATCATGTTGATCCTAGGGGTTTTTCTTGGGAACGAGACACGCGAGGATATGTCTCACTGTTTCGTCTCGACAAAGACCACACCCTAACCCTGCTGACCGGCTACGACGCCAAGGCGCGGTTCAAGGTGATGCAGCGTTGGCAAGAACTCGAAGCCGAGGCCGCCAAGCCGCAACTCAACCCCGCCAACTTCAGCCGTCTGCAACTGATCGAACTGGCGATGCAAGCCGAACAGGAGCGGATCGTGCTTGAGCAGCACGTCGCCGTGATCCAGCCCAAGGCCGATGCCCTGGATCGGATCGCCACCGCCAGCGATGGCTCAATGTGCCTGACGGATGCCGCGAAGATGTTGCAGATGCGGCCTATCGACCTGAAACGCTGGCTGCTGGTGCATCAATGGGTCTATCGGCGCAACGGCAACAAGAACCTGCTGGGCTATGCGGACAAGCTCCATCAAGGATTAATCGAGCATAAGGTTCATGTTGAACGCGATGAAACCGGCGTTGAGCGTGTTCATGAGAACATGCTGATCACGCCCAAGGGATTGGCAAAACTGGCCGCGATCTTCCAGCCCGCGTTACCGCTGAACAACGTGCCACAGATGCCCCTGAACGCTGGTCAGCCGGGGATGATGCAATGAGCCACCTTGCCTCCACCCTCGACCTCTCCGCCATTGGCCGTCGCGCCGTCAGCCGCCGTGACACCCTGCGCGACACGCCGACCTCGCTGGTCAATGCCCTGAAACTGG
>CAIUAY010000170.1 GCA_903897335.1 uncultured Chromatium sp. | reverse complement strand
GGTGACCCGGTATCTCGCCTTCTTGGGGGAAGCGTCTTCGCCACTTTCAGAAACTGTCGATGACATGTCTGGGGACTGTCTCCGCTGAAACGACCGCCAGCTTAGCCGTTGTCTGAAGGTTTATGCACCAACGCCCTAGAAATCATGATGATCGGGTGTCGCCGCCGGCAATTCAATCCAGAACAGACTGGCGGCGTCCGACACGCTTTCGACCTCAAAGCGTCCGCCCATTGCTTCGGTGAGCCGGGCGCAGGAGGCAAGACCGATGCCACTGCCATCAATATAAGGATCGCCGGGTTCGCGTCGCATGAAGGGCTGAAACAGTTCTCGCAACCGCGCCTGGGGAATCCCCTGTCCCCGATCAGCGATCTCCAGCCGAAGTCGGCGCGGCGTCCCCTGAACCAGATCCGCATTCAGGCTAACGGTGCCCTTGGCATGATTATAGAGAATCGCATTGGCCAGTAAATTGACGATGACCTGTTTGACATATTTCCGGTCAGCCCATAACACCAAATCCTGCATGTCACTGGCCTGTAGCGTCACCTGACGCGCCAGCGCCAGCGGCTCGACCAGCGTCAGACAGTCCGTCACCAAGGATGCCATCGCCACCGCTTCAGGCCGCAACTCGAACTGACCAGCTTCGAGTCTGCCCAGTTCCAGGATCTCATTGATGAGTTTCAGCAACTGTCGGCCACCGTGCAGGATTTCCAGCACGCTCTCGCGTTGCATGGCGTCGAGCCTCGGATCCTGTTCCAGGAGTTGGCCAAATCCCAGGATGGCATTCATGGGCGTGCGCAGTTCGTGGCTCATTTGTGACAGAAATTCGGATTTTGCCTGATTGGCGCGTTCCGCTTCCTCTTTGGCCTGACGCAACTGCATCTGGAACTGGATTTCTTTGGTGATATCCTGATGACTGATCACGACGGCGGGCTGCCCATTGATGGCATCCAGCAATGGCCGTACCCGAATCAGATAAGTCTGATGCGGCGACGCCCAGCAGACATGCGTTCTAACCTCGAAACTGGCGCAGACTCCTGCCAGCACATCACGAATCCCCTGCCCTAACACGCCTGCGCTGTCCTGTCCCTGGCTCTGGTCGCAGACTTCAAGATAGTTGCCGCCCTCGGACAGCCGCGCCACATCCATCCCGGACTGTGACAGTGCCTGTCGCCAGGAACAGTTAACCGAATGGATGGTGCCATGCAGATCGATCACGCAGATCAGCCCCTGCAACGAATCAATGACCGACTGCGTCTGCCGCTGGGCGCGCTCAGCGCGCATCTGCGCATCCTGGAGCGCCGTGAGATCCTGCTGGATGCCGACAAAATGGGTGATCTGGCCACGCTGGTCGCGCACCGGCGCCAGACTGAGCTGATTCCAGAACAGGCTGCCATCCTTGCGATAGTTACGCAGCATCAACGAGACGTCGCGTCCCTCGCGCAGTGCCTCGCGCATGATCACGACTTCTGGCTGTTGCGAATCATGCGCCTGCAGAAAGCGACAGTTTTTTCCCAGCACGTCCTCGGCGGCATAGCCGGTCATGGACAGGAAAGCGGGGTTGACATAGACCAGTGGTATGTCTGGTTGCCTGGCATCAGCAACCGTCACGCCGACAGTGATCGCTTCCAGAACCCGCATCTGCCAGCGCAGACGCTCGGCATCATCCGTTGCTGTCGTCTCGTTTACCATCGATAGACCGCCTTGACCCGCGCACCGTGATGGGAATAGGTCACGGATTCACATAACTGGCGCACCAGCGCAATACCGCGCCCCCAGGGACGGTGAGGATCGCGGGAAACCGCGAGGTTTTCATCGAGATCAAAGCCCACACCGCTATCGGTGATCCGCACCTCAACACAACCACCGGTATCCGATGGTTCATAGCGTAGATCGAGGATCACCTGCCCGGCGCAGCCCTCGGCAAGCCGCTGCGTGCGATCCTGATAATAGGCATCGAATCCATCTGGGGTGTTTTTCATGGATGACTCCAGTTTCAAAACACCGTGTTCGAGCGCATTGCTATACAGTTCCGCAATGATGGTCTCAAGCGTCCCAATGTGCGTCTCAAGGCCATGCAACAAACCCAGTGGCTTGAGCGCAACCTCCAGCGATGGTTGGATGCACATGCTGGTGTCCTTCAGCGCCAGCGACCAGGCCCAGCCGCTGTGCGGCAACAGCCTCGGGACGGGCAAGGGTGCGGCAAACAGGTCGGCGCTCAGCGGAATTTCCACTAGCGCAATATCGTCAAGCTGTTCCATCCCAGCAGTCTGTATGTCCAGCGCGGCGTACAGCGCCGGAGCCAGTGGCTGACCAAACTCCCATGCATTGAGCAGTTCCTGGAATCCGCTGTTGACGAACATCTGACCCTGCGCGTTAGTGGCCTCCAGCAGACCGTCGCTCATCAGGAGCAGCCGGTCGCCGCAACTGAGGCTGATGCGCTGTGGCAGTTCCTGGGCGGGGAGTTCGGGCAGAATGCCCAGTGGAAGTGAGTGTGAGGCGAGTTCGTGTAGCCCGTCGCGGCAGCGCAGCCAGGCACTCGGCATCCCGCCATTCCACCAGCGCAGCTCGGAACCCTGGCCACGGATCGAAATCAGGCAGGCCGCCAGAAAGCGGTCTGGTGGCAGGATCTGGTAGAGTCGCCGGTTCATCTCGGCCAGCACGTAGGCATCATCGATGCCTTTGATGGTCATCGCGTGAAAGATGTCAGCCACCGGCAGCGCGCCAATTGCCGCAGCCAGCCCGTGTCCGGTAAAGTCACCGACCAGCAGCCGCAACCCGCCATCTGGAAGATGCTGGGTCAGCACCAGATCACCGTTGAAGATCGTGGCCGAACGCTGCACCAGGATTAACTGTTCCATGATCACGTTGCGATTCATGACCGCACGGCTCAAGACCCGCTCGGCCAGCGCCTGTTCTTCACGCTCACGCTCTAGCATGGCGGAGAGCGCCTGACGTTTGGTGGCCACGCTACGCTGTAGATCACGCACCCGCTCCATGGCGAGAATACGCGCCTTGAGCACGATGAAGTTAAACGGCTTGGAGAGAAAATCATCCCCGCCAGCCTGGATGCAGTCCATCAGTGACTGGCTTTCGGCCAGCGCCGTCAAAAAGATGACCGGGATAAAATCGATCCCCGCCAGCATCTTGATCTGCCGGGTGGCCTCCAGGCCATCCATCCCCGGCATCATGACATCCATGAACACGATATCAGGACGTGCGTCGGCAAAGCAGTTGATCGCTTCCTGACCATCACTCGCCTCAATCGTGCGAAACCCCTCACGGTTCAACATCAGCGTCAGCAGACGGCGGTTACTTGGCTCGTCATCGACAATGAGCGCACATCCCCGAACGCTGGAGTCGGCGCGATCACCGTTAGGGGTGTCAGGATCAGGATATTCGAAAGGCATCATGAATTAGATCATTCTTCAGGTTGACAGCATTCCCAAACCGGGATTATTCCAATTGAAACAGTTTCTCGAAATTGGCAATCTTGAGTACCCGGCGCACATCTTCTCCGCAGCCGATGATCACTACATTTGCCGATTCCCCGCCCGCGAAATCACGCAGCAGGAGCAGCATCCCTAGCGCCGAACTGTCGAGATAGGATGTAGCTGACAGATCAACGACGAATCTCATGCGCTTGGGATCAATGTCGCGGTACGCATCCCGGAACGCCTTGTGCTGTGCAAAATCGAAGCGCCCATCAATGGTAATGGTCACCTGGGATTTCTGTTCATCGATACGGCTCGATACACTCATCAGTTTCTCCGCGAGAAACCCCGTCATGCATGGCGGGGAGATAAAGCAACTGCGACAGTGCAGCCACCGTGAAGATTCCATTTGCCGGATCGTGAGACGTTGCCCGTAAGCGCCTGGTCTCGGCGCAATGTCTCACGACGCGACACGCTGTGATCACTGGATGTCGGCGCGGACGATCAGCGGGCACATGGCGAGATAGGAACCGTTCCCGCGCCCCGGTGAACCGCAACCGACGCATACAGTGCGGCGCCAATGACATCCAGTGGCAGAACCACTGTCGCTGCGCCACGTTTTACGGCCTCGCCAGGCATTCCCCAGACCACGCTCGTCGCTTCATCCTGCGCAATGGTGTGTCCGCCCAGATCATGCAACGCTTTTAGCCCCTGCGCGCCATCCGCGCCCATACCAGTGAGGAGTGCGGCGCTGGCATTGATGCCCGCCGCCTGGGCGACGGAGCGAAAGAGTACATCCACGCTTGGTCGGTGTCGATTCACCGGCTCGCCGTCACTGAGTCGGCAGAGATAGCGGGCGCCATCGCGAACCAGCAGCAGATGACGGTTGCCGGGGGCGACATAGGCATGTCCGATCATCACGCGATCACCATCCTCGGCTTCCTTGACGACCAGCCCGGTCTGACGGTTCATGCGTTCGGCAAAGGCGGCGCTGAATCCTGGCGGAATATGCTGGGCGATGACGACGCCGGGCGTATCCGGGGGCAGGTGCAGAAGCACCTGCTTGATCGCCTCGGTGCCGCCGGTCGATGCACCAATGGCAATAATGCGATCCGTCGTGCGAAAGGTCGGCGTTAGCCGCTGGGGAAGCATCGCATCACCGGACAGATTGGACGACGGCGCGGCCAGAAGAGATGGCCGCGCCCTGAACTTGACACCCGCTGCGGCGCGGATCTTCTCGACCAGCTCCTCGGCGTAGTCATCCAATCCATGCGCCAGACCCAGTTCGGGTTTCTGCACAAAATCCACCGCGCCGAGTTCCAGTGCATGGAGCGTGACTTCGGCACCCTGCGCTGTCAGCGAGGACACCATCACCACCGGCATGGGTCGCAGGCGCATGAGATTGCGCAGAAAGGTCAGACCATCCATGCGTGGCATCTCAACATCGAGCGTCAACACATCGGGATTGAGCGCCTTGATCCGGTCACGGGCGACGTAGGGATCGGGTGCGACGCCAACCACTTCGATTCCCGGCACGGCATCCAGCATTTCGGAGAGAAGTTTGCGCACGAGCGCCGAATCATCAACGATCAGAACACGAATGGGTTCAGCCACAACTCACCTCAGTGCGCAGTCGTTAAAAGAGTTCAATCTCGCCTTCGTGCATGGAGGTTTGATTAACCGGACGGTGAGCGGCAGCAATCAGGTGTTCGCGCAGTGTTTCCAGGCGCATCTTGGCCTGCCGGGCATCCTCCGGTGAGCGCACCTGACCCAGTGGAATCTGGCGCAGCTCGGCGACGAAACGATCCATGAACTCGATGCGAATCTGCGCCTGAGAAAGTACCTGGCGGGTAATGTCCTCAAACTGGAGCAGACGCACCGCTGCCCCCACATTGCATTGAACCCGTTCCACCACGGCGGTCAGTTCAATCAATCCTGCCGCCACCATGGCGTTGACGTGCTGCACCCGATGGGTCATGTCATCCATCGCGCCCTTGGCGGTGATCGAAGCATTCATGTCCTGCGAGGCCATCTTGCCGACAATTTCACGGGTCTCGGCAAACACCTCCTGTGCCTGCTCGACCTGCTGACGAATCTGCTCGTTAAATTCGGCGGCATCCTGCGACAGTTTGCGCACCTCCTGCGCGACCACGGCGAAACCGCGCCCGGCCTCGCCAGCCCGCGCCGCCTCGATCGCGGCGTTGAGCGCCAGCAGATTGGTCTGGCGGGCAATGCGCTTGGCGCTTTCCAGACGTCCGAAAATATCGTTCATCTGGGACGAGAGGTCGTCGATCTGATGCGCGACCTTGACGCTGTGTTTGCCCATGTCGATCATGCGATTCACGTTTTCGGCCAGCAACTGGCTGTTGGAATCCAGAAAGGCATTGATATCCATGAACTCATGATTGGTGTCATCCTTTTCCACCAACCGCAGCACCAGTTGCTGCTGTGACCTGGACTCATCTGACAGCCCCCGGAAACTGTGTTGCAGATCGCCTGCGGCATGTGCCACTAGATCGGTTGCCTGACGGATCAGTTCGCGCAGCTCGATCATCTGGGGGCCGATCAGTTGGTCGGTTTCGACCACCAGATCCCACAACTCGCGTTCGACCGGCACCATCAGATCAGTCGTTTGCTTCGCTGGCAGCAGAGGCTGTCGCTGTAAGAGCAGCGACACCGGCCAGGCCAGCGCGAGCGCCAGCACGGCCAGCCAAGCCGGAAACAGATTCGGCAGCAGCAGCGTCTGCACCAGCAACCCCAGACCGAGCAGCAGTGGCGGCCAGTGCGACAGCAATTTGTCCAACATGATATGTCCTCTTATGCCAAACAGTGGACGCGCTCAAGCGGCTAGGAAAACAGCTCGACATCACCCTCGACCTTGGATTGGCGTAGGGTCTCGCTGTAATTGAGTTCGCGTTCGATGATGGTGTCGTTATGCATGGTGCGCAGCTTTTTCACCAGCACCCGCCCGGTTGTGGAAAAAAAATAGACCTTGCGCGGATGATTGCCGAGCAGATCCTTGGCCATCACCGGAATCCCTTCGGTGGCCAGATATTCCAGCACGAAATGAGCATTGCGATCACCGACCACATGGTTCTTGAAACCGGGCAGCACGTTTCCACCACCGAAGACCTTGGCTTCGAGGTTGGAACGTCGCGCACCGAGCTTGAGCAGTTGGTTGATGAGAATCTCCATCGCATAGTCACCATAGCGCATCGAGCGGCTGAAGCGATTATCCTCGTCGCGGCGGTCATCGGGCAGCATGAAATGATTGATCCCGCCAATGCCGGTGACGCGATCACGCACGCAGGCGGCGACACAGGAACCCAGCACGGTCACCATCAGCAGCTCACGCGCTGAAACATAGTATTCGCCAGGCAGGATCTTGACCGCGTCCAGATTGAACTGGCGGTCAAAATACAGATTCGGCGCCAGGATTTCTTCAAAACGATGCGACATCTGATGCAGCTCAGCGAGAGGCTTGCGGAATATAAACGGTGTTGCCCTGCAACCGGAACAGATCGGTGACATGGGTCAGACTTTCAGAATGACCAACGAAGAGTCGGCCATCGGCTCGCAACAGCGGATGCAAGCGCGCGAGGATTTTGTATTGCGTGGGTTTGTCGAAATAGATCATGACGTTCCGGCAGAAGATGGCGTCAAACTCACCTTTGATCGGCCAGTGCTCATTCAGCAGATTCAACGGCTGGAAACTCACCAGTACCCGCACCTCCGGGCGCACCCGTGCCATCCCCTCCTGAGCGCCCTTGCCACGCTGAAAAAAGCGTTTCAGCTCGCGTTCCGGCAGCTTTTGCACCCGTTCCAGTGGATAGATGCCCGTGGCGGCCTGATGCAGCACATGGGTATCGAGGTCAGTGGCGAGAATCTGCACCGGCGGCGTCCAGGTGCCGAGCGCGTCGATCACCGTCATCGCCATTGAATACGGTTCTTCGCCAGTCGAACAGGCCGACGACCACAGCCGGATCGGATGACGTCCCTGACTCGCGGCCAGCTTCATCTGTTCGGCCAGCACCGGAAAGTGATGCGCCTCACGAAAGAATGAGGTCAGGTTCGTCGTTAGCGAATTGGTGAACGGCTGCCACTCATCGGGTTGCTGATCCAGATAGTCCAGATAGTCCTCAAACGAGGTCAGCCCGGTCGCCCGCAGACGGCGTGCAATCCGGCTGTAAACCATGTCGGATTTACTGGCATTCAGCGCAATCCCGGCGTGTTCATAAATCAGCCCGCGAATCCGCTCGAAGTCGCGGGGCGTGAACTCGAACTCACGATCAGAATTCCGACCAGTCATCGTCATCTGATTTCCTGGATGCCAAAGCGGCGGGTGGCATTTTGCGCGCAGGCACAGTTGGTCGGCGTGGCGCCAGCGCCGTTGAGCCAGTCTGAGGACGGCGCTGGTCAACCTTGAAGACAGCGATGACTTCAGTCAGTTGACGCGCCTGATCCGACATGGATTCGGCGGCGGCAGCGGCCTGTTCGACGAGCGCGGCATTCTGTTGGGTCACGTCGTCCATCTGGATGATCGCCTGATTGATCTGCTCGATCCCGGAGGACTGCTCGATTGACGCGGCGGAGATTTCAGCCACCAGATCGGTGACGCGCTTGATGGACTGGACAATATCCTGCATCCGCTGGCCGGTTTCATTGACCTGAGCCGTGCCGGCATCGACCTTGGACACGCTATCCCCAATCATGGTCTTGATTTCCTTGGCGGCATTGGCCGAACGCTGCGCCAGATTGCGCACCTCGGCGGCCACCACCGCGAACCCACGTCCCTGCTCGCCGGCGCGCGCCGCTTCGACCGCCGCATTCAGCGCTAGGATGTTGGTTTGGAAGGCAATCCCGTCGATCACGCTGATGATGTCGGCGATCTTTTTGCTGGATTCCGCGATTGCTGCCATGGTTTCGACTGAAGTACCCACCATGTTGCCGCCCTTGATCGCCACATCGGACGCCGAGACCGCAAGTTGGTTGGCCTGACGCGCATTGTCTGCGTTCTGCTTCACGGTGCTGGTCAGTTCCTCCATCGAGCTGGCTGTTTCTTCGAGCGAGCTGGCCTGTTCTTCGGTGCGCTGGCTCAGATCCTGGTTGCCGGTGGCGATTTCATTGGCGGCGGTGCTGATGGCCTCGGTCGCTTCTTTGATGCGGAACACCAGATTTTTGAGATTGGCGACCGTGGTATTGACGCCGACTCCGGTTTCGCCGAAGAGTCCGGGATAATCGTGGGTGATCGTCTGGGTCAGATCGCCCTCGGCCAGTGCGCTGGCGACGCGCATCACATCCTTGAGACCCACTTCAGTGGTGTCCGAAAGCTGGTTGAGGAGTTGGGCAATATCGCTGGCAAAGCCCTGTTTTCCGATCAGATCCAGCTTGATGCTGAAATCGCCCTGACCTGCGGCATTGACAAGCTGACGGATATCATTCACCACGGCTGTCAGTGCCGTCACGGTGCCATTGACGCCGTTTTTGGTCTCGCCAAAGCGTCCCGGATAATCGCGGGTGATGGTCTGCGAGAGATCGCCTGCGGCCAACGCATTCGCCACCCGGGTGACATCCTGGAGACCAATGTCAGTGGTTTCGGCCAGTCGGTTGAGCCCCTCGCTGATCTCCCTGCCAAACCCCTGTTTATCAGCAAGATTCAGACGCCGGCTGAAATCGCCACGGGTCGCCGCCTGAACAATGGCGTCAATCTCGCCGACAAGACGCTTCAGCCCTTCCTGCATCTGTTTGAGCGATGCCAGCAGGCTGCTGGTGTCACCCGGATGGGTGACGATGGTCTGCGACAGATCCCCAGCGGACACGGCATGCACCATCGCCATCGCATAATCCGGTTCACCGCCGAGCTGGCGTGTCAGTCCACGAGTGATCCAGAAACCGATGGCGGCACCGACCAGAATCGCAATGCCGGACAGGAGCAGGATCAGCAAGATCGCGGTATTGGTCTCCTCTGCGGCCAGTTGTCCCATCTTCTGCAGCAGTTCAGCCTCATACTGGATGAGCGCCACAGTTGAATCCATGTAACTTTTTTGCAGATCCCTGAATTTTCCTAATAAAAATTCCTGCGCCTCAGCCTTGTGACCGTCGTGAATCAGAGAAATCAGACGATCCTGGGCACTGACGAAAGGATCACGGGCAGTAGTCAGGTCGGATAAGCGTTTGATGCCCTCCGGGGAGGTGATGGTCTTTTTCAGTTCATTCAGGTTTTCGAGAATTTTTTTGCGGGCGTCGACGACGCGATCAAGCTCCTGTGCGACGGCGGCTGGATCATCGACGAGCAGGGCGTTGCGCATGGCCCTCGCCGCGAGATTGATATTGTCGATCACGTTATTGGCCCAGACCGTTTTGGGAAAGAGATGATTGACAATCTCGTGCAAATCCTCGCTCAGTGTGCGGATACTGTTCCAGCCCGTTAACGTCATCACGCCTAACAGCACCAGCACGACACCAAACCCAAGCCCCAGTCGCATCGCTACTTTCATTTTGCCCATGATTCCGAGTCTCTATTCAGTCAAGAGTGGTTATGTGGAGAATTAAATCACGTTGTTTCCAGCCGCGCCTGCTCCATCAGACCCATTTCGCCGCTGGTGATGAGCTTCTCGATGTCCACCATGATCACCATGCGCTCGTCCAAGGTCGTCAGTCCGTCGATATAAGCGGTATCCATCAACGCGCCGAATTCAGGTGCTGGCCGGATCTGCTCGCGTTTGAGCGCGATCACGTCAGACACGCCATCGACGACGATGCCAACGACGCGCCCGACGATGTTAAGGATGATCACGACGGTGAATGCGTTGTATTCGACCTGACCCAGATTGAACTTGAGGCGCATGTCGATGATCGGCACGATCACGCCGCGCATGTTGATCACGCCCTTGATGAAATCCGGTGCATTGGCGATCCGGGTCACGGCGTCATAGCCCCGAATTTCCTGCACCTTGAGGATGTCGATCCCGTATTCTTCATCGCCAAGTGTAAAGGTGAGATATTCCCGTGGTGTGTCAGTGCCGGTCATCGCGGCGTCTTTGCGCTCATCGTTCATCAGTGTCTCCGCGAGAAACCCGGCTTGTATGCCGGGTAAGGGGTAGCGAGCCGCCCGTCAGGATGGTGGCGCGGCGTGCGATTGCTTTGCAAGATGGTCGTTGATCGTCATCAGTGACGCGATTTATGGGCACCCTATCGCGTACCAATCTGCCAGAGATCGTTGGTCAGACCGCCCGACGATTGAGCCGCATGAGCGCATCAACATCGAGAATCAGGGCAACCCGTCCATCCCCCATGATGGTCGCGCCAGACATGCCTTCAACCTTGCGGTAATTCGTTTCCAGGCTTTTGATCACAACCTGATGCTGGGCGACCAGCTCATCGACCAGCAGCGCGGCGCGGCCTTCAGTGGTATCCACGATGACCAGGATGCCATCCTCGTCATGCGCGGATCGTCCAGCAGACGCGAGATGAAAGACCTCGCGCAGCACGATCAAGGGCAGATAATCGCCGTTTACCCGCGCCACCCGCCCTTTGCCCGCAACCGTCAGGAACTGTTCCGGGTTGGGCTGGAGCGATTCCTGGATCGCGGTCAGCGGCAGGATAAAGATCTCTTCACCCATCCGCACTGACAGCCCGTCGAGGATCGCCAGGGTCAGCGGCAGCCGGATGGTGATGCGCGTGCCCTGGCCAGGGTGCGACTCGATATCCACGCGGCCATTCATGTCTTCGATGTTGCGACGCACCACATCCATCCCAACGCCGCGCCCCGAAATATCCGTGACCCGTTCAGCCGTCGAAAAACCGGGATGGAAGATCAGTTGCCAGACATCCTTATCAGATGGATTCTCGGGCAGTGCAATCCCCTGCTGCATGGCTTTGGCAATCAACCGGTCACGGTTGAGACCAGCGCCATCGTCACGCACGTCCACCACCACGCTGCCGCCGCGATGGCTGGCGGTGAGACAGATCTCGCCCATTTCCGGCTTGCCTGATTCGCGGCGACGTTCCGGCGCCTCGATGCCGTGATCAATGCTATTGCGCACCAGATGGTTAAGCGGATCGGCCAGACGCTCGATCAGACTCTTGTCCAGCTCAGTCTCTTCACCGACCAGTTTCAGCGTAACCTGCTTGCCGAGCTTGGCAGCCGTATCGCGCACCACGCGCGGAAAACGGTTAAACACGAAGCTGATCGGCAACATGCGGATCGACATCACGGCCTGCTGTAGGTCGCGTGAATTCCGTTCCAGATGCGTGAGGCCATCGAAAATCCGCTCATGGATGACCGGATCGAGCATGGTTCCAGATTCAGCCAGCATGGCATGGGTGATCACCAGCTCGCCAACCAGATTGATCAACTGATCGACCTTTTCAATGCTGACCCGGATTGAGGCATCGCTGGTAACGGGACGTTTTGTAGCGGGGTCAGCGGGCGGACTGCCGGCCAACTGCCGGGCGGTTGGCTCGGCAACCAGTGATGAAAAAACACCAGCGCCAGGTGCCCCTGGAGCAGAATCAAAAAAGCCATAGCCCTGTTCCTGCTCGCTGCGGTTCTGAAACGCAACGGCGGCAACCTGCGCCATGCCGGGACTCCCGCCAAATAGACCGAAACCGTCCTGTTCCTGATCAAGCGCCTGCTCGCTGCCAGGAGCGCCGACAAAAAAGCCGAACCCCAGATCATCCTCGGCCTGTGCCTGACCGTCTGCCGTCAACTCCGTTTCGGGCGTGATCGCAATGGCGGATGGATCGCAGACAAAAGAAAAGGTTTCAGCAATCGCCTCCTCACCCGCAGCGGTCGTCAGACGCCAGAGACAGAACTCGGCATCCGGCGTGCTCAACCAGTCGAGCGTTCCCAGTTCGGCCAGCACCTCGCGCAGCGCATAAAGATCGGTGCCAGCCTGAAACGCGATGGCATCCGGGCGGAATTCAATTCGCCAGGCCAGGGTTGCGGCATGGCGGGTTGTCACCGGTGGCGCATTAGCGGCATCCATCACGGAGAGGCGCTCCAGATGTGCGCAGACCTCGGCAATCCGGCGATCACCGTATTCCTCGCCAGCCTGATGCGCGGCCAGTTGTGCCTTGAGAACGTCGCCGGCCTGTAGAAAGACATCGACCATCTCAATGGTTGGGCGCATCTCCTGCTTGCGCAGGCGATCCAGAAGCGTTTCCAGGATATGCGTGACTTCGGCCATGTCATGAAAACCAAAGGTGCCCGCGCCACCCTTGATGGAATGCGCAGCGCGAAAGATCGCGTTGAGCGTTTCCAGATCCGGCGCCGTCACGTCCAGCTCCAGCAACAGTTCCTCCATCGCTGCCAGATGTTCTCCGGCCTCATCGAAGAAGACCTGGTAGAAACGTGTCATGTCAATGGTCATGCTGATTCCTCGCTCGCATGGCGTCTTGCCGTCAACCGATGACTTTACGCACCACTTCCAGCAGCTTTTGCGGATCGAACGGTTTGACCAGCCAGCCCGTCGCGCCAGCGGCACGTCCCTGTGCTTTCATTGCGTCACTGGATTCAGTGGTTAGCATCAGGATGGGCACCGACGCATACTTGGGCAGTCCGCGCAGTTGTTTGATCAGCGTCAGACCGTCCAAGCGTGGCATGTTCTGGTCGGTGAAAATGAGATTGAAGCTGCCGGCGTTGGCCTTGTCGAGGCCATCCTGACCATCCACGGCTTCGGTCACGGCATAACCGGCATCCTTCAGTGTGAAGGACACCATCTGGCGGATGGATGCGGAATCGTCCACGGTGAGAATTGTCTTGGCCATAGGCTGCGCCCTGGAAATCACGTTGGTTCTGATCCCGATGCGCGTCCATAGCGGCAACTACGCATCGCGCTTGAGTCTTCTGATCCGCGAACCTCAAGGACATCGCGGAACCATTTGCGCCGATAGTATACCGCTCCCATTCGTACTGCTTTCATCTGAAGTTTATGCATTGACCAACCTGTCCCCCAATAACGGGTTACGGGCATCCTCTGCTGTGCGAAAATCGCGCCATGTTTATCCCTAATCGACTGACCTGAGGTCTGCTGTCCATGCCTTCGGAGGCTTTAACTGTTCTGCATTCTCCGCTCGCGCCGCCGCTGCCAGCCCGTCCCGGCGAGCGTCTGCTCTGGGGACAGCTTGCTGATGCCAGCGCCGCGCTTGCTATCGCCAGCGCCGCCCAAACCTCTGCGGGGTTGCTGCTGGCGCTGGTCGCTGACGTGCAGGCGGCGACGACGCTACGCGCCGAACTGAGCTTTTTTCTGTCCGGCACGACATTGCCGCTGCTGACCTTCCCGGACTGGGAAACGCTGCCCTACGATGTCTTTTCACCGCTGCCGGAACTGATCTCGGAGCGATTGCTGACGCTCTATCGGCTGCCCGATCTGACGCGGGGCGTGTTGATCGCTCCGGTCGCCACGCTGATGCAGCGTCTGCCACCGCGTAATTACGTGGAGAGTCAATCACTGGCGCTGAAGATCGGCGACCGGCTGGATCTCGATAAGATACGCCAGCGTCTGGAGCGCACCGGCTATGCCTGCGTGTCGCAAGTCATCGGTCACGGTGAATACGCCGTGCGCGGCGCGTTGCTCGATGTGTTCCCGATGGGCAGCGACTGGCCGCTGCGGATTGATCTGTTCGATCAGGATATCGACAGCATCCGCACCTTTGACCCGGAAACGCAGCGGTCACAAGACAAACTCGAACAGGTGCGGCTGCTGCCCGCCCGCGAGTTCCCGCTGACCGATGAGGCGATTTCCGGCTTTCGGCAACGCTACCGCGCCGGCATTGCAGGCGATCCACAGAACAGCTTGATTTATCGGGACGTGTCGGCGGGACACACCCCCGGCGGACTTGAATACTATTTGCCGCTGTTTTTCGAGCAGACCGCGACGTTATTTGACTATCTGCCTGCCGATGCGCTGATTCTGGAAACAGCGGACTGCCGCAGCACGGCAGTGGACTTTTTCGCCGGGGTTGAACACCGCTATGAACAGCGCCGCCACGACATCGAGCGCCCGCTGCTGCCACCGAACCGGATCTATCTCACGCCCGACGATCTCGCAGGCTTACTCAAGCATCGCGCCGGTGTGCGCTATCAGTCAGCGGCGATTTCCGAGCGTCGTAAGAGCTATGCGGCAGTCTGCAATTTCGCTACCGGCAACTTGCCGCCGCTTGCCATTCAGGCGCGCGCCGCGCAACCGGCACAGGCGCTCCAGGATTTTCTCGCCATACCCGATCAGCGGGTGCTGTTCGTCGCCGAAAGCGCCGGACGCCGTGAACTGCTCGCCGAACAGTTACACGGCTTTGGCATCTGTCCTGCGCCGGTCGCCGATTGGCATGGCTTTCTCACCGGCACTCAACCATTGGGGCTGACGGTCGCGCCACTCGAACAGGGCTTGCTGCGTGATGACCAGCCTCGCCTCGCATTGATCACCGAAACCCAGCTTTACGGTGAACGGGTGCGGCAGGAACGTCGCCGTCGCGCCCGTGAGCGTGACAGCGATGCGATCGTCCGCAATCTCACCGAGCTAACCGAAGGCGCACCGGTCGTTCACGAAGCGCACGGGGTCGGGCGCTATCTCGGTTTGCAGACGCTAACTGTCGGTGGACTGACTACCGAATTTCTCGCGCTCGAATACGCCAATCACGACAAGCTCTATGTGCCGGTCAGTTCGCTGCATCTGATTTCGCGCTACACCGGCGCGTCACCTGAAAACGCCCCGCTGCACCGCCTTGGCGGCGATCAGTGGGACAAGATTAAACGCCGTGCCGCGCAGAAAGTACACGACGTGGCCGCTGAACTGCTTGATATCCATGCCCGCCGTGCGACCCGCGAAGGCATCGCCTTTCCGGGTAGCGCGGATAACGCGACTTTCGCTGCGGCCTTTGCGTTTGAGGAAACACCAGATCAGCAGCGCGCCATCGAAGCCGTTCTCGCCGACATGGCCGATCCTAGGCCAATGGATCGGGTGGTCTGCGGCGATGTTGGTTTCGGCAAGACCGAGGTCGCCATGCGGGCGGCATTCATGGCGGCCAATGGCGGGCGGCAGGTGGTAGTGCTGGTGCCAACAACGCTCTTGGCGCAACAGCATTTCGAGAACTTTTCGGATCGCTTTGCCGACTGGCCAGTCAAAGTCGAAAGCCTGTCGCGCTTTCGCACCGCCAAGGAGCAGAAGAAGATTCTCGATGGGCTGGCTGATGGGACGCTCGACATCGTGGTCGGCACCCACAAGCTGCTGCAACCCTCGATCCGCTTCAAAAATCTCGGGCTGGCGATCATCGACGAAGAACACCGTTTTGGGGTACGCCACAAGGAACAGCTCAAGAATTTGCGCTCAGAAGTCGACATTTTGACCCTGACCGCAACGCCGATTCCGCGCACGCTCAACATGGCGATGTCGGGCTTGCGCGATCTATCAATCATCGCCACGCCACCGGTCGCACGCCATCCGATCAAGACTTTCATTAGCCCCTGGAACGATGGCTTGATCCAGGAGGCCGTGCTGCGCGAGCTCAAACGCGGCGGACAAGTCTATTTTCTGCACAACGAGGTCGAAACCATCGAGAACCAGGCGCAGAAACTGGAGGCGCTGATTCCCGAAGCGCGGGTGCAGGTCGCGCATGGTCAGCTCCGCGAGCGCGATCTGGAACGGGTGATGCGCGATTTTTATCACCAGCGGTTCAACCTGCTGGTCTGCACCACCATCATCGAAAGCGGGATCGACGTGCCCAGCGCCAACACCATCGTCATCAACCGCGCCGACAAACTGGGTCTGGCGCAACTGCATCAGCTACGGGGACGGGTTGGGCGCTCGCATCACCGCGCCTACGCCTATCTCATCACGCCACCCACCAAGGCGATGACTGCGGATGCCAAAAAGCGGCTGGAGGCGATCGCGGCGATGGAAGACCTGGGCGCGGGTTTCACGCTGGCCACGCATGATCTGGAGATTCGTGGCGCTGGCGAACTGCTTGGCGATGAACAATCCGGTCAGATTACCGAAATTGGTTTCACGCTGTATATGGACATGCTGGAACGTGCCGTGGATGCGCTCAAAGCCGGACGGTCGCCGGAACTTGACCGCCCGCTGGATCACGGCGCGGAGATCGATCTGGGCATCCCCGCCATCATCCCCAGCGACTATCTGCCAGACGTGCAGGCGCGGCTGGTGCTTTACAAACGCATTGCCAGCGCACGCGACCGCGATGCACTGCGCGAGATTCAAGTGGAAATGATCGACCGCTTTGGTCTCTTGCCAGAACCGGCCAAAAATCTGCTGGAGATCACTGAACTCAAGCTCAGAGCGCAACCGCTCGGCATCCGCAAGATCGAGGCTGGCCCCGCCAGCGGACGCATCCTGTTTGGCGACACGCCCCAGATCAACCCGGCGAACCTGATCCGGCTGATTCAGTCGAAGCCCAAGGAATTCAAACTCGATGGCGGCGACAAATTCAAATTTTTTCAGGACATGCCAGATGCGGCGCAACGCCTGCGACAGGTGAATGCGGTGCTGGAACTGTTGACGGGGTAGGTCAGCGCCGTAAGCGCCGGTTCCAGTAGGATGGATAGCCTGGTCATGCGATGATGCGGATGCGTTGGCGCGAGGTTTTGTGATCGCTTGCCTCTGTCCGAATGCCACGCGAAGGCACATTCCGTGTCAGTCAATGAAACGGGGCGAATACTGGAACCGACAGCTTCGCAAGGAGGCTTAAAACGTGAACCCAATCAAACGATTGGCATCCCAAACCGCTGTTTATGGCGTCAGCAGCGTCCTTGGGCGCTTTCTCAACTATCTGCTGGTGCCCTTCCTGACCTATACCTTCGCCCCGGCGGAGTATGGCGTGATCGCCGAGTTCTATGCCTACATGGGCTTTCTGGCGGTGGTGTTGATGTTCGGGCTGGAGACCGGCTATTTTCGCTTTCGCAGTGGTGGCGAGTGGCCGCCCGCAGTCGTCTACGGCACCGTGCTGCGTGTTGTGGTGCTGGCCAATTCCGCCTTTTTCCTGTTGATCTACGTCCAGCGCGAGCCGATTGCCGGGCTGCTGCGCCACGCCGGACAGTCTGATTATGTCTGGTGGAGCGCAGCCATTCTGGCGCTGGACTCAGTGGGCGCAGTGGCCTTCGCGCGGTTGCGGGCAGAGCATCGTGCCGGACGTTTTGCCACGCTCAAGCTGGTTGAGATTGGCGTCAACGTTGGTCTGACCATCTTCTTCATCTACGTCTGCCGACGCGCCTTTGAATCTAATCCGCAGTCGTTATTTGGATCGCTGTGGAATCCGGCGCTGGGCGTGGGCTATGTCTTCATAGCCAACCTGATCGCCAGCGCACTCAAGCTGATTCTGCTGCGGCCTGAATTTCGGGATGGCTTCGGTGTATTCGATCCGACGCTGTTTGTGCGTTTGCTGCGTTACTCGCTGCCAATGGTCGTCATCGGCTTTGCGGGCATCATCAACGAGATGCTCGATCGTGCCGCGCTGAAATACCTGCTGCCGTTCGATGATGCAACCAATATGGCGCAACTCGGCATCTACAGCGCGGTCTATAAGCTCTCGATCCTGATGGCGCTGTTTATCCAGGCGTTCCGTTATGCTGGCGAGCCATTTTTTTTCAGTTACGCCAAAGCGCCCGATGCGCGTCAGACCTATGCGCTGGTACTCAACTGGTTCGTCATCTGCTGTGTCTTTCTATTTTTGCTGGTGACGCTGTTCATGGATGTCTTTCAGTATTTCGTCGGCAGCGCCTATCGTGAAGGACTGACGGTGGTGCCGGTGCTGCTGCTGGCGAGTCTCCTGCTCGGCATCTATGTCAATCTGTCGATCTGGTACAAGCTGACCGACCGCACCCTGCTCGGTGCCGGTGTATCGCTGATTGGTGCTGCGATCACCATCGTCCTGCTCGTGTGGTGGGTGCCGATCCATGGTTATGCTGGCGCGGCCTGGGCGCATCTGGTCTGTTATGGTTCGATGGTGCTGATGTCCTATCTGCTTGGACGCCATTATTACCCCGTGCCCTATCAGATTGGGCGGGTGCTGGGCTATGTTGGCTTCGGGGTCGCGCTGTATCTGGTCGATCGCGGGCTGGTCACGCAGCTTGACTGGAATGCTCCGGCCGCCGGAACGCTGTGTCTGACGGTGTTTCTGCTGGTCGTGTTCCTGCTGGATGTGCGCCCGCTGACGCGACCTGGGGTATCGGATGCAGATTGACATCTAAAGTGGACCCCGAAAACCGGACAGTCATTTAAGCTGTCAAGCCGGCACGAAAGGGTTGATCAAAATGGGTGAAGCAAAGCGCAAGACCTACGCGGCGGCGTTCAAGGCCAAGATCGGGTTGGAAGCCATCCGTGGGGT
>CAIUAY010000169.1 GCA_903897335.1 uncultured Chromatium sp. | reverse complement strand
CCATCCCCGGCACGTCGACGACCCCGGCCTCCGAAACCGATCTACCTTCTACCCATTGCCGTGTAGGGGGTGGCCGGAACGATGATCAAGGCCAAATATGAAAACACGTTACAGGCTGTCGTCAACCTCGATTTCAAGTTTGACGCGCCAGTCTACCGTCTGGCCGGCTGCTATCCGCTTGCAGAAGACTATTTCGACTGGTCTGATCCACGCACCATCGACCTGAAAATCAACACTGCAAACCTGATGGGTGCGCCCGGTTGTCCTTATTGCGGCAACATCACGGCTTTTGCCGTCTGTGGCTGCGGCAAACTGCTGTGCATCAACGGCCCTGGCGAAGCCGTCTGTCCCTGGTGCGAGGAAACTGTGATCTTCCGCCCCGGTACGAAAGACGATGACGCGGGCTTTGATGTCGGACGTGGCCGGGGCTGACGATGACCGTGCCACAGCGCAAACCAACGCCTGAACAGCACCAGAATCTTGCGCCCGAAATTGAATCGCTGGTCTGGGGTCTGTTCAAGACGACTGATCAGCCGTTTTTTGACGGAAGTGACTGCTCGCCGACGGCGCTCAATGACTTCGTGCACTGTGATGAGGTTTTTGATGAAACCTTTCGCTTTCTGGACGGACTGACTGCAATCTGGAATGCCCGGAATCCGGGGCGACCGCTCAGGCCGCTGTCATCCGCATCCTCAACAGATGCCGCCCCGGCGTTGCCTGACCAGTCACTGATGCTGCCGGACAAGACCGACCCTGATGCTGACCATGAGACTGCCGGGATGAACACTCCGCTTTTGCCAACGCTGTCCGAATCTGTCGACCAACCTCAGCCAAACGCCTCCGTTGCATCCACGCCGGTTACGATGACCAAGCCCGGACAGGTACCGCCTGCCTCCGCTCGACCAACACCACCCGCCACCGTGCCGACAGTGCGCTTTTATCTGCCCAACGGCAGGGTTGGCGTTGACTACGCCGCCCGCATCGACGGGCAGATAGCCGGGCGACCAGTGCGCATCACCGAGGTGCGGATGCCGGATGCGCTCGGGCTGTCCTTTGACGCCGCACAGGGCGAGCTGCACGGAATTCCGACCAGTGCTGGCGAGCATCAACTGCGGCTGCGCTGGACGCTTGATGACCGCGAAGTCTATTCAGGCGCCTGTCTGCTGATCATCAATCCTGACCCGAAAAGTCTATGGCAGGTGAACGAGCCAGCAGCAGATGCACCGTATCCCAAACCTCACGTTGCACAGGCGCTGCTGACCGGACAGGGGTTCAGGATCGCCGCTGCCAGTCGGCGTGGACGGTCGCATGAACACGCCGGAACCTTTCGGGATGATGATGTCCTGATTAGCCGGATTCCTGAGACCGACTGGGCGCTGATGCTGGTTGCCGATGGCGCGGGCAGCGCAATCTTTTCGCGCGAAGGTTCCCGGCTCGCCGTCGCCACGGCGTCTGACTCTCTGATCGCTGCACTCTCGGGCGCAACTGGCGACACACTGACCGCCGCATTGACGCGCTGGGAGACCGATCCTGACGCGACACAGACCATCGGCAGCGCCTGTCATGGGCTGTTTCATGACGCCGCACGGCTGGCGGTTCAATCCATCGAACAGGAAGCCCAGACGCAGTGTGCCGAGATCCGCGATTACGCCACTACGCTGCTGGCAGCGATCGTCAATCGGCACGGCGACAAGACCTTTCTGGCGACCTTCTGGATGGGTGACGGGGCAATTGCCGCCTATGGTCCACGCGGCAAGGTGCGCTTGATGGGGACGCCGGATGGCGGTGAATTTGCCGGTCAGACCCGCTTTCTCGACCGTGCCGCGCTGGTTGATCAAGGCTTTGCCAAACGCATCGGAATCGGGCGCTTTGCCGATCTGACCGCAATCCTGCTGATGACTGACGGTGTCTCCGACCCGCGTTTCGAGACCGACAACGGCCTGAACGATCCAGCTCGCTGGGATGCGCTCTGGGATGATCTGGAGCCGCTGCTGGCCACGTCTGAACCTTCGCAATCACTGTGCGACTGGCTGCATTTCTTCACGCCGGGTCATCATGATGACCGCACTCTGGCCGTGCTGTGGTGAGCAACATCCCGATGACCAAAACTATCACCTGCACCACCCGCGATGGCCAGCCAATTGCGTTTGTCGATGAAGTCATCGGCTCCGGCGCGATGAAAGATGTCTATTTCTCGCCGGATCGCTCTTATGTCGTGGCCTTCTACAAGACACCACAGGATTTTCAGTCGCAGGAACGGCTCCAGATGATCGTCGGCAAATACCGCGAGAGCATCTTCAACCAGATCGGCGGCGACTACTGGCAAAAGCTCTTCTGTTGGCCGACTGCGATGCTCGAATATGACGGGCGTCTGGGGCTGGTCGCGCCAACCTATGCGCCGCATTTTTTCTTTGAGCATGGCTCGAAAAACAACGACATGCTCAGTATCAAAGGTAAGGAAAAAGAAGGGAAATGGTTTGCTGCGGCCAATCTGCGCCAGCGTTTCGTCGATCCGCGTGAACTCGGTCACTGGCTGAATTATCTGAAAGTGTGTCTGCTGCTGGCGCGGGCGGTGCGGCGGCTGCACATGGCGGGTCTGGCGCATTCCGATTTGTCCTATAAAAACGTGCTGGTCGATCCGTCGCAGGGATTCGCCTGCGTCATCGATGTCGATGGTCTGGTGGTGCCGGGCAAATATCCGCCAGATGTCGTTGGCACCCCGGATTTCATCGCGCCTGAAGTGGTCAGCACCAGTCATCTGTCCAAAGATGATCCGAACCGCAAACTCCCGCGCCGCGAGACGGATCTGCATGCGCTGGCGGTGCTGATCTACATGTATCTGCTTTATCGCCATCCGTTGCGCGGCAAAAAAGTTCACGATCTGAACGATGAACAGCGCGACGAACAGTTATCGATGGGCGAGCGGGCGCTGTTTGTCGAGCATCCAACCGATGCCAGTAATCGCATCAATGCTGCCAAAGCCAAGCCCACCGAACTGCCCTGGGCCGACACCGACCGTTTGCCCTACACGCTCACCGGCCCCTATCTGTCGCCACTGTTCCAGCAGGTGTTTATGACGGGTCTGCATGATCCTGCACAGCGCCCTTCCGCGAATGATTGGGAGACCGCGCTGGTCAAGACCATCGATCTGCTCCAGCCCTGTCTCAATCCGCAGTGCGAACAGAAATGGTATGTCTTTGATAACTCGACGCAACCACGCTGTCCATTCTGTGGTGCCGCGTTTCGGGGCAAGCTGCCGATCCTGAATCTGTATTCATCGCGCAAGGAAGGACAGTTCCGCCCTGACAACCATCGCCTGATGGTATGGACGGGTCAGTCGCTGTTTTGGTGGCATGCGAACACGCTCATCGCGCCCAATGAAAAGCTCACCGAGGCGCAGAAACAGCGTGTCGGCTATTTCGTTTATCACGCCGAACGCTGGTGGCTGGTTAATGATCGCCTGCCTGATCTGCTCGATGTCAGCAGCAAAACGCCGATTCCAGTTGGCGACAAGCTCGAACTCAAGGACGGTCAGCAGATCCTGCTGGCGAAAGGCGAGGGCGGTCGGCTGGTGGTCGTGCAGATGGTTGAGTCATGACTGAACACGCACCTAAACCTGTCATTGCCGCATTCGACTTCGACGGCACGATCACCACCCGTGACACCTTCGTTCCCTATCTGGATCGCGCCTTTGGCTGGTGGCCGGTGCGCCGTGCCTTGCTGAGCCTGACTGGCGAGGCCGTGCGGCTACTCCTGAAGCGCCGCACCCGCGATGATTTCAAGGCAAAACTCATTAAGCGTCTGTTTACCGGCCAGGCGTTGGCGCGTCTGCGCGAGGTTGGTCACGGTCACGCCAGCGCGATTGAATCATTGCTGCGTCCGGCGGCCATCGAACGCATCGTCTGGCATCGCCAGCAGGGACACCGTCTGGTGATGGTCAGCGCCTCGCTCGATCTCTATCTGGAACCGATAGCGGAGCGGCTGGGGTTTGATGATCTGCTTTGCACCCGCCTGTCACACGACCGGAGTCTGTGTGATGGTGGCATGGAAGGTGAAAACTGTCGCGCAGCAGAAAAAATACAGCGCCTTGAGCGCCTGCTCGGCGCGCTCGATGACTATGTGATCTATGCCTATGGTGACTCAGCAGGAGATAAAGAGTTACTGGAAGCGGCTGATTTCCCGCATTTTCGCCCGTTTTTATGAGCGTCTGAATCAGGACTCCATCGCGGCTGCCCGTTCGAGGATATGGGTCGCCCAAGCGCGGTGAGTCGCCACTTCGCACATCGAACCGTCGAACTCGAAGACGGCCTGTCTGGAGCTGAGGATGCGTCGGGCGGCCTCCAGCTCCATCTGCGAGACATGAAAGCCCGATTCGATGATGGCAACCTGGTCGGGATGAATCGCGGTCTTGCCGCAGAGTCCGTGCGCGATATCCTCGCTGAGTTCTTCTTTGAGGATCTCAGTGCAGTCGAGATGCTCAAACACCGGCGCGGTCAACTGAAAGCCAAAGGGTTTAAAAACCGTGACGAGCTGGGCAATAGTGTGACCCAGCGGGGTGCGATAGAGCGTGCGGTCGCGGGGACGACGGATGCCGAGGATCGCCAGCAGATCATTGCCGCCGATCCGCAGCGCCAGAATCCGGTGCTGATACCCGGCATCAAGCAGATAATCGCGCAGTTCGATCATTCTGGCCGTCTCGAACACATCCCGAGTTTCGAGCGTAGGCATGCACAGATGACGAGGATTGGTGATCTGGCGCAGATAGTCATCCGCATTGTTCAGATCGAGTTTTGGCAGGACGAAACCATCGAGTTTTTCAACGCCGGGCACCGTCAGCAACCACGCCAGGATCCCGGGGTTGCGCACCCGCACGAAGCGCAGCGCGGATACCGTTGCCTGCATCTGGTCTAACGCCTGACGCAGATTGTCGAGTCCCTCTGCCAGTGAGTCGTCTGCCACGGCATCTTCGGTGCAGAAAATCACCGAGCGCAGAGCCGGCCATTTATCACCATTGGCGATGGTCAGCACATCCTGATGAGTCGCTGGCACATAGAGGGATGCGCCAAGTCGGTAGGCTTTAAGCATCAGATAACCCTTTGATGAGCGAAACGGCCTGATAGGGTAAACAGGGATCAGCCTCCCAGGGCACCTGTTTTTCTGCCGCCAGTTGTAGGAGATGCGCGGATTCGGGTGCGTCGGGATCGCGCAGGATCAGCAGGCGCGGGACGCGCCGCAACAGCACGCGGGTCGCCTCGCCAATCCCCGGCTTGATGTGATTTTCATCCAGCGCACCGAACCGCGTCCTGAGCATTGCCAGCAGACGCGGCAAACGTTCGCGGTTCGGCGCAACGGGAGTAGGGCAGGGCACATAGCCCTGTGACAGACAGTCTCCGACTTCGGCAAGCAGTGCCTCGATAAACCAGACCGAGAGATCCTGTGGCAGAAATTCGCGGTAAAACACGCAGCCGTGAAAGTCATCTGATCCGATCTGGTCATTGAGGATGGATCGGCTGACCAGACCCGACAGGGTGGCATTGAGAATGCCCGATGGGATCAGATCATCGGCATCGCTCGGCGCAACGCCAACCCCGGCGAGGTCATTCAACGCAAACAGACGTGTATCGAGCGTGATGTGATGCTGACGGTTGAACGCCGTGACGGATGCGGCAAGCTCGCGGGCAATGACGCCTTTGCCCGTCCAGCCATCGACAAACAGGATGCTCTCGGCAGGGTGACGTTCATTCTGAAGGATGTAGCGCAGGGCATTTTCATCGATGCCCCGGTCACGGATGATCGAGATCGAGTAATGCGCGACTGAACGCACGAAGCTATCCGTCAGAATGTGTTTGAGCAGGACGCCAATCGGTGTTCCAGCACGGGCAAGCGAGACCAGCGTGATGGTGTCGGTGCGCTGTGCCGCGATAATGGCCGCCAGATCGAGCAGCCGCTGCGCCATGCGCCCTTTAGTAATGGCAAAGACCTGGTGAAAGAGCGCCAGATAACGCGGCGAGGGCAGAGTCTCGCGGCTCAGAAGTTCGCTGTAATGACGTTGCCCAGTCTGGATCAGACGCTCTTTTTCGGCAATCTCAATGTCATCCATGACGATCGGCGTGAGCAGGAAACGGACATCCGTCGGACGATAGCTCCCCGAAAACGGTACGCGAGGTTCGACAGGACGCATTGGCATGGACATCCGATAAAGTGGTTCCTGCTGAGATCAAAACCTGATCGACGGTGCGATCTGATCGTGTTGAAAACAATAGAGTTGTTTTAACCATAAAAAAACAGCTAGTTAGCCAAATAAAAAATTCCATAAGCCCGCGCAAACGCAAAAAATTTCATTATACAAATCAATGTCATGAATACGAAATCGATCTGAAAGAAAACGAAACCGCTTTAATCCTGAAATACTTTGCTCGACAACAATGCGTTCTGAAGCGAATTGTTTGTTGGTTAATTTTTGCGCATCCGTTAATGGATTTTTCTTTGATTTCTTATATAGAATTAAAGGCTCAATCTGCATTCCGGACAGTTAGGCCAGCAGCGTTCCCAGGAGTGCGGGCAGTAGGTTCTTGCCGCGCACGCGAGCATTGTGAACGAACTGGAAGAAGCTCAGGTACAGCGGAAGATGTT
>CAIUAY010000168.1 GCA_903897335.1 uncultured Chromatium sp. | reverse complement strand
CTGATGTCGGCAATGAATTCCATCCTGATCACCCCAAGTTGCTCCGGCCAAAAAGCCGGTAGGTTGCGCTACTCCGGGGTGGAAAAAATTCAATGTTGATTTCCCCGGATCCCTGGGAAGTTTTCCATGTTGATTAACAGTTTGAGATCCTGTGTCGCAAGAAAGTGCAACACGGCGGACTTGCCGCTAATGATCTGGGCGGTGCCAGAGGGAATCGCGTGGATCGGCGAGTGCTGCTCGGCACGCGGCAGCAGATCCAGCACCACCAGATCACGGTCTGGGGCAAGCGGGGTCAGCGCGGCGGCGTCTGGCGCACGCCACCGATGGACTGACAGACGGGCATGCAGCGTTTCGCCGCCTGAGCGCAGCCATTCAAATGGAAACCGATGCCAGCTCAATGGCAGTTCGGGATGCAGATGCAGGCGCAGCACGGCGTGATGCTTCAGGGTAGCGGTCAGCAGCGCGCCCAGTGCAGGCCGCAGCGCGACCTCAAGCGGCCAGTTGATTCGCCGATCCCGCGCCAGAATCAGGTCTGGCGCGTCGAGACCAGCGCTGGGACTGTCATGTCGTGAAAGATCATCGAGCAGACGGGTGTGATAAGCCGTCCACCAACGGATTCCATCCCCGTCTGGCCATAGCCAGATGTCCTGCGGGGAATCCTCATCTGGATCAGCCTGCGCCATTGGGATGACCCCCTGAGCCGTCATCCAGGGCAGGCATCGCATCTGGAAAGGGTGCCTCGAATAACCGCCGACCGTCGGCGTTGCGGAGCAGCAGGATCAGCCCGTCGCCCGCGCCAACGAACAGATCTGCCTCAGTGCGAGCGTCATCCAGACACTGACGCTGGCGTACCTGCCCACTCACCGCTAACTCGATAACCAGCGACTCCGGTGCGCGTCGGATGGCATGAATCTGAACGGATTCACCATCGGAGGAGGGGATTAGGCGCAGATCCAGCCAGTCACCCAACCGCCAGAGCGCATCGTGATCTGTCTCCGCCCTGCCCATCGCGGGCATCGGCAGGATCTCCAGCGAGAGTTGCCAGGCTTGCGCCGCCGTGCGCAAGCCCTCCAGCATCCGCTGCAACCAGGAGGGCGCAGGCGATAATTCGCGGATCGCCTGACGCGCCAGATCCCGCAACAGATCGGCAGCAGAACAATAGAGCGTCTGATAGCGTCGGCGCGGGTCTGCATCATCACCCAGCGGCGTGCCCGTCAAGACCAGATGACCTGCCGTCGTGACCCGCTGGATCAGGGTGCCTGGATGCGGAGCGAGCGTCGCGCCATCGAACATCTCCAGCGCCAGCCCGCGCACTGCCGCCAGACGCGGCGGCGAGAGTTCACCCAGCGCCGCTGACGCGCTGGGCGTGTAGACATGCACCGGATTCCAAACCTGCACCATCGCGGCCTGCGGATCGAAGGGTGCATCCTGCGCTTCAAGCAGTAGATCCCAGAGACCCGCATAGTCGGTTTCGGCGGACATCAGATAGCCATGCCAGATCGCTGGATGTTCGGTGGGTTCGGACAACAGCGCGACCAAAGGCTGCCCCATGTCCCAATCAGTCGGGCCGCTGGGAGCCAGCGCCCGCTCGATGCGCACCATCAGGCCGGGGCGTGGCGTCAGATCCAGACGCCGGGCGAGGGTTTGAGCGCGGGCGTCAATCAGTTCAGCAAGATAGCCAGACAGTGGCGGTGGGTCATGCTCCGCAAAATCCGGGAGTGCGGGAGTACGCAGCGTCTCGGCCAGTAAACGCGCTGACGGGTCGGCGCTCAAAGTGGCGCGTTGCGTGGTGGAAACCGAGTCATCATCACTAATCCAGCGCTGAATTAGATCAAGCGATGGATCAAACAGACTGGATTCAATCACCGGTAATGGTGGGACAAATTGGCGCATCGTGAATTCTCCTGGCCGCCGTCGCGTCATCAGCGCGGCGACCCGCTGGCACGGCGGCCGGAAAAGTCCGCATCTGCCAGCACAATGAAAAGATTGGCCTTGCCATGCGGGGCAGCGACCCGGCGGATCGAGACACTCAGTCTGACCTGAGCGTTGCCGATCCTTATTGCATTAACGCAACCAGGCACAGCATTTTCAACGCAACCATCATCTCTGTCTGGTGCGCCCTATCTACTGGAATGGCGAGCGTCGCCAGCCATTGACCGCGATAGCTGGATCTGAACGCATCCAACGCGGCGTCTTCCTGCTTGGGGACGTTGATTCCGAGTTTGACCGCCCGTGAATAGTAGGACGGCACCTGATGCCGCCGTGACAGCTCGACTAGCGACACTTGCGAGTCATCCTCTACGCAGAAATGCTGCGTGAGATACAGCCTGATCCACCAGAGCTGATCGCGCAGACTTTCCCAGCCGTTTCTGGCCTCCAGGAAACATCTGGCTGCATTCATGAGCGCATCCAGATCGATCCCCAGATGCTGGCGGAACGCCTGCGCCAGGTCTGCGCGAGGGCTTCCCGGAGCCATCGCCATCTCAAGCAGATCCAGCACCTGATCCAGGTCATCCTGACGCTCAAGGGCGATAAGCGCATCCTCGCGCCATGTGCTGGCTACATCCGCATCTGCCAGATTGGCGTCTTCATCTTCATCCAAGGATCGCGCACCTGACGGTAATGCACGGTGCCGGTCGCGCAGATAGTTGCGAAAAAAGTGGATGATCGCGCCGGAATGGTAGATCTCCCGGCCATCACAGGCGTTCAGAAAGACCTTGTCCGCGAAAAAATCCTGGATGTAGTCATCCTCGGTTCCCGGCAGTTGCCCCAGCAGGCTCCAGCATGTTCCGCGCAGACAGCGGAACACGAGGCCGTAGAGTTCCTCCCATTCGGCCTTGCTTAAACTGGCGCGACGCGGCCACAAACAGCGTAACCGTTCATTCAGCAACGCTTGTCGATCCTGTTGACTGTCAACCATCATGTCCGCTCCTGCTCCCGTTGGCGCAGCCAGGCGACAATCCGCAACGATTCATCATGCGGGAGTACGCCGATCTCAATCAGCGCATCCGCATCGACCAGTTCCATTTGGGGACAAAGCCAGCTTGTGACCGTTTGGGCGAGGTGGCGTTTCGGAAAGCAGCGATGGGGATCAAGCGGGTAGAAATCGTGACCAGGCTGGGTCGTGGCGGGTAACACATAGCGGCGACCCTGAGTGGCTATGGCAGAAACGACAGGCCGCCATTCCAAGGGATGTCGGCGAGTACTCCCGAAATAGAGCGCACTCTGCGGCGCGAGATAGCAGAACCCATGAACGCCATCGCAAGGGATGGCAGGTGGGTCTGAAAAGCCGCCTTGCGCGGGCGGCCGTCTGCGGTACATGTCCATCCAATCGCACTCCCCATCAATATCCGTCGCAAGAGAACCTGCATCGCGTTCATCAGCGGCAGGCGAGCTATGGTCGCCGCCAGCGCGAACGACGCAAATCCGCAGCGTCACGCCGATCCAGCAAACACAGGAAGGAACATGCTGCCGTGGCAGACGATCAGTCAGAGACATGCAGGATCTCACCCTGCTGAGTCTGGATGGTGACATGCATTGGAATCCCCTGGCGGATGCTGGCTGAAACCACGCAGAAATCCTCGAACAGATCCTTGCAGCGGGCAAAGCGCGGCGAGCCATGGATCACCTCGTTCACGATCAGCGTAACCTCCAGTCTGCCGATGCGCTGGCGTTTTTTCGCGTTGCGAACCATGATGCAGGTCGCTTCAGCGCGCAGACAGTTGTCTGGCGGCTCTTCCTTGAAAAGACAGTAAAGCAGGCTGGCACTGAGACAGTTGGCGGCGGCTGCCGCCAGCATCCGCGATGCATTCGGGCCCTGCTGCTCGCCAAGCGGCGGGGGTTCATCCATCAGTAGATCCGGGACGCGCTTCCAGTCGAACGCGACATTGATCTGAAAGCCTTCGCGCTGCTCCAGATGGATGGTAAAACGGCCTTCTTCAGACATGGTGCCTCCTTAATATGATGATGTGCCGCAGAAAATAACATTGGGTGCATGATGGCACTCAATACGCACGTCAGGCAAACCGGCCAATTCTGGATCACATGATGACAATCGACACACTCTGGACTGTTCTTCGACCGCTGGCGTTCCGACTGAACCCTGAGCAGGCGCACGATCTAACCCTTGGTCTGCTGTCACGCTGGTCGGCGATCTTCACCGGGCGACTCGCTGAAAACGATATCGCCCGCGCACCTGGCTTCGCTGTCGAGACGATGGGTCTACGCTTCCCGAATCCGGTTGGGCTGGCGGCTGGACTGGACAAAAATGCCGAGGCGGTACCGGCCTGGCAACGGCTTGGATTCGGGTTCATCGAGGTCGGCACGGTCACGGCACTGGCGCAGCCCGGCAACCCCCGGCCACGGCTGTTCCGCTTGCCCAAAGACCAGGCGATCATCAACCGGATGGGCTTCAATAATGCTGGTGCCGAAGTCATGGGACAGCGGCTGGAACGACTGCGGGCGCGTGGTCTGTTACAGGTGCCGCTCGGGGTGAATCTCGGCAAGTCGAAGGTGACGCCGCCAGAACAGGCATCCGATGACTATCGGCGCAGTTTCGAGCGTCTGGGTGAACTGGCCGATTATGTGGTGGTGAACATCTCCAGCCCAAACACGCCGGGACTGCGCGACCTGCAACGGGTCGAGGAGGTGGATCGGATCATTGCCGCAATCCAAGTGCCAAACCAGCGTCTATCACAACCGCGTCCGCTGCTGGTCAAGCTGGCGCCTGATCTGGCGGATGCCGATGCCATCGACTGCGCTCATGCGGCGTTGCAGGCGGGTTGTGCCGGTCTGATCCTGACCAACACCACCGTCCGTTTCGAGGGGCTGACGGGTTCAAACGAGGGTTTAAGCGGGGGATTGTCCGGGAAACCGCTGTTCACCCGCAGTACCGAACTGTTGTCTCGGGTGCGGGCGGCAGTCGGATCAACGCCGGTACTGATCGGCGTCGGTGGCATTTTTGATCCTGCCGGGGCGGCAGCTAAGCTGGCCGCCGGTGCCAATCTGGTGCAGATTTATACAGGGCTGATCTATCAGGGGCCGGGCTTGGCGCGGCGACTGCTGCGCGGACTGGAACGCTGATCCTGAATCCGGCAGCGCGAAAGCGCTGCTGCCAGATTCAGGTCGTTTGCTGCGGTGACGCCGACTGACTCCAGAGGGTCGCGAGATCTGCGGCGGGCATGGGTCGACCAAACAGATAGCCCTGACCTTCAAAACAGCCCTCACGCAGCAGAAAATTGCATTGTTCCTGTGTTTCAACGCCCTCGGCGAGCGTCTCCAGACCCAGGCTGCGACCAAGTGCGAGGATCGCCCGCACGATGGCGTCGTCGTTGGCATCCTGTGAGAGTTTTTCGACAAAAGAACGGTCGATCTTCAGGCGGTGCAGCGGCAAGCGTTTGAGATAGGCCAGCGACGAATAGCCGGTTCCAAAGTCATCGACAGCCAGGGTCACGCCCAGTTCGCGTAGGGCGACGAGGGTCTTGATGGCATCCTCGGCGTTGCGCATGATCATGGATTCAGTGACTTCAAGTTCAAGACGCTCCGGGGTGATGCCGGTGCGTTCAAGGATGTCGCGCACCTCATCAACCAGATCGCCGCGTTCCAATTCGCGCACCGAGAGATTCACTGCCAGCCGTGGCACAAAAAATCCCTCCTGTTCCCACGCCGCCATCTGTTCACAGCTTTTTTCCAGCACCCAGGCACCCAGACGGTTGATCAGGCCGATGTCCTCGGCCATCGGGATAAACTGGCTGGGCGGAACCAGTCCCAGCCTGGGGTGCTGCCAGCGGCAGAGTGCCTCAATCCCGCGTAGCTGGCCACTGGCAAGCGCAAGCTGTGGATGGTAATGCAGGATGAATTCGTTGCGCTGCAAGGCGCCATGCAGGTCATGCTCCAGACGCAGACGTTCGTCGGCGCCTGCGGACATGGTGGAGTCAAAAAAACTGAAACCATTGCGCCCGCTATTCTTGGCCTGATACATGGCGATGTCGGCATGGCGGATCAGGATTTCAATCTCCTCGCCATCTTGGGGATAAACGCTGATTCCCATGCTCGCGGTGACGAAGAGTTCGTGACCCTCCACCAGAATTGGCTGGCTGAAAGCGGTCATCAGCCGCTCTGCGAAATGGGCGGCATCGCACGCGGCTGGAATCTCTTCCAGGATGATGACGAACTCATCGCCACCCAGTCGGGCAATGGTGTCGGCTTCACGCACCTGTCTGGAGAGAATGGCCGCCACCTGTTGCAGCAACGCATCACCAACTGAATGACCCAGGGTGTCGTTGACGACCTTGAAGCGATCCAGATCCAGAAACAACAACCCAACATTGTGATGGTGGCGTGCGGCGCGTTGTAGACATTGTTCCAGACGCGCCTGGAACAGGCTGCGATTTGGCAGGCCGGTCAGCGGGTCGTGATGCGCCAGATACTCCAGTTTTTCCTCGGAACGCTTGAGATGGCTGATGTCGCGAAACACGCCGACATAGTGTGTCAGCTCGCCATTGCTATCGACCACCGCACTGATGGTCATGAGTTCCGGGAACACCTGGCCGTTTT
This sequence comes from uncultured Chromatium sp., assembly GCA_903897335.1. Taxonomy (GTDB): domain Bacteria; phylum Pseudomonadota; class Gammaproteobacteria; order Chromatiales; family Chromatiaceae; genus Chromatium. Next base: position 20,776 of record CAIUAY010000168.1, on the reverse strand, counting down.
TGTGACGGTTCCAGAGCTCGCCCCGCCATTGACCCGCACGGGTCAATTCGGCCCACATGGTCTGATAGAACTCAGGCGCGTGCCGTCCTGACTGTAGGATGCGCGGGGTCGTGCCCAGCACTTCTTCTTCGGTATAGCCGGTGATCTCGGCGAACGCCCGATTGACCGCCAGAATGTGCTCTTCGGGGTCGGTAATGATGACGCCTTCAGCCGTGTTCTCGAACACCCGTGCGGCCTGACGGAGCGATTTATCCGCCTCCATGCGGGCACTGATGTCCTGAATCGTCCCCAGGAGCTTGATGGATACGCCATGCCCCATCACGGGCTCGCAGGTGATCTGTACCCACAGCGGCTGCTCCTGGGTGGTGATCAGTCGCGCCTGCATATCGAATGGTTGTCCCAGCGAGACAGCCAGATCCATCGCTTTTTGGAGCTTGGCGCGATCACTGGCATGGTAAAAATGCAAACTGTCTTCGAAGGAAGGCGCGCCGTCAGGTGGTGTCTCGAAGATTTCATAGGTCACGCGCGTCCAGCGCATGATGTTGGTCACCGGGTCGAGTTCCCAGCCGCCAACCTTGGCCATGTGCCCGGTCGCGTTAAGGAAATCTTCGCTACGTCGCAGTGCCTCCTCGAAGCGTTTGCGCTGGGTGATGTCGCGGTTGACGCCACGGCGTCCGAGATAGCGTCCGTCGTCAGTGATGACCGGATTGCAGATGTGTTCGATCCAGCGTTCCTGGCCATCACGGGCAAAAATCCGAAATTCGATCGCGCCCAGATCCTCGCAACGGCTCGTTGCCAGGTCATGGCAATGCGTGACCCAGTGTTCCCGATCCGCCGGATGCAGCAGATGCGTCAGCAGTTCAGGGTCATCAAGAAAGGCTTCGGCGGGATAGCCGGTCAGTTTGGCGCAGGCTGGCGAGACATAGCGGTAGGTACCCTCAGCACCCAGCCAATATTCCCAGTCAGGACTGTACTGGGCGAGAACCCGATAACGTTCGCGGCTGTCGCGCAGACGTTCCTCGTCGTCATGCCGGGCGAGAAAGACGCTGACATGGGTCGCCACGGCATCGAGCAGGGCGCTTTCTTCGGGCAGGAAGCCGCCCGGTGCCTCGCTGTCATCCGGTGGCGCGGTGCGATAGACCACCGAGATGTCACCCGTGCGTCGATCAGTCAGCGGGATGCTGGCGGTCAGCGACCAGTCGCTGGGAATAAAACCCGCCGTACTGAAACGGTCATCGCCGAGACGGATGCGAGCCTCGGCTAGATCGGGACACAGCCAGGCTGAAGGCAGGCGTTCGACAACCTGTTGCAGCACCTGCGCGATGGAGTTATCGGTGCGACTGGTCGCCGCCAGCACGTCATGCAGGCAGGCCATCTCCTTGAGGCGCTCTTTTAAGTTGGCTTCACTGCAACGCAGGCGCTCCGTTGTTTCAAATAAAATCTGGCGCTGGCGCACCGCCTCGGTGCGGTCGATCACCGCGCAGACGAACTGCGGTGGTTCGTTTTCGACAGTGGGCAGCGGGGCAAAATGCAGATCGCCGATGAAATCACCGACATCGCCGACACGAAAGCGCACCTCCGGAAGCTCTAGGGTCTGATTGCCGGACAGCCTCGACCAGGCATTGATGACGGCACCCCGATCCGCTTCTTCGATCAGACGCGCAAAGAAATGCTGATGGAAATGGGTGTCCCGGAGATTGAACAGGTGCTGTGCGGCAAGGTTGCTTTCTTTTACCAGGCCGGTGCGGTCAATCACCAGCTCCGGGATGGGCAGACTGTTGAAAAATGCCGTAAAACGTTCCAGGGTTGCCTGGCTCTGACGCTGGCTGCGCAGCAGTTCCTCATTCTGGATTTCAAGTTCAGCCTGATAGATGCGCAGATTTTCGACCAGGGCGGCGACCTTGAGATCACTGCCGGCGAGTACTTCGTCAGCGAGATTGAAACGACCCTGCTGGAGTGCAGTCAGCGCACGTTCGCGGAGTTCTTCGTCCGAGATGTCAATCAGATTGTAGAGACTTGTCTGGCCGTCCCTGTCCACTGTCTGCCGTCTAGTCATGGTTGCCGACCGACCAGCGACTGATATTGATGTGGCTGACGATCACGCCTCCTCCCGGATGGTCGATCGGCGCGACGTGCATGATGTAGGAGTCTGACCCATCCGCTGACTGGCAGGGATATTCCATCGAAAACGCAGACATTTTGCCCTCCAGTACATTCGTGATGCCGGCGACAGCCTCGCTCACGGCTGAGTCATCGGCAAGCTGGCAGAGACAGCAGATGTCGAGATAGTTGGTTCCAGGTCCTGACTGGCGCAGCGCCGGATTGCCGTTGTCATGAATAAAGATGCGCCAGGCGCGGTTGACCATGGTGATGATACCTTTGGCGTCGAGGACGGCGACATGTTCGGGCAGTGAATCCAGCACCGCCTGCAACCGTTCGACATCGCGTAGCGTGGTGATATCGACAAAGGTAGCGACCGCCCCGCGCGCCTCACCGGAACGCACCGCATAGGGCAGCACCCGCGCCAGATAGTGACGCCCGTTGGCGGCGTCGATCTCATGCTGAAGCATCTCACCACTGGCGATGGTGCGATGCAGTTCAGGCAGAAATTCGGGGTACTGGAGCAGGTTGGTGAAATCGTCGATGGGGCGACCCAGATCGCCTTCGCGGATCTTGAACAGCACGGTGGCTTCAGGCGTGAAGCGGGTCAGACGCAGTTTCGAGTCCACGAATACGGTCGCAATCGAAGCGGCTTTTGCCATGCCGTCGAGATCGGCGTTGAGCCGGTTGAGGATCTCGATTTTTTCCTGGTTCTCGGCATTGACCGTATAGAGTTCTTCGTTGACTGATTGCAGCTCTTCGTTGGAGCTTTGCAGCTCTTCATTGGAGGCCATCAACTCTTCGTTGGTGGCCTGAAGCTCCTCGTTGGCGGTTTCCAGTTCTTCGATCGTCGCCTGAAGACTCTCGCGGGTAGCGGCCAGTTCACGTTCTAGTGTTTCGAGACGCTGTGCGGTTTCGCGGTCAAGACTCAGGGTTTCAATTTCAGAGAAGGGTGACGGCGGCAGAGCAGAATTCGATCCCGATGCGGCGATATCAGTGACGCTGGGCATCGCTTCGGTTTCAAACGAAAGCAGAAGATGCGGTTCGCCGTGTGGCGGATCGATAGGGCGAGCAACCAGTCGTAGCCGCTCGGTGCGATGCTCATCCAGCGAGAGTCCGAGCAGATCGGAGCGCAGCGGGGCACGGTCGCGCGCCGCCTTATACAACAGTGCCTTGGCAATGGCGACCAATGAGCTTGGGAGCAGCTTAGCCAAATCGAGCGTGACCGCGCCTTCGCCAATGCGCAGATAATGACTGACATCACCGAACACATGCAGCAGGTCATGGCGCTGGTTGAGCAGCAGGCTGGTCGGTGCGTAACTGCGCAGCAGCAGGTTCTGAGCGGCATCGATTACCACGGCATCGCTGCTGATGCTATGGGTGCGAATTCCGGGGCGTGGCCGGGCACCCGTGACCGAACTGCGCGAGAGCGACGCAATCGCGGTATCCAGCGGCAGCGCGACATGGCGCAGGATGCGATAGATTTTTTGCTTGGAGCTGACTGCGGTGAAGTCCGTCTGAAGATTGGCAAGCGTTTCGCTGGGGCCGAGAAAGAGAAAGCCGCCCGGCGCCTGAGCGTACTGGAGTCGGCGCAGCGCGCGCTCCTGAGCCTCGGAGCGGAAATAGATCAGCAGATTGCGGCAAGACACCAGATCCATCCGGGTAAAGGGTGGATCTTCGAGCAGATTGTGCCGGGCGAAGACGATGCTCTGGCGAATCTCGGTCTTGACCACGAAATGATTGCCGCGGCGCTGAAAGAACTTCTCCAGCCGTTCGGGCGAGATTTCCGCCGTGATCGCCTCGGAGAAGACGCCAGCGCCTCCCGTTTCCACGTTCTGAGGCTCCACGTCGGTCGCGAACAGCTTGAAATTGGGCCAACGCCGCGCTCGATCGAAGGCTTCGGCAAAAAGAATGGCCAGCGAATAGGCTTCCTCGCCGGTGGCGACCCCCGCCGCCCAGACGCGAATCGGCTGATTATCCGGACGTTCGGCCACGATGGTCTTGACGGCGGTCTCGGCCAGGATCTCGAATGCCTCCGGGTCACGGAAAAAGCTCGTGACCGGAATCAGCAGCTCGCGGCGCAGGGTCGCCAACTCGCCGCGATCCGTGCCCAGCAGACGCACGTAGTTCAGTAGATCGGGCGTCTGACGCACCTGCATCCGACGCTCCATACGACGCATGACGGTGGCAGGCTTGTACTCACGGAAGTTGATGCCGCCCGAATGTTGCAACAGATGCATGACTTCTTCGTGAGCCCCGTCCTGATCGATTTCGGCAGCCAGCACCGGAACGCGGATCTTGACGTGGGGCAGTTGATGGATATGTTCGAGCAAGCGCGGTCCCAGTTCTTCAGGAGGCAGGATGGCATCCACCAGACCGGTGGCGATGACGCTGCGTGGCATCCCGTCAAATTTGGCTGATTCAGGATCCTGGGCGAGCAGGAACCCACCGGCATCATTGATGGCGACTGACCCCCGGGTGCCGTCGGAGCCTGTCCCGGAGAGGATGACGCCAATCGCCCGGTTGCCAAACTCTTTGGCTAGCGAGCTGAAAAAATGATCGACCGGCAGGGTCAGACCACGCGGATTTTTGGGACTCAGGCGCAACGCATCGCCAGAGGCGCTCATCATGCTGGCAGGCGGAATCAGGTGTACCCGATCCGCTTCGATCTTCATGTCATGCTCGACAGTGACGACCGGCATCGCGGTATGGCGCGACAGCAGATTAGCCATCATGCTCTTGTGATCGGGCGACAGATGCTGGATCACGACATAGGCGGCGCCACTGTTGGCTGGCAGACCCTGGAAAAAACGCTCCAATGCATCAAGTCCACCCGCCGAGGCACCCACGGCCACGACATAGCCCTTGAATCGATGGGTGTTGTCCGTCATGCCTGGATTTTGAACCATCTCTGCGATGTTGGGCGTCTGGATCGAACGTCCGTCTGCTTCGTCATTAGCCATGAGTGGGCGCCTTGTCAGGTCTTGTCTTGTGATGCGTGATGATCGATTCGTCAACGGTTAAGTTTACTCGCCCTGTCCCCATCGTGCAGATCGATTGCGCGTCACCTTGCGCCAGATGACGGGTCACTGCCGCGTGTCGCTCGTTTTGGCCAGTGCCAGTCCATCCAGAATCTGCATGGTTCCGACTCCCAGCAGGCCACTGATCACCACCGCCAGATAGAACACGGCAATTGGTTCCACTGACAGCACGAAACCAAGCAGTCCAAATCCGGCAACCAGCTCGATCAGGCCATAACGCCAGCGCAGATGAGCCTGTGCTGTCATGGTCTTGGGCGTCCGCACAAACTCAGTCTGGTAGCCAACCAGCGCCTCCATGCCGGCGCGTGCGTTCGAGAGCAGCAGTCCGCTGGTTAACGCCAGCGCCCCCACGACCTCCGCCAGGGTGGCACGGGCACTGCCGGTGTTTCCCGCCAGCATGAGGAAACTGATGGGCGCGGCAAATCCCAGAATGGACGTGACCATCGCCACCTGTCCCAGCGTCTCGCCGGCGACTGCTGCGCCGGCGATGAATGGCAGACTCAGAGCAAGACACGCCGCGCCCAGCAGAAACGCCAGAGGCTGACCGATCTGGAGGCTGATCATCAGTTTCTGCCAGATGGCCAGACTGTGGCTTGACCAGATCAGCGTCATCAGCTTGACAAAGCACTGCACGAAACCCTTCGTCCAGCGAAACTGCTGGATACGCCAGGCGCGGGTCGACACAGGCAACACCCCCGGTACCGCGAGATCCATGCGATAACCGGAACGCCAGCCGCGCAGACGGGCACGCAAACTCAGATCGAGGTCTTCGGTGAGCGTATCGCCTTCCCAGCCGCCGGCCGCGTCAATGGCGGCGCGACGCCAGACACCGCAGGTGCCATTGAATGGGATTGGGAGGCCAAGACGCCAGCGCGCCTCCTGTTCAACCCGGAAATGCGCGTCGAGCAGACGCGCCTGAATGCGCGTGAGCAGGCTGTCATCGCGATTGAGATGACCCCAGCGCGTTTGCACATAGCCCAGATCGGGTTGGGCAATCAGGATGCCGACAGTGTTGCGCAGGAAGTCCGGCGGCGGGATGAAATCGGCGTCAAAGATGGCGACAAAGGGTGCATCGGAGCGTTCCAGTCCGGTAGCCAGTGCGCCAGCTTTGAAGGCGGTGCGCTGTACCCGGTGCAGGAGTTCGATCTGGACGCCGTCCTTGAGCAGGACGGCAACTGCATGTCGGCTCAATGCGAGCGAGCCATCGGTGCTGTCATCGAGTACCTGAATGTGGAGCCGGTCGCGAGGCCAGTCCATCGCCATGACCGCCGCCAGGATACGCTCGACCAGGCGACCCTCATTGAAGAGCGGAAGCTGCACCAGCACTTCGGGCAGATCCGCATCTTCTGGCGTCGCGGTCATGAGATGCCGCTTGGGCAGCAGTAACCGCGCCAAGATAAGCAGGGTTAGGTTGATGGAAAAAATCGTCAGAATGACAAGACCGGCTGTCAGTAACAGCTCGACCGCAGAGTCCACTGCTGGCATAAATTTAACGTCCATTGATATCCTCCCCGCCCTAAACAGGGATTCTTACGGCGCTCAGGCGGCTAAAGCCTGAGTCGCTTCGGTGGGTTTCTGCGCCGACGCCCCACCTTCAGGCGAAGTCTCTCGACAGGCTAAAACGCGGCCTGCGCTCTTTTGCGATGTGACCACAGCACGGGCACGTGCGGCTAGTATTGTGCGGCGGCACGGCCAGCAGCACGCCGCCGCGCCACGCGACTTTGTACTCCAGTTGTCGGCGAAACTCGCCCCAGCCTTGATCGAGAATCGAACGATTGGGCTGTAGCTCAAATTTGTAGGCTTGAAAGCGTTGCATGGATCGTACTATCGTTTAGTCTATGGATCATATCAACGACATTAGACGCGGACGGCACTGTGTTTTTAACATGCATGTCCATTTGGTCTTTGTGGCAAAGTATCAACGAGAAGTGTTCGACAAAGCGGCTGTCAACCGGCTGCGCGAGTTGTTTGCAAAAGTGTGTGGGGATTTCGAGGCAATGCTCGTTGACATGGACGGAGAGCGCGATTATGTGCATTTGCTGGTGAATTATCCACCAAAGGTGTCGGTTTCAGCTTTGGTCAACAGCCTGAAAGGCACGTCCAGCCGTATTCTGCGAAAAGAAAGGCCGGATATTGCAAAACGCTTCTACTACAAAGGCGTCTTGTGGTCGCCGTCCTACTTCGCTTCGTCGTGCGGCGGTGCGCCGATCAGCATCATTCGTCAGTACATTGAACAACAGGCCACGCCAGATTAACGTCCGCAGGACTCCACGCTATCCATCCCCGGCCTGAAGGCCGGCTTTCCGCGCAAAACGGGTAAGGTGGGCGATGGTGAGCTTTTCTGACACTGATCACTCATTTGCGCCAGAACATCGGCGTGAACAGAACCAGCAGCGAGAAGACTTCAAGCCGTCCGAGCAGCATGGTGAAACTCAGCACCCAGGTCTCGAAGTCCGTGAGGCTACCATAATTGGTCGCCGGCCCGACCACGCCCAGCCCAGGGCCTGCGTTGTTGATACAGGCGATCACGGCTGAAAAAGCCGAGATGAAATCCAGTCCGCCAAAGATGAGCAGAAAGGTCATGGCCACGATGCTCATGAAATAGAGAAAGATAAAGCCGAGGATGGCGACGACCACGCTGTTGGGGATGGGCATTCCGCCCACCGTAACGGGGGCGGCCAGCGCCGGATGCAACAACCGGGTCAGCTCGCGTCCGCTCTGGCGCACCAGGATCAGGGTGCGGATCATCTTGATGCCGCCGCCGGTGGAACCTGAACTAACGGTGATCGAGGACAGGAACAGCATCCAGAACGGCACGAACGGTGGCCACTGGGCGTAGTCAGTATTGACAAAACCACAGTCGGTGGCAATCGAGACCAGATTGAAGCTGACATAGCGCAGGGCAGTCCAGAAACTGGCGTAGACATTGCCGAACCAGAGATACACGGCGCAGCCGAGACAGCTCAAAACGATGATAGCCAAGACCCCGCGCACCTCTGCGTCACGCCAGTAAGGCCGGAAGCTGCGCTCGCGCCAGACGGTGAAGTGGGTCGCAAAGTTCAGCGCGGCCAGTACCATGAAAACGATCAGCACCGCTTCGATGGCAGGTGAATTGAACGCCCCAACGCTGGCGTCGCGGGTCGAGAAGCCGCCGAGACAGAGCGCCGCGAAGGCATGACAGATCGCATCGAACCAGTTCATGCCGACGAGCCACAGGCTAAGGATGCAGGCCAGGGTCAGCACCAGATAGATGACCCAGAGCACGGCGGCGGTATCGGCGATGCGGGCGGTGAGCTTGGCGTCCTTGATGGGACCTGGAACCTCGGCGCGAAACAACTGCATCCCACCGACGCCAAGCATGGGCAGGATGGCGACTGCCAGCACGATGATGCCCATGCCGCCCAGCCAATTGATCGCATGGCGCCAGAGGTTAATCGACGGAGCGAGCGTGTCCAGCCCCACCATCACTGTCGCGCCAGTGGTTGTCAGCCCGGACATCATCTCAAAGAAGGCATCGGTGAATGACATGTGCAAATGCAGCATCAGCGGCACGGTGGCGATGGCCGAAATCAGCACCCAGGACAGCGTGACCAGAATGAAACCATCACGCGCTTTCAGTTCCATCCGATAGCGTTGGGTCGCCAGCGTGATGATGCCACCCACGCCGACACAGATCACCAGACTCACCACAAACGTGAACAGCGTGCCATCGCGATAGATGATCGCGCAGGTGATCGGGAGCAGATAGATCAGGCTGGACACCAGCAACAGGTGTCCGAGGACGTTGAGAACCGACAGCAGGGTACGCATCAGAAAAAAGCCAGTCCGACCTGAAAATAGCGCTCGATCCTGGGCACCAGATCCTTGCTTGCCAGAAACAGAATGACATGATCTTCAGGTTGGATGAGTGTCTCGCCATGCGCCATCACGACCTGGCCGAGACGTGCGCCTGGCGTGTCCGGGCTTGCCCCACGCACGATAGCGCCGATGCTGGCGCCTTTAGGCAGATCCAGCTCGCTGATGCGCCGCCCAACGACCCTGGAAGTCGAAAGATCGCCATGCACGACAAACTCCAGCGCCTCCGCCGCGCCGCGTCGCAGGCTGTGCACCGCCGCCACGTCGCCACGTCGCACATGGGCGAGCAGCGAGCCAATCGAGATCTGGGCGGGCGAAATGGCGATGTCGATCCGGTCTGCCTGAAGCAGATCGGCATAGGCATGACGGTTGATGAGCGCCAGTACCCGCCGTGCGCCAAGACTTTTGGCCAGCAGCGCCGACATGATGTTGTTTTCATCGTCGTTGGTCAGCGCTAGAAAGAAGTCCATATCGTCAATGTTTTCGGCGGCCAGCAGCATTTCATCGGTCGCGTCGCCATGCAGCACCAGGGTGTCGGTCAGCGTCGCGCCCAGTCCCTTGGCGCGTTCTTCGTTAGTTTCAATGAGCTTGACCTGATAGCGGTGCTGCGCGACCCCGGCGAGCCGCGAACCAATGTTGCCACCACCCGCGATCATGATGCGTCGCGTGGGTTGATCGCGTCGACGCAGTTCGCACATGACCTGACGGATATCACGGGTCGCGGCCAGATAGAACACCTCGTCGCCAGCCTCAATCAGTGTGTCGCCATCGGGCATGATCGGCTGGTCGGTGCGATAGATGGCCGCGATCCGTGCGTCGATCTGCGGCATGTGCTGGCGCAGCGCACTGACCGGGTGTCCGATCAGCGGGCCACCGGCGACGGCACGGGCAGCGACCAGGCTGACCATTCCGTCAGCAAACTCAAGCACCTGTAATGCTTCAGGAAATTCAATGAGTTTGAGCAGATAACCGGTGACGATCTGCTCCGGGCAGATACTAAAGTCGACGGCAAAATTTTTGGCGTCGAGCAGTTCGGGATGCTGGCTGTAATCCGCTGAACGCAGCCGGGCAATCTTGGTGGGGATGTTGAAGAGCGTCTCGGCAGTGCGGCAGGCGCAGAGATTGGTTTGATCGCTCTGGGTCACGGCGATCAGGAGATCCGTATCTTCCGCCCCAGCCTGACGCAGCACCGACGGCAAGGCCGCATTGCCGACCACGGTACGTAGATCAAGACGATCCTGAAGCTGTCGCAGACGCTGGACGTCGGTGTCGATCACGTTGATTTCATTGGATTCGGAGACCAGGCTCTCAGCCACCGACGCGCCAACCTGACCGGCTCCCAAAATGATGATTTTCACGTCTTTCCTTGTGGCTCAGTGTCGCGATGCAAAAACCATCGCATCCGGATTGGCGTGATCGTAACGCTTTGCGCATTGTCTGCCTATCGCCAACCTGAATTGACGCCAATCCACGCCTCTGGATCATCTAAAGCGCCAGACTTGCGTTAATATCGCGCATCGCCTCGTCGCGACGGCATCATCACTCACCAATGCTCACGCTCCACAGACGCCATAGGCCGCTATCATGAAGATCAACCTTCCGGTCACGCAACGGGAAAATGACTATCCGGCTTCACAGGTTCTGGTCTCGACGACTGATCCCAAGGGCATCATCACGTACTGCAACAAACCCTTTATCCAGGTCAGTGGTTTCTCGGAATCGGAACTGATGGGAGCCAATCATAATCTTGTCAGACACCCTGACATGCCCACGGCGGCGTTCAAGGATCTCTGGGTGACGGTACAAGCTGGCAAACCCTGGCGCGGAATCGTCAAGAACCGCTGCAAGAGTGGCGATCACTACTGGGTCGATGCCTATGTCACCCCGGTTTATGAGGGTGAAACACTCATCGGCTATCAATCGGTCAGAACCAAGCCAGAGCGCATTCAGATCGACAAGGCTGAACGTCTCTATGCCCGCATTCGTGAGCGCAAGCTGGAGGATCTGCCCCGGCCATTGATCCCGCATTTTGGTTATAGCACCCGGATTGCGACCGCCTTTACGCTGGTCGGGCTGGGCGCAGTTGGTGCTGGCTGGCTGGGCAATCTCTGGATCGGTTTGGGGACGCTCGTCACTGGACTGATCCTGTCGCAAATCAGCGCACGCGCCATCACTGTTCCAATCAGAGAGAGCGTCACCATCGCTAAAAAAATCGCTGCTGGCGATCTCACATTCCCGATCTATGTCTCGCAAAAAAACGAACTGGCCGAAATCCTCCAGGCGATCAAAATGCTTCAGTCACGCCTGGCAACCGTGATCGGCAACATTCAGGAGTCGGCCAATGGTGTCGCTGACTCAGTCAGTCAACTCGCCAGCGCGAGCCATTCGACGCACCGCCTGATGGAGCAGCAGCATCAGGAAACCGACATGGTCGCCACCGCCATGAACGAGATGTCGGCGACTGTGGCTGAGGTCGCCAACAACACTACGGCGGCTGCCGATGCCGCGCATCGCGCTAGCGCCGATGCGCAGTCAGGTCGTGCGATTGTGCGCGAGAGCGTGACCGGCATCGAGCAACTTGCCGAGGGTGTTTCTGAGGCGGCCGATGCCATTGGCCGTCTGGGCGAGGAATCGGAAAACATCGGCAAGATCCTGGATGTGATCCGCAGCATCGCCGGCCAGACCAATTTGCTGGCGCTCAATGCTGCCATCGAAGCAGCACGGGCTGGCGAGCAGGGTCGCGGATTTGCGGTCGTCGCTGACGAGGTACGCGCACTAGCGCAACGCACCCAGGACGCGACACAGGAGATTCAGGCCATGATCCAGCGTTTGCAGGACGGCTCGCGCAGCGCAGTCGCCGTTATGAAACGCGGACGTGAACAAGCAGAACAGAGCGTTCTATCCGCTACCGAGACCGACCGCTCGCTGGATTCAATCACCCAGTCGGTCGATCACATCAACGACATGAATGCTCAGATCGCCACTGCCGCCGAAGAGCAGAGCGCCGTCGTGGAAGAGATGAACCGCAATGTCGAGAGCATCCGGCATCTCTCCATGCAGACGCTCGGCAGTACCGATGCCGTGGTCTCGGCAACCGGCCATCTGGAAGGATTGGCCAACCGGCTTGCCGCGCTGGTTCATCAATATAAGGTTTAAGGTGTTTCAAACGCGCTGCAACAGTTGGGCGCGTATCAAAAAATATGCCAGTGCAGAACGGGGAAGGCGTTGGCGATGTGTTTTGCGACGTGAATGGCACTGCTGCCATTCACGATCTTTGCTATAGGCTGTGATCAATCAGACCCGTCACGATCCAAGCCAAAGGCGTCGTGCAGCGTCCGTACACCAAGCTCCAGATATTTTTCATCCACCACGACCGAAATCTTGATCTCGGAGGTCGAGATCATGCGGATGTTGATGCCCTCTTTGGCGAGGCTGGCGAACATCTGGCTAGCAATCCCGGCATGGCTGCGCATCCCGACCCCGACCAGCGAAATCTTGACGATCCGCGCATCGCCAAGCACCTGGCGCGCACCCAGCGCGTGGGCGGTCGTCTGGAGAATTTCCAGTGCTCGCGCATAGTCGTTGCGATGGACGGTGAAGGTGAAATCAGTGGTGGCGGCTTGGTCGGCGATATTCTGGATGATCATATCGACTTCGATATTGGCGTCTGCGATCGGCCCTAGGATCTGATGCGCTACGCCCGGTTGATCCGGGACGCCGAGCACGGTCAGCTTGGCTTCGTCGCGACTGAAAGCGATTCCAGAGATCTTGGCGTCTTCCACAGCATCCTCCTCAAAGGTAATCAGGGTGCCTTCACCCTCGTCAAAACTGGAGAGCACTCGCAGTGGCACCCGGTACTTGCCGGCGAACTCGACCGAACGGATTTGCAGCACTTTGGAACCCAGGCTGGCCATTTCCAGCATCTCCTCGAAAGTGATGCGGGCAAGTTTGCGAGCCTTGGGTTCGACACGGGGATCCGTGGTGTAGACCCCATCCACGTCGGTGTAAATCTGGCATTCGTCCGCTTTGAGCGCAGCGGCGATGGCCACCGCCGAGGTGTCTGAGCCGCCACGTCCGAGCGTGGTGATGTCGCCCTGTTCGTCGATGCCCTGAAACCCGGCAATGACGACCACGCGCCCGGCATCCAGATCGGCACGCACCCGGGCGGCGTCGATGTCGCGGATTCGCGCTTTGTTGTGGGCGCTGTCAGTCAGGATATGCACCTGGCCGCCAGTATAGGAACGCGCCGGACAGCCCGTGGCGGCCAGCGCCATGCTCAACAGCGCAATCGTCACCTGCTCGCCGGTTGACAGCAGCACGTCCAGCTCGCGTGGTTCCGGGCGTTCCTGGATCTGTTTCGCCAGTCCGAGCAGGCGATCCGTCTCGCCCGACATGGCTGACAGCACCACCACGATTTGATGCCCCTGGTCAACCCAGCGTTTCACCCGGTCGGCAACCGCATGGATGCGTTCGATGCTGCCGACCGAGGTGCCTCCATATTTTTGGACAATCAGCGCCATCGATTCCTGTTGCCTCGCCTATTTTTCAGTTGTTAGTGCATTGAAAATTGGAATTTTTTGTCAGGCGTCAAGACGGCTTTTGACCCAGCCATCCACCAGCGCCAGCGCAGCGGGCAGGGCGGCGGGATTGTTGCCGCCAGCCTGCGCCATGTCCGGGCGACCACCGCCTTTGCCGCCGACCTGCTCGGCGACCACGCCGATGAGTTCACCGGCCTTGAGTCGGTCTGTCAAATCTTTGGTGACGCCGGCCACCAGGCTGACCTTGCCATCCGCGACAGTCGCCAGCACCACTACGGCGGAACCGAGTTTATCCTTGATCTGATCGAGCGTGGCGCGCAGGCTCTTGGGATCAGCGCCATCGAGACAGGCTGCCAACACCTTGACGCCATCCACGAGAACCGCCTGCGCGGCGAGATCCTGACCGGCGGAGCTGGCGAGCTTCGATTTGAGCTGTTCAAGTTCCTTTTCAAGCCGACGGCTGCGTTCCAGCAGTTGCATGACGCGCTCATCGACATCCTCGCGCCCGCCCTTGAGCAGACCGGCGAGGCGCAGCAGACGTTCCTCGTCGGCTTCAACTGTCTCGATGGCGGTCGCGCCGGTGGTGGCCTCGATGCGACGTACGCCGGAGGCGATGCCAACCTCGCTGAGGATCTTAACCAGACCGATGTCACCGACTGCCTTGACATGCGTGCCGCCGCAAAGTTCGGTCGAAAAATCGCCCATGCGCAGGACGCGCACCTGTTCGGAATACTTTTCGCCAAAGAGCGCCATCGCCCCCGATGCCTTGGCATCTTCCAGGCTCATGATGCGGGTTTCGACCAGATGGTTGGCGCGGACTTCACGATTGACCAGACGCTCGATGGTCAGCAACTGTTCACGCGACACCGGCTCAAAATGTGAGAAATCGAAGCGCAGACGCCCCGGCCCGACCTGCGAGCCTTTCTGCTGGACGTGCTCGCCTAAGACCTGACGCAACGCGGCATGGAGCAGATGCGTCGCCGAGTGGTTAAGCGCGATGGCCTGACGGTGCTCGGCATCCACGCGGGCATCGACACGATCACCGACGCTCAGTTGACCGCGGATGACGCGCCCGACTTGAATCACCACGCCATCGCCTTTTTTCTGGGTGTCGCTGACCTCGAAATGGGCGGCGTCGGTCGAGAGCCAGCCCCGATCGCCGACCTGTCCGCCAGACTCGCCATAAAATGGCGTGAGATCGAGGATCGCCAGACCGTCCTCGCCTGCATCCAGCGTGTCGCATGACTGGCCATCACGGTAGAGCGCGACCACTGTTGCCTCGTCCTGAAGCCGTTCGTAGCCGCAGAAATCGGTTTCGCCCTGAATCTGGATGTCCAGCGTTTGACTGCTGCCGAACTGGCTGGCGGCACGGGCGCGCTGCTTTTGCTGACCCATCGCGGTCTCAAAACCATCCATGTCTAGCGTCAGACCCCGCTCGCGGGCGATGTCCGCCGTGAGGTCGGTTGGAAAACCGAAGGTGTCATAGAGCTTGAACACGGTCGCGCCGGGAATACGGCTGTCGGTGAGTCCGGCAATGACCTCGTCGAGGATGCGCATCCCATGTTCTAGGGTTTCGGCAAAGCGTTCTTCTTCCAGGAGTACGATGCGTTCGACATGTGCTTGACCGCTCTTCAGTTCGGGATAGGCTGCGCCCATTTCAGCGACCAGCGTGGCGACCAGACGATGAAAAAAAGGTTCGACACAACCCAGCCGATAGCCGTGACGGATGGCGCGACGCATGATGCGGCGCAACACATAGCCGCGCCCCTCGTTGCCGGGGGTGACGCCATCGACGATCAGAAAGGCCGCCGAACGAATGTGATCGGCGATCACGCGCAGTGATTTATCCGCACGGTCAGTGCAGCCGGTCATCCGTGCGGCGGCGGCGATCAAATGCTGGAAAAGATCGATGTCGTAGTTGCTGTGGACGCCCTGCATCAAGGCTGCCAAACGTTCCAGCCCCATGCCGGTATCAACCGAGGGACGTGGAAGCGGGGTGAGATGACCCTCGGCATCCCGGTTGAACTGCATGAACACCAGGTTCCAGATCTCGACATAGCGATCACCATCCGCATCCGGCGAACCGGGCGGGCCACCCGGAATTTCCGAGCCGTGATCGTAGAAGATCTCCGAGCATGGCCCGCAGGGGCCGGTGTCGCCCATCGACCAGAAATTGTCCTTGGCGCCACAGCGCGAAAAACGCGCGGGGTCGATGCCAATCTCGTTCAGCCAGATCTCGGCAGCCTCGTCGTCTTCAGTAAAGACCGTGACCCAGAGACGTTCGGGCGGCAGCGCCAGCTCACGGGTGAGATAGTCCCAGGCATAGCCGATGGCCTCGCGCTTGAAATAATCGCCGAAGCTGAAGTTGCCAAGCATCTCAAAGAACGTGTGATGCCGTGCGGTATAGCCGACATTCTCTAGGTCGTTGTGCTTGCCACCGGCGCGCACACAACGCTGCGAGCTAACGGCGCGCGTGTAGGCGCGGCGTTCACGACCTAGGAACACTTCCTTGAACTGAACCATGCCGGCATTGGTAAAGAGTAGGGTTGGATCATTCGCAGGCACCAGGGGGCTGGATGCCACCCGTTCATGCTGGCGCTGCGCGAAATAGTCAAGGAAACTCGTTCGAAGCTCTGCACTGGTCATCATGGGAAAACTCTCGAATGGATCGCCTGATGGCGCTCCGGTCAGTCCGTCCAGCGCAGGACGCGCCGGATCAAATCGGTGGGAAAACCGCGCTGTTCCAAAAAGCGGGCACGGCGGCCATAGTCGGCGCGATCAACAGGTGGCGTGTTGCCAAAGCGGCGCTCGCAGAGCGCCGCTAGACAGTCAGGCCAGGCATCACTCACTGGATCAAAAGATTGTCTGATGAGTTCGTCTGCAAGCCCTTTCTCGCGCAGCTCGCCGCGAATGCGCAACGGCCCGAAGCCCTTGCCCATGCGCTCAGCGACATAGTATTCGGCCAGACGCGCCTCGTTGATAGAACCCTCGGCGACGAGACGATCCAGCACGGCATCCATGACATCCCCGTCAAAACCGCGACTGGAAAGCTTGCGCGCCAGTTCGCGCCGCGAATGTTCGCGGGTCGCCAGCAGCTTGAGCGCAATGCGCTCAACCTCTGCCGCCGGGTCGATTTCGCTCGACTTGTGAGCCGCCGGCACGCTCACTCAATCCTCAGATGCTTCTGTTGATGGCAGATCAGATGTGACAGGCGGTTCCTCGCCAACTTTAGGTAACAGCTTGTCGCGGATCTTCGCCTCAATCGATTGCGCAATGGCAGGATTCTCGCAGAGATAATTGCGCACGTTGTCCTTGCCCTGACCGATGCGGTTACCGCCGTAACTGTACCAGGCACCGGACTTTTCAACGAAACCCTCGGTGACGCCGAGATCGATGATTTCGCCCTCGCGTGAAATCCCCTTGCCGTAGAGGATGTCGAACTCGGCCTGCTTGAACGGCGGTGCGACCTTGTTCTTGACGACTTTGACTTTGGTCTCGCTACCGATCACCTCGTCGCCCTTCTTGATGCTGCCAGTGCGTCGGATATCGAGACGCACCGAGGCATAGAACTTGAGCGCGTTGCCGCCGGTCGTGGTTTCAGGGGAATTATGAACAGCGACATGATCGATGAAGTAACTGTGATTCCCCATCACCTCCAGATCGAAACGGGTGCGATGGCGCGGCTTTGCTGGACGGATTTCCTTGCGGGTAATGCACATTGGCGCCGGCACGAGTCGGGTTCGTGACTCCAGGCGATGGCCGTTCAGGTGCGCGTCTGACAGATCGGGATGCCAGGCAAAACGACCGCGAAAATCCGGGTGGAGTTTGTAGTCGAGCGAGGGATGGACATAAGGTGCAATCTGTTCGTGGAGTTTCCGGGTGCGTTCGCCACTGAACAGAAGCGAATGTTCGCACACAGTTGGTCGCCCCATGCCAAGCTGTTCAAGTCGCTCAGCGAGTCGCTCCTTGTCATCCATCGTCAGACTGACGCAACCGATCTCGGCCTTGCCGTGTCCCCCGTGCTCATAGTGGCCAGAAAACGTCCCATCATCGCCATACCAGACGGCGACGGCACGGGCATCGAGCGTGGCCAACATGCCATCGCTGACCTGCCGCCCCTGTGCGCCGTAAGCCTGGCGATGCAGTCCGACAAGCTGACCCATGGGCAGCGTATCAAATCCAATGCCATTGCCGGTGCGACCAACACGGTTAGCAAAAGGCGCCAGCATCGTGTGTTTCCAGTCGCAATATTCGCGCTGTTTCTCGCCATGACCAACACGGAATGACACATTGGATTCAGATGCGAAACGCAGCGACCCATCGCCCAGAATGCCACCTAAAATCAACTGGTTCTGATCTTCAGTGAGTGCGTATTGCTTGACCGCGACCATGACTTCATCACCCACGTTGAGGTCGCCAGCCCGCCGCTCGCCGACAGGCGTAAAAATGCGGTGATTGGCAGTGCAAGTAAACTTGCGGCGCCCGGAACCTCCGCCAGCCGCGACTTCAAAAGACAGCCATTCGTCCGTCTCGCCATTGCGAAACCAATTCACGATAGGGCGGGCGGAAATTGTTCCGGTAGCCGGATCCATCGACAGCACGTCCACCGGCAGCCGCTGATTGACAATCTTGCCGATTTTTTCCGTTGAGCCGTCAGCCAGCACAACCCGTGCATGATAGTCAAAGCAACCAAACATTACTCCGATCTTCATGCGGATCTGATTGATGAAAATCACGCAGCAGTTGGAGCGATTAATATTGCCGGTGAGCTTGCGCAGCGCCTGAGACATGAGACGCGCCTGAAGTCCCATGTGCGAGTCGCCCATCTCGCCTTCGATTTCAGCCTTAGGCGTCAGCGCCGCAACCGAATCCACAACCACGACATCCAGCGCACCGGAACGCACCAGCATGTCAGTGACTTCCAGCGCCTGTTCGCCAGTATCCGGCTGAGAGACCAACAGTTCTTTCATGTTGACGCCGAGTTTTTCGGCATAGACCGGATCCAGCGCATGTTCGGCGTCAACAAAGGCTGCCGTGCCGCCCAGTTTCTGCGATTCGGCGATAATGTGCAGGGTTAGCGTGGTCTTGCCGGACGATTCGGGGCCATAAATTTCAATGACGCGACCCTTGGGAACGCCGCCAATTCCAAGCGCCAGGTCAAGGCCAAGCGAGCCGGTTGAGATGGCCTCAATGTTACGTACCGCGCCCACGTCGCCCATGCGCATGACGGTACCCTTGCCGAACTGCTTGTCGATTTGCGTCAGCGCGGCGGCTAACGCCTTTTTGCGGTTCTCGTCCATTCGGTCAACTCCGTAAAACCAGTTCTCAAAGCCGGGCGCCTGTCGATGGCGCTGTGACGGGTCGCGTCAGCCGTCTGCGGGTCATAAAGGCCGCGAATTATGGCATAGCCAGAACAGATGCGTCATTTCCGTGGCTGGTCTGAAGGTCACGGCTCAGGCAGTCGTTCCAGCAGACCATGAAACGCGCACCACACCGCCTGCCTGCGCACGGCATGACGATCCCCCTCAAACCATTGACGCTGTGTGCAAATCTGCTGCCCAGGCAGGCACCATGCAAACCAGACGGTGCCGACCGGCTTGTCGGCGCTTCCACCGCCCGGCCCAGCAATTCCACTGATGGCCAGCGCAACCTGTGCCTGAGTCTGTGCCAGCGCACCTTCGGCCATGGCCGTCACGACCGCCTCGCTGACAGCGCCATGATGGTTCAGCATGGCGGGCGCAACGCCAAGCAGGGTCGCTTTAGCCGCATTGCTGTAGGTCACAAAGCCGCTGTCAAACCAGGCGCTGCTGCCAGGAATATCCGTGACTGTCTTGGCAATCCAGCCTCCGGTACAGGATTCTGCTGTCGCCAGTCGCAGTCCAAGCGTAAGCATCCGCTCGCCCAGGCGCGCGGCAATGGACTCAAGCCCTCTTTCTTCATCAGGATCAGCCATGATTTGCGTGTCGCGTCAGGCGGGAATGGCAGTCAGCAGAAAAGAATTGATGGCATTGCAGTGGCGGGCGCTGCAATGCCTGGATTGTTGCCTGTTAGGTTTGGCGGCTGGAACCTTGACCGGGTGTTGCCGGTTGATCGCCGGAAGCCGGCGTGTGTGATGGCGGAGTCTTCAATGACTCCTCAAGAATCGTTTCCAGCGGTTTAGATGCCGCCTGCTGCCTGACAATTTCGGCCAGTTCCCCGGCCTTCAGTTCGCGGTCGATTTCCTGTTTTACCGCGCTTAAGGTGCGCCGTGCCCGTCCGAGCCACATGCCGGCGACGCGGGCGACCTTTGGCAACCGCTCCGGGCCAAGAACCAGCAACGCAACAATTGCCACGAGAACCAGCTCTGAAAAGCCAATATCGAACATAAGGTGTCAACCGTGCACGGATAACAAACGTTGTTGTCTAGGGGATAGAGTGTGTAAGCGGTTGCCAGATCATGCCCGGCGAGACCGCGTTCAGGTGCGATCACGGTCGGTATCATGGCTAGTTTTATGCGTCCCGGCCTGATTGCTCGACGCGGATTGATCATTGACGATCTTGTCATTCTTTTCTGCATCCGCCATGGATTCGCGGAAACTTCTGATCGCTCCTCCCAGATCGGAACCGATATTCTTCAGTTTTTTGGTGCCAAACAGCAACATGACGATGACCAGTATAAGTAGCAGTTCCGTAACGCCGATGCCACCGAGTCCCATGTGTTTCTCCGTCTCGCCATTGATCACGGCGATGTGTGTTAAAGGGCTGAACGGACGCAGATTCAAGATCTGTGTCAACAATCGACCCGCGATCTGTCAGGTTAAACCGGCGCTGATCGGCATGGTCGATACCAGATCATAACCGAAGCGCACGTTGCTCGGAAGTGATGCGGATGGGTGGCGAGACGTTCAAGCCGCTGGTCGCAGCCAACAGCAGGGTACGCTGACATTGATACAGTGGGCTTGCAGCCGCGCTGGCATCAGACTTTTCAGAATTAGGTAACCCAAGTTGCCACCTTGGCTGATTCAGAAAAGGAAATTGAGGCTACTACGCGCTTCCGTTTAATCTTGCATAAGCCTCATTGTAGACACATCTCGTCAGGCAAGTTCTCAAGAGGTGCATCCAATGATCAAGTATGTTGTTCGGCTCACCGATGACGAACGCTCGTCGCTGACGCAGTTAATCGACAAAGGCAAAGCGGCCGCACGGAAGATCAAGCACGCCAACGTGCTGCTTAAAATCGATGCGGACGGCCCGAACTGGAGT
>CAIUAY010000167.1 GCA_903897335.1 uncultured Chromatium sp. | reverse complement strand
AGTTGGTGACCCGGTATCTCGCCTTCTTGGGGGAAGCGTCTTCGCCACTTTCAGAAACTGTCGATGACATGTCTGGGGACTGTCTCCGCTGAAACGACCGCCAGCTTAGCCGTTGTCTGAAGGTTTATGCACCAACGCCAGTCTGAGACGGAACTTTGCAGGCTTCGAGCGGTTGCGGGCATCTGGAGTTCCTCGATCAATCAGCACAGGATGTGGAGACGCGAGCCGCCCCGTTTATGGTTTGGTAGCCGCCATGTTAAACGCGCCCGCAAACTGGCTCCAGTCAATCGCACTGTCGTTCAGCGCCTGCACAGATTCCTGCTCTAGCCTTGCCGCGCCGAATGTTGCGTCAAGACCTATGGTGGACTCCGAAAACCGGACAGCCCTTTAAGCTCGACACCGAACCGCAAGGGGTCGGTTGAGAAGGGTGAAGCGCACACGTGATACGGCCGCCTTCAAGGCCGGGGGGGTCTGGAGGCGATCTGTGGGATCAAGACGGTCAACGCGATTGGTCAGAACCACGGGGTTCATCCCGCCCAAGTCGGGCAGTGGAAGAAGGACATCCTCGCGCAGGCCGGGACGTTGTTCGAGACCAAGCGTGGACGCAAACAGGACGCTGCTCACGGCGAGCCGGCGCCTTTTGACAGTGAGAGCGGACGCTTGAAAATGGGATTGGACGGACTGAGCCAATGCATGCGCGGCGGTGGTGGATCACGTGCGAGGCACGTTGGCGGTGAGCTGATAATGCGCCCTGGCGGGCGTCACGTGCGCATGGGTCGATACCACCTCGAAGGACGAGACGGTCGGCGCATGGTGGTGTACTTGACGGCGCAGGGTCATGTGGTGAACCGCAAGCGCGTGCAACAGTTGATGCGGGTGTTGGCCGGTATGGCGCCGGAGCCTCACACCAGCCAGTCCCATCCGGCGCACACGGTTTACCCCTATCGGCTGCGTAAGGTCGAGGTCACGCACCCGAACCAGGTGTGGAGCACTGACATCACCGACATCCGTCTGGCGCTCGGCTTTGCCGACCTGGTCGCCATCATCGACTGGTACGCCCGTCGAGTGCTCGTTTGGCGGCTGTCTAACACGCTGGCGGCGGGGTTCTGCGTCGACTGTCTGGATGATGCCTTGCGTGTAATAGATTCAATCACAGCCTCAGTGCGGGTTATGATCATCCAGACTCGATTTCTCATCTTCCATTGGTGAACATCGCGATGGATAACAGCACCAGCATCAATCCACTCCCACCCGGCACCCGTATTCACGAATTTGTCATCCGTGAGTCGCTTGGTCGGGGTGGTGTCGGCATCGTCTATGCCGCCGAGCATGAAATCCTCCGCGAGACCTTTGCAGTCAAAGAATTCCTGCCGCGTCATCTGGCCTATCGGGTCGAGGGAAATCATGTTGCCGCACTGCCCGGCAAGGAAGCGCTCTATGAAAAGCTGCGTCACAAATTCCTGGAGGAAGGCCAGACGCTGATCCAGTTGGCGCGCCCGCATCCGCATCCCAATCTGGTGCAGGTGACAGATGCCTTCCGCGAAAACGGCACCGTCTATCTTTGTATGCGTCTGGAACGCGGGCTGCCACTCGATGAAATTCTGGAGGCGCAGGGAACGCTCGGCGAAGAGGAGCTGAAAGTCTGGCTGTTTCCGCTGCTGGACGGGCTGACTCATGCCCACGCCTGCCGCGTCTGGCACCGTGACATCAAGCCCTCGAACATCTTTATCCGCGAAGACGGCACGCCGCTGCTGATCGATTTTGGCGCCGCCCATCATGAGCGTCCGGACAGCGCGGTCAGCGAGATTGCCCAATACACCCCAAACTTTGCCGCGCCTGAGCAGATGTTTGGCGGCATCCAGGGACCCTGGACGGATATCTATTCAATGGCGGCGACCTGTTTTGCAGCGATGACTGGGCATTCGCCATCACCCCGGCTGATGCCTGGCTGGCAAGCGCAATGCCACGGCTACAATCCCGGCTTTCTGAAGGCGCTGGAGGCGGGTCTACAGTTCGATCCCGAACGGCGTCCGCAGAGCGTCGCGCAGTGGAAACGGCTGTTCGAAGTGGAATCTGTGGCGGAAGTTGAGACGCTGGTGGTGACTATCAGTGATGCTCCGACTGAGGTGTGCGCAATCACGCCAGCAGACCTCTCGCCATCTGGAACAGCGAGTGTCACGCTCGTCGGCGAGCCGTCAGTTCCAGTCACCTTGCCAAACCTGGCTCTGCACGAGCGCAGACGTTGGCTGTTCGCGCTTGCAGTGCTGGTGGTCAGTGTTCTGGGTGGATTTCAGGCGCGTGACTGGATCGGGTCAGACGCACCGCCGCCAGCTCGGCAACCGGAACCGACAGCGCCAGCCGTGCCCGTTGCCACGGTACCGCCCAGCTCGCTGGCCGAGCAGTTGAATCTTGTGGCGCTGGCCTGTGCGCGTGTCGAGCTGATCGCCAGGCCTGGGCAGGATCTCCGGCTGTCTGGCTATCTGCGTGACCGGCAACAACTCGCGGCACTGGTCGAGCGTCTTCAGTCGCTCACGCCGCAGGCTCAGATCGATGATCACGATCTAGCATTCGCCGCGCCCTTCTGCGACATCCTGGCGCGAATGGATGCCGCCAGCCTTGATCTAGCTCGCCCCGAAGGGTCGCCGCGCCCGGAGATGCCAACAATCCAGTTCAGCCATCAGGATCGGATCTATTACGAAGGCGAATATCTGGTGCTCACGGTCACGAACAGGGGAGCGGTGGGCGGCTATCTGTATCTGGATTTCGTGGACAGCAATCAGGAAGCCGTGCATCTGTTCCCGACGGCGGCGATGCCGAACCATTTCATCGCGCCGGGAGAGCAGATCGTGATTGGCGCGCAGGATGACGCCGAATGTGAACGACAGCCTGACGCCTGTTTCGTGGTCTCAAAACCGCACGGCAACAATCTCGTCATGGCGACCTGGAGCACGACACCACTGTTGAAACAGTGGCGGATACCACAGTCAGAGCCGGTGAACGACTATCTCAGCGTGTTGATTCATGCCATCGGTGATCGCGCCAGACCAACGGTTGACTATTACTTTTTCACGACCATGCACTGAGCGGAGCGCCGGACAGCGCCCGCTGTCTGGCGTGGGGCGACGCTGGGATCTCCAAATCTAGCCGCCGGTGGGTCGCAGGCGCACCCGCCGGTTGACGTTAGCCGTCGGATGCTCGCGGTCATAGGGTTCGCTTTCGCCCTTACCGACGGCAATCAGTTTGTCCGGTTCAATTCCAAATTGTTTAACGAGATAGCGTTGCGCCGATTGCGCACGCCGTTCGGAGAGTGTCTGGTTATAGTCTGCTGAACCGGCACTATCGGTATGACCCTCGATGAGCCAGGACATCCCGCTGAACTGCGGCGATGTCAGCGCCTGTCCGAGTTTTTGCAGTTCCATCATGGATGACTTGGTGAGATCCGCCGAGTTATAGCCAAAATAGATGGACACACCATCTGATGTCTCGGTCTTGGTTGGGGCGGGCGCATAAACATCCGATGTTGTCGCAGAGGGCGCAGTCGAGCGCGATTTTGACTGTTGTGAAGTTTTGGCGGCGGAATGTGACGATTTTGAAGATGATGCCGAGGCCGTTGTCTTGGTGGCGGGAGCCGCTTTCGTGAAAGGCGCCGACTTTGCATCTGACGGTTCTGTCGTGATGGGTGCGACCTGACGCTCACGGCCGGTCGTCAAGCCACGCTTGCGTTCCATGACCCGGTTCAGCGCCTGTTCATAGTCTTCAACTGTGGCGCCGCGCTTCATGTACTCTTCCGCGTGCGCCACGGACAGCCCGCCACTGAATGCCAGCAATAGCATCAGACTGACAACTAGGTGTTTCTGCATGGGGATGTCTCCGTGAATGTGGTGGTTAAAGTCTGATGGGTTCCATCTCGATCCATTCGTTAGTCGGAGTGCTTCCCTGGAATGGCCTGAACACGCCCAGGCTGACGGCCTGTGCGCTTCAGCGATCCTGGGTCAGCCGCTCCTCGGCTTCGCGGTATTTGTCTGCCGTGCGCTCGATAATCGGTTGGGGCAGTTCGGGGCCGGGTGGCGTTTTGTCCCAGTCCAGTGTTTCCAGATAGTCGCGCACGAACTGTTTATCAAAACTTGGCGGACTGGTTCCCGGTTGGTACTGGTCGGCAGGCCAGAAGCGCGATGAATCCGGCGTGAGCACTTCGTCGATCAGATGCAGTCTGCCCTGTTCATCCAGACCGAATTCAAACTTGGTATCGGCGATGATGATTCCGCGCATGGCAGCATACGCCGCGCTGTCGGTATAGATCGCCAGACTGACATCACGCACCTGATCGGCCAGTTCGCGCCCGATCAGGGTCACGACAGACTCGAAATCGACGTTTTCATCATGGGTGCCGAGTTCGGCCTTGGTCGATGGCGTGAAGATTGCGTATGGGAGCCGGTCAGCCTGACGTAACCCACGCGGCAACGCGATATCGCAGACCGTTCCAGTACGCTGATAGTCCTTCCAGCCAGAGCCAATCAAATAGCCGCGCACAATCGCCTCGATGGGCAGCGGCTTCAGGCGACGTACCACCATGGCGCGGTCGCCAAGCTGAGCGAGTTCGTGCGGATCGGTGATGACCGCCGCAACCGGGACGTTTGCCAGATGATTCGGCAGCAGATGGGCGGTGCGTCCAAACCAGAACTGCGACAGGCGCGTGAGCACCTCGCCCTTGCCTGGAATCGGTTGGGGCAGCACTACATCGAAAGCGGAGAGACGATCTGTTGCCACCAGCAGCAGGTGATCGGTTCCGATCTGGTAAAGGTCGCGTACCTTGCCGCGTGCGATCAGTGGCAGGCTGGACAGACTGGATTGATAGAGCGCAGACATGATTGAGAGATCCCGGAACGATAAGGCGGCGATGATGCCGGTGCAGCCACGACGATGCCGCTTACCCGTCATGACCGTGTTGTGACGTTCCGGCATCCCAGGAACAGAGTGCAGATCTGTGATGGCAGACCAGAACGGCCTGCCATCACGTTTAACCTGTCCTGTTGCGACAGACGACTATTTAAAGAGTGACCAGACCTCGCGGAACTGAACATCGCTGGAATCGCCAAGCCACTCGAAACCAACTGATTCGGTGCAGACGACCTGGATCCCGCAAGTGCGCATCCGTTCGAGGACATTCTGCTTGTAAGCAGGTTTGCGCGAGATGATGCCATCGGCAGGCACGAACACCTGATAGCCCCAGCGTTGCAGCCCGGAGACGGTCTGCGCGATGCAGATATGCGCTTCCATGCCGACGACGATCAATTGCCGACGTTCTGGATGCAATGAGATGTTGCGCTCGAATCCGGGAGCCGTGCAGCAGGAGAAGGCGGTTTTTTCCGTTGGATCAGCCGTGTGCGGCAGATTCGCGTTGATGGTTTCGATGATGGGGCCAAGCCCTTTCGAGTAATGCTGGGTGGCGATGACCGGAATCCCCAGCGTCTTGGCCGCCGTGATCAGACGGTTGATGTTGCCGACCACCAGATCCAGTTCATCGGGCGGCATGGCGGCGGCCAGCCGCTCCTGGGCATCGATGATCAAAAGTTGTGACGATGCCCGCTGACACAGCGGCATTTGGGCTTGATTGTGACTCATTAAAGGATGTCCTCCAGTTGTTATGGGGTGTGTGACTACACCAAAATTCAGTTGGCAAGCGCCTTTTGGATGGCGTCCAGATCCAGCGCCTCCAGATACTGTTCAAGCGCCTTGGCGTCCGGGAGTCTGTGGCCATGCCCCTGGATCACCAGACGGTTGCCGACCATGACGGTGATCTCGTAGTCATCCGAGCTGGCGGCATGTTCAATCATGCCGCGATTACCCTTCAGTGCATAGGTTTTCATGTCCTGTTTGGACTGCATCACGAATGGCATCGACAGCGCCATGGTCAGCATCGGCATCATCGGTGAATCCGCCATCAGATTCAGCGTGACCTCGGCGCCATCCTCGCGGAAATAGCGCCGACTCAGCGTGGTGCCAGTAATCATCGCCGCCATCCCACCGGATTGCGATTCCCCCACGTCGGCCTTCCAGCCCGGCAGTGGCTCAGGCAGCAGCGTCAGCAGTCTTGCAGTCAATAGCTCTTGAATTTTGGCGATGCTGAAATTGAGCGTCTCGACGGCTGCACGCAGATCGCCGGCTTCATAGGACTTCTGGGCATGCTTGATTTGATCGGTCACGTCATCAGCGATGACTGCGCGGCTGACTGTCAGCACGGCGGCCAGAGCGAGTAGCGACGGTTTGCGTATCATAGTAATGACCTGCGGTCGTTGGTTTGGAAAAGGATGAATAGAGTGTCCAGACAACACGACTGAATCCTGTGGCTGTCATCTGTCATCTGTCATCTGTCATCTGTCATCTGTCATCTGTCATTAGACAGGATGTCACGCTTGACGATGGTGCCGCGACGCCAGCAAGAACCAACTGGCACTCAGATTCCCAGCAGTTCCTTGACTTTATTGACCAGCGCATAGGTTGAAAAGGGTTTGGGCATATAGGCATCAGCGCCCAGCGCCAGACCTTTATTCTGTTCTGCCTCCCGTCCCATCGCAGTCAGCATCAGAATCCGGGTCGCGGCAAGCGTTGGATCGCTGCGTATCGCCTCCAGCACCGCGAAGCCATCCAGCTTCGGCATCATGACATCGAGCACCAGCAGATCCGGATGATGTGCGCGCACGGCGGCCAGACCCGCTTCGCCATCGCGTGCCACATGCACCTTATGGCCTTCACGCATCATCAGAAATTCAAGCGAGATCACGATATTGGGTTCGTCATCAACGATCAGGATGCGTTTGCTCATCAGTCTTGCGCGAGAAACCCCGTCCAAAAGGCACGGGGAGGCAGAGCGCCCGTGTGTAGCACGGTCAGGCCGCCGATCTCGCATCCTCCGTCTCAGTTTGGTTGATGACGTGTGACCGCAACCATGCCGCCACTGTGAATTTGGTGCAGGCTTTCCACCTGCTGGGTCTTGCGACTCCGCCCGTAAAGGCCTGGTGACGGGCAACGTCTCACGACGTGGCCGCTCCACTCGACCGCGTTATCCGTGGGTTTTTACACCCTTTCGGGTCCATCCCTGGAGGTGGCACTGGCTTCGTACCCCGTACGCCTGTTTAACCACCTGCCGCAGTGTTCGGAACTGAGGAAGCATCCCGAAGTGCCGATCACACCGGCTCGCGCCGGATTCCACGGTAACGCTGCCCCTTGCGGGAATTGGTCTGGTCAACTTCGGAGCTTGCTTTTCAACAATGCTCCGCCCTTTAGGGCGGGGTAGTTGACGGTACACACCTTTAATCAACACGGTTCCGCAGGATAAGCCGGGATCTCAAAACAAAGGTTAGCACCTTTTTGGTGCGTGTTTTCAGCCCAGATCCGTCCGCCAAGATGATTGATGATCTGACGGCTGATCGGCAGTCCCAGCCCGGTCCCTGATGGTCTGGCACCATTAACCGGTGCCTGCCGAAACCGCTCGAAGACCAGATCGAGTTCAGTCTCCGGGATTCCTGGCCCATTATCGGTGACGCAGACGCGCCAACCCGGCGTACCCGCCACGTCGATGCCGGGCGGATGCAGGAGCCGGACTGTAATCTGTCCACCCACGGGCGGAACAAACTTGGCGGCATTCGACAGCAGGTTGACCAGTACCTGGATCAACCGGTCGCGGTCTCCCCAAACCACCGCAGGTAGTTCAGGCAGGTCGAGCTGAACCAGGATGTGCTGGTCATGGATGAGCTGCTCGACAGCCGCGACCGACTGCCTGATCACGTCCTGGAGCGTCACGGCCTCAGTGCGCCAGTCGGCATGACCGGACTCAATCTTAGCGAGATCCAGTACCTGATTGACCAGGCGCGATAGACGCTCGGTCTCGCTGACCAGGATGCCCAGAAAGCGTTTGCGCTGGGCAAGATCGGTGCGCGGATCGTCGTAGAGGATTTCTGAAAAGGCACGGATGGCGGCGAGCGGGGTGCGCAGCTCGTGCGTCACCGAGGACATGAAACCATCCTTCATGCGATCCAGCTCCTGAAGCCGCAGGTTGGCCATCCGCAAGTCGTCGGTGGCCGTTTCGAGCGCCTGTGACTTCCGCTCGAGTTCGTGACTGTAGGCGCGAATCTGGGATGCCTCGCTAAGAATTGCCAGCACTTCGTCGAGACTCAGCGGCTCTTCCTTGGTGACTGAGGCGACCATGGCGCGAGCCGATGCGCGACCGATGGCGCCGGACAGGAGATTTTCAGCAAACGAGACGGTTTCGGCGTCTGCCGGCAGACTGTTGGGAGCGACGATGCCGCGTGATTGGGCATAACGCACGAACGCCTCGCGAGCACGGGCAACGCCAAAAAAGCGTTCGGCCAGCGCCATCAGCTCAGGGATCTCGGCACGGCCACGCCACAGTGGCGCACTACTGGGGTAACGCTGACGCAGTGCATCGACAAAGAGGCGAGCCTGGGTGGCTTCGACGGCATTCGGCTCACGCCACGCAGACACTAGCAGGAAGGCGCCAAGATTGGCGGTCAGACTCCAGAACAGACCATGCGTGATCGTATTCCAACCAGTCAGTCCAAACAGCGCATGCGGTGCCAGTAGCGCAATACCGCCAGGCCCCGCGTCCATGAAGGCCGTTGGAAGCCATCCGGAGCAGGCGAAGGAGGGCAGCAGCAGGGTGTAGATCCACACCAGAAAACCAGCGAGAAGTCCGGCCAGCGCACCCTCGCGGGTGCCACCGCGCCAGTAGAGTCCACCGATGACCGTCGGCGCGAACTGGGCGACGGCGACAAAGCTGATAAGTCCGATGCTGGCCAGGGCGGAGGCTTCGCCGGCAAACCGGTCATAGAGATAACTCAGCAGCAGAATGATGACGATGGCGCCACGGCGGATGTTGATCAACACGCCACTGAGACTGGTCGTAGGTGGATAGTGACGCCAGCGTTCGCTCAATGCAGGCAGGATCAGATCATTGCTGACCATAGTCGAGAGCGCGATGGTTTCCAGGATGACCATCCCGATCGCCGCCGAGAGTCCGCCGATAAAGACCAGCAGTGCCAGCCAGGGTTGCGCAAAAGCCATGGGCAAGGCAAGCGTGAACGTGTCCGGGTCGATCCGGCCATCAGGAAACGTCATCAGACCAGCCAGCGCGATTGGAATCACGAACAGGTTGATCAGAAACAGATAGAGCGGAAACAGCCAGATGGCATGGCGCAGATGGCGTTCATCGCTAATTTCGACCACCGCTACCTGGAACTGGCGAGGCAGCATCATCACCGCCAAAGCGGCCAGCAGAGTGATCGTGAACCAGTCTGCAAACGGGGGGAGCTGGGGTTCCAGGAGTGGCTTGAGCAGGGTAGAGAGCGATCCGCTGTCCCGGATACCTGACCATGCGGAATGCTCAGGCACCAGAATATTGAAGGTGACGAATACTCCCAAAGCCAGGAAGGCGACGAGCTTGATGATCGACGCAAAGGCAATCGCGGCGACCATTCCCTCATGACGCTCGCTGGCATCCAGGTGACGGGTGCCAAACAAAATCGTAAACAGCGCAAGCAGCAGGGCGACGACAAAGGCCGTATCGCGCCACAGCGGCACCGCAGCGTGATCAGGCATCCGTACTTCTGGATAATGCAGCAGGATGTTGAAACTTAAGTCAATCGCCTTGAGTTGCAGGGCGATATAAGGCACCACGCCAACGACTGCAATGAGCGTCACCAGCCCGCCTAGCATCCGGCACTTGCCGTAGCGCGAGGCGATGAAATCAGCGATGGAGGTCATGCGCTCTGACTTGCTGACGCGCACCATCTTCAGCAGCAGCGAACCCCAGAGCAATGCGATGAGCGTGGGGCCAAGATAAAAGGGCAGGAAGCCCAGACCGTTTTCGGTGGCGCGTCCGACACTTCCGTAAAACGTCCAGGCGGTACAGTAGACAGCCAGCGAGAGCGCATAGACCATGGCATGGGCAACGATGGGACGCCCCTGTCCGGCACGGCGTTCTGCCCAGCCGGCAATCGCAAACAGCAGACCAAGATAGGCAAATGAAACGCCGATGATGAATGGGGCGGTCAGCATCATGTCGCCTCTGCCTAGCTGCGGCTGCGCGCCAGGATCGCGGCGGCGATGGCGATGATCAGCGCCCACGCCGCAAACAGATAGAGCGTCAGGAGCGGAATCCCCAGCCAGTGTCCAAGCATGTCGAAGCGCAGCGTCAGGGGTGAAAACAGGAGTAGCAGTCCGATCAGAAACAAAACCAGAAGGCGTTGTTGAACGAGTGTGGCGCGGGTCATGGTTAGATGCGGCGTTTATTCGTGTCACAATGCGTCGAACTGTAGCAGGGGACACCCTATTGATGCCATTCACCTGAGGCTTGAACAGTTCGTTAACTATCTAACCCAAGTTGCCACCTTGGCTGATTCAGAAAAGGAAATTGAGGCTACAGGCCAGGATAAAGAATGCCGTCTTGAGTTCAAAGCCGGCAGCGGTCACGCTGTGGATATGTTTGGGCAGTAATCGTTCGATGAGGCT
>CAIUAY010000166.1 GCA_903897335.1 uncultured Chromatium sp. | reverse complement strand
CCGACCCTGGATCGTCCCCAACGGAATCCCCCGCGTCAGACATCCTCGTCCCGCACCTTGCTGGATTTTCATCAGCGGCAGAAAAAGCATTGCTATTGAGTTGCATACGGTTAACTTAATGGCAGTGAGGCGCCGACGGCAGTCGATGCAGCGTGGTGGACGGGTATTGCGACCGACGCAGGGATGCGGATAAGACGTCAGCGACGGGACGCAGACAGACGGGAAACGTCCTTGTGGATCGCTGCCATCGTTCATCTGGACGGCGCAGCCGGTGAAAGACAGCAGGCTTAAAAATGCGGTTCCAACATGAAACACCTGTGCCGTGCCACATGGCGGAATAGCGATACCCACTGCCGTGCCAATGAATTCAGCGCGGAGCATTGCCGCGATCAAGTTTTCAATTTCGGAGCTGGCGTATGGATCGCAAGGCGTCAGGATCAAACGCCCGGTGTCGCGGGTCGGCATGGCGTTGTCATGCGTGTTGAAAAAATCATCGTTGACGATCATGTGGCGCAAGATCTATTCAGCCGGAAGCGATAAAAGTTGAAATTGCCGTAACCTTTCGCTAGTTTCGGTATCCGAATGCCGCTGGGGGTGCCCCTGAATAATCCGCTACTGACGCTGGGCAGGATGATCCCGGGCTGAGAAAAGACCCTTTGAACCTGATCCAGATCATGCTGGCGCAGGAAAGCAGGCGCAAGAGACATCAGGACGACTGCTGTCGTCTGACCCCGGATTCGTGCGCCGCCGCACCTGTCTCCGAATCGCTCATGCGTTTGATCTTCCTCTGCTGGATCGTCCTGTTACAGACGCGACCGTGTGCTGCGTCAGCCTTGAGGAAACCCGATGAGTGCCAATCCAACCCCAACCATCCCGGCGAGCGCCATCCCACAAGAATTCATCCGCGCCACGACCCGACTTTCCGAAGCCGTCACGCAGCCTTTCCCAAATTCACGCAAAACCTATGTCACCGGCTCGCGCCCGGATCTGCGGGTGCCGATGCGCGAAGTGACGCTGACGCCCACCCAGACCAGTCAGGGCATCGAAGAGAATCCGCCGGTGATCCTTTATGACACGTCCGGCCCCTATACCGACCCGGAAATCCAGATTGATCTGATGGCGGGTCTATCTGACGTGCGCTCGGCATGGATCGCGGAGCGCGGCGATACCGAGTTACTCAGCGGGCCAACCTCGGCTTTCGGCGCTGCTCGCCAGAACGATCCAGCACTGGCCCATCTGCGTTTTGAACATCTGCGCACCCCACGCCGCGCTAAATCTGGCCAGAACATCACCCAGATGCACTATGCCCGTTTGGGGCAAATCACGCCTGAGATGGAATATGTCGCCATCCGCGAAAATCTGAAGCTCGATGAACTGCGCACCGATCCACGGTATGTAAAACTGTTGCGCCAGCATCCTGGCCAGAGTTTTGGTGCTGCACTCCCGGATCTCATCACGCCTGAATTCGTGCGCGATGAGATTGCCCGTGGTCGCGCCATCATCCCGGCCAACATCAACCATCCTGAACTGGAGCCGATGATCATCGGGCGCAACTTCCGGGTGAAGATCAACACCAACATCGGTAACTCGGCGGTGAGTTCATCCATCGCTGAAGAAGTCGAGAAAATGGTCTGGTCGGCGCGTTGGGGCGGCGATACGCTGATGGATCTGTCAACCGGCAAGAACATTCACGAGACCCGCGAGTGGATTCTGCGCAACGCACCCATGCCGATCGGCACCGTGCCGATCTATCAGGCGCTCGAAAAAGTTGACGGTCGCCCGGAAGAACTCACCTGGGAGCTGATGCGCGATACCTTGATCGAGCAGGCCGAACAGGGCGTGGATTATTTCACCATCCATGCCGGGGTGCTGCTGCGTTATGTTCCGCTGACTGCCGACCGGCTCACTGGCATCGTCTCGCGGGGTGGCTCGATCCTCGCCAAATGGTGTCTGGCACATCATCAGGAAAATTTCCTGTATACGCATTTCGACGAAATCTGCGAGATTATGAAGGCTTACGATGTGGCCTTCAGTTTGGGTGACGGTCTGCGCCCCGGCTCGCTGGCCGACGCCAATGACCGCGCCCAGTTCGCCGAACTCGAAACACTCGGCGAGCTGACCCGCTTCGCCTGGGAACACGATGTGCAGGTGATGATTGAAGGCCCCGGTCATGTGCCGCTTCAGATGATTGAAGCGAACATGACCAAAGAACTCACTGACTGTTTTGAAGCCCCCTTCTACACGCTTGGCCCGCTGATCACCGACATCGCGCCCGCCTACGATCACATTACCTCTGGCATCGGCGCGGCCAATATCGGCTGGTACGGCACGGCGATGCTGTGCTACGTCACGCCCAAAGAACATCTGGGGCTGCCGAATAAAGAAGACGTGCGCGACGGCATCGTCACGTACCAGATCGCGGCTCACGCCGCTGATCTAGCCAAGGGCCTGCCGGGTGCGCAGATCCGCGATAACGCGCTCTCCAAAGCGCGGTTCGAGTTCCGCTGGGAGGATCAGTTCAACCTCGCGCTCGATCCTGAACGCGCCCGTGCGTATCACGATCAGACGATGCCGCAAACCGCGCACAAGGTCGCGCATTTCTGTTCGATGTGCGGGCCGCATTTCTGCTCGATGAAGATTACCCAGGATGTGCGCGACTATGCCGCCGCCCATCAGATCAGCGAAGTGGAGACGGTGCTCGAGCGTGGAATGCAAGAAAAAGCGCAGGAATTCCGTGAGGATGGCGCCAGCATTTACAAGCCTGTCTGATGCACGCCAAGCCACAGACCTGCGATCCAGCCCGCTGTCATGACATCGCCACCCGGTTTGCAATCAGGCGACCGATCAGCGTCATCAGTCCACTCGGACGGGGACTGATCAACGACACCTTCCGGCTGGAAGCAGGTGGTCAGGTTTACGTCCTCCAACGCATCAACGCCAGGGTCTTTCCCGATCCCGCGCAGATCATGACCAATCTGCGCGTCCTCAGTAACCATCTGGCTGACCTGGACGATCCAGGTTTGCGCCTGCCAGCACTCATCCCGACCCGCGAGGGTGCGGATTTCCTGTGCGATGTGGATAACGGTGTCTGGCGTCTGCTCGAATTTATCCCGGACACGGTGACGTTATCGCAGATCGAGCGAGCTGGTCAGGCTCGCGAGGTCGGACGCATTCTCGGGGGCCTCCATCGCGCAGTCGCCTCACTGCCGACCACCCGGCTCGGCTTCGCACTGCCTAGTTTCCATGCCACGCCTGACTATCTGGCACGTCTGCTGACAGTCGCTGCACACAACACCAGCGACAGCGCCGACTGCCTGGAGTTCGTGAGTGCGCGGCGCGAGCTTGCCGGGGTGCTGGAAACGGCGCATCAAGCCGGGCGGATTCGGCAGCGGGTCATCCACGGCGACCCCAAGCTCGACAACATTCTCTTTGATCAGACCGGCGACTGCGCACGGGCATTGATCGATCTCGACACCGTCCAGCCCGGTCTGCTCCAGCATGACCTGGGCGATTGTCTGCGCTCCTGCTGTAACCGTGTCGGCGAACAGGGCGGCGCAGAGGTACGGTTCGATCTGTCGCTCTGCGCCAACATCCTCCGTGGCTACGCCTCGGAAACCCGCGACATCCTCACCGCCGCAGACATCGCCCTGTTCTATGACGCGATCCGTCTGCTACCGTTCGAGCTGGGACTGCGCTTTCTGACCGATCATCTGGAGGGCGATCGCTATTTCCGGGTCAGCAGGCATGGTGAAAATTTGCACAAAGCCCAGGTACAGTTCGCGCTAGTCGCCGACATTGAGCGCCAGGAGCAGGCACTCCGGACGCTGATTGTCGAATGTTTTGGAGACGTCATTCTTCAACCTCACGGATGAATCAACATCTCCTCGACAACGCGCTGAATCACCTCGTTGTCGAAACCGCACCCCGTATCACGCTTGATAATCAGCCTGATTTTATTAATCACGTCATCATTGAGTATGGCGCGAGTCAGGCTTTCCCGCGTCAAGGCGCTCACCTCATTCCAGCGTTTTTCCAGCAGTCCTTTTCGGTTCATCCCATATCTTGAAATCAATAGCAGTCGCTCGCAATCGTCGAGACGGACATCCGGTAGCAGGTCTACCGAAAAGACCAGGTTAGCGTTCACGATGTCTTGCGTTGAGATATGGTAAACCCGCCACGTCGAGAGGTTCGTCAGGATTGCCCAACGGATACCAGAATAGGCACCGTAAGAAGTCGCCTGAAACACATGCTTGTCGCGTAGTGGCGTACTAAAGTGGACCCCGAAAACCGGACAGTCATTTAAGCTGTCAAGCCGGCACGAAAGGGTTGATCAAAATGGGTGAAGCAAAGCGCAAGACCTACGCGGCGGCGTTCAAGGCCAAGATCGGGTTGGAAGCCATCCGTGGGGT
>CAIUAY010000165.1 GCA_903897335.1 uncultured Chromatium sp. | reverse complement strand
CGCTCCGATTTCGTCGAGGCGCGCAATTCCTGACGAATCGCGGGGGTGGTGCGAGCGTTGCGATGCAGGTTCAGATTCATGGTCAGGGGTCCCGTCAGATCGATGAAGGCGTCGTTGACTGGGGGCGCTTAGTCACTCTCATCTCATCGCGGAGTGTGCGCAGCGCCTCGCGGGCCTGGAACAAAGGATAGCTCCTTCTCGGGATATAATTACACGGGTCTTGACAGACCTATGCGTGATCCAGATGCGAGCCAGCAGTCCCCGAAATTGTCACTGATTACTCACGGTTTTCGTGCTGGGCTTGCCGCCCGCTTTTATCAACCGGCAACGCCGCGCCTTCCAGCTTGATTGGCTCCAGCAGACGGGCTTCGAAATCGGTCAGGACGCTAAACTCGACGCGCCGGGATGCCTTTGGATTTTCCTGTCCACTGGCGTCGCGCACCGGGCGCGAGGAAGAGAGACCGACGGCGGCGATGCGCTGACGGAACCACTGTTCCGATTGCAGGCTGTCCAGACCATACGCAAACCGCAAGACAGCCTGAGTACGCTGCTGGCTCAGTTCCATGTTGGCGAAATAGGCGTCGAGCGCACTGGTGTTGGGATTCCATTCGCTGGAAGTATGGCCTTCGATGCGGATCTCGCGGATCACGTCGCGGAAGGCGCGGAGCTGGGCGACATAACGTGGCAAAAAATCACGCAGGATGGCCTCGAATTCGGGCTTGATGCGCGCCGAATTACGGTCGAAAAGCACGTCTGGCTCGCGGAAGCGCAGGGTGAGCGTGGGCTGGTCGAATTCAGCGTTCCAGCGTTTGAGATCCTCCCTGAATTCGTGGTCGAGCGCCCGGTAAATGGCCTGGCGGGATTCGACGGCCGTCAGCCGCACCTCGGACTCGACGGCATGGGCGCGTTCGACCTGAATCATGTGCAGCAGCGCCAGAAACAGAAAAATCATCATCAGCGAGGACATCAGGTCGGAGAGTGCGATCCAGTGAAAATCATCTTCTGAATCGGGTGTCGTTGCGTTGCGGTTCATGAGCGTGCCACCACTGAAAGTTCAGGATGTGTGACTTCACGCGGCCGTTCGATCACGCCATGCTGGCTGATTCGCTGTTGTGCGCTCAATGCCGAGAGCATGGCGTTTTCAATGCTTTCCAGCATAACTTTCAAACGGCTGTCGATGGCCGGGAAGGCGGCCTGCGCCCGGTCGCGCAGGTCGGCGATGCTGCCAAGCAGTGATTCCAGTTCGATACTTTCGCGCCGCAGACCAGTCATGGTGTCCTGCTGATCCTCGATATAGCCTGAGATCTGACGTGCCTGCTGGGTCAACGCCTGGAGGCTGGCTTCGGACTGCGCGACACCTGCGGTGGCATGATCGAGCTGCTGACCTAGCGTCTCCATGTGTTCGCGGTACTGATCCTGCCAGTGCAGCAGTTTTGCGACCGAGCCATCGAGTCTGCGGAAATTTTCGCCGAACTGCTCACCTAGGTTGCGGTTGAAGTCGCGGATCACGGATTCCAGTGCTGTGATCAACTGGCGTGAACCCAGCTCACTGAGTTGCGCGGCAAAGTGGTTGAGTGCGTCAAGCTGCTGCGCATGTTGGCGTTCCAGTGTGTCGATCAAGCGACTGTCAAGCTGCGTGATGTGACTGAGCAGTTGCTGCGTCGCTGCAAGTTGTGCTTCGGCGGTCTGCGTCTGCTGTTGGAGAAACACGGCGGGAATGGCGCTATCCTGTACGCTGGCGTTTGACGATGCGCGTGAACCACTTTTGGCGTCGACGCCAAGTACCAGTACAAGACGCAGACAGACGGCCAGCAGAATCCCGCTGATGCTGGTGATGAAGGCGAGCTTGAGCCCATCGAGCAACATCGGGATGCTGGCCTCGACATTAGCGACATCGAAGTGCAGCAAGCCGGTGGAGATTCCGAGAAAGGTACCGAGGATGCCGAAGGTGGTCAGCAATGTCGGCACGCTGCGGTAAAAGGCCGGGGCGCGACGCAGTGCAATCAGAATCAGGGCGCTCGTGAACAGACCCAGGAGCAGGATGCCGAAGACGCCAATGACCATCATGGCGTTGTCCAGATCACTCAGGATACCCAGTAGACCGCTTGCAATCGATTCGATCATGACACGCTACCGCTGGTGGGGTGACAGAATGCACCCACAGACTGTCCGGGGCGCTTGCATCAGGCAGAAGCAGGATCTAGGCCAATGACGTTGGATCAGGCGGACGGCAGGAAGATCGTTGCAAACCGGCATCACCGATCATTCGATAACACGAACGATCCATTGGGTCGTCAATATCTTGACGGATGGCGATCAGGCCGTGTCATGACCGCTACCGCTTATCAGGAAAGCGATTGTCGGCGTCATCTGCAAACACCAGCATCACCTCGACGGGAAGTGCGATGATTGCTATCTCAGTGGACGTCACGTCATCCATTTTCACGCCATTGATCCACACCTCCTGCCATGAACCCGAACCGGGCAGTGCCAGCCGGATACCGCCCGGCGGCAACGTCAGACTGCCTGCGATCTGTACGACCACCGCCCCCGTTGCTGTCCGCTGAAACAATAGATCGATCCGTCCGTACCAGGTCAGCAGGCCACTGACCGCGACCTCTCCAGCTGTCAGCCATGCTGCCGGAATCCCCGCGCCGACCACCAGCGAATGGTCGGATTCGCGTTCATAGGCAAACATGTCACGGAAGGCCAGACAGTATTCAGCACCGATCCAGGCGTGTGGCAAGTCGCCCTGATGACCGGGCGAGCGCGGGTCGCGCCAAGCGATTTCCGGCCATTGGTTCCAGACGATAGGGCGACGCTCGGACAGAAAAAAACGCGCCAGTTCATGGGCATCGTCGCGCCGTCCCAGACGCACCAACGCGCCAATAATGCGGATTTCATAGGGCGTGTAGTTGATCCAGTGTACCGGATGCTCTCCGTGCATGGCGCGAAACCGCTCCATAAAGAGATCAAAGCTGCGATGCAGTGCATCTGCCGGTAGATGATGGCTTTCATCGATCAGGGTCAGCGCATTGGCGGTCGCCGTGGGATCGGGGTCAGCCCATTCCACGGAGCCGGGCAGGAAATCGATATGCCGATCCTGCATGGTGCAAGCGATGGAGGCGTGAAGCGTGGCACGGAAATCGTCGCGCAGATCAGCAAGCCTTGCAGCTTCATCGTCATCGCCCATCACCTCCGCCAGCCCGACGGCATCTTTCAGCCCGCGCAGCGCCCAGAAGTCATCCCAGTAAGAATGCACCGGATGCGCCAGATAGCCTTCATGGCTGACCGATTCAGGCAGCAGTCCAAAACAAGCGCGTTTTTCGCCCGAACGGTAGTCATCCGTCAGCCGTTGAGCGCGTAACCTCTCGATATAGCCAACAGCCTTCTGCACTGCAGGCCAGAGATCGGCGACCAGCCGGTGGTCGCCGGTGAAGTGGTAATACTCTGCCACCACGAAGATGAACTGACCGTGACTGTCATGTTCCGGTAGCCAGTCAGCGCCCTGATTGTCCACGCAGCAGGGCACGTTGCCGTCTGTCGCCTGATAGATGACATACCAGCGGATGAAATCCTCCGCGTCATGGGCGCGTCCAAAACGTAGCAGCGCGGCGGCCATGCCCGCTCCGTCACGGATCCAGGAGCGCGTGTAACGACGCGAACCGGGTTGCAGTGCCGGACCGTCGCGGTTGATCAGGATGTGGGCAAGCGAACCCAGGTAACTGTCCAGATAGCTCTGTGCCACGGCTGGTAGCCTGAATGTCACCGGCTTTTCGACATCTGCTGAAGCATCCCTTCCTGGTGGCGAGTGGCATGCGCGACCCCGTGCCAGCCCCAGCACCTGCGACCATTGATCAAGCGCAAGCGTGAATTGGTCTGCTCCAGCCGTGGCATCCGGCATCGCAACCGGATCAGCGGCGTGCATCACGCCGAGTGGCGCGGCCAGATCAATCTCGTTGACCGCACCTGGTTCAAGTTCCAGATCGAAAGCCAGGACGCCTGATGCATAGCCGAATGGGTCGCTCACGGCATCGGGGCGTGAGTCGACCGCCATATCGTCGCCAATGACGCCTTCATCAAAGGCCGCCGCGCCAAAATCGGTCGGCACGGTCAGTGGCACCAGCGTCAGTTGGCCATTCACCCAGACCGCGCCATCCCGATAGGTCAGCTCACGGATCGGGCTGACCCCACCAATGTCGCGCCAGCACTGCCAGGGAGGCGACACCTGAAATGGACGCAAGGCGATATGAAGGCTGATCGCATGACGAACAGCGCCGGTGTTTTCAAGCCGGTAGCGCAGAGAGAGCCAGACCTGACCCGGCGCGCCAGATGCAAACGCGGTGACAGTGAGCCTGATCGCGCCCCAGACCCAGATGGATTCGGGAATCGGCAGAGGTGGTTGCGCCAGTCCCTGACGGATCGTGCAATCCGCCCAGGTGACTCGTGCGCCATCAATGATGAGGGCGGGTTCGACAGAACAACCGGCACGAGAAATTTCAACCATGCCTTCTTCATTGAACAGCGCGGGAATCGTGCCGTCTGGCACGTCCACCGGCGTCCAATAGGTCTGCTCACGGAATAGCCAGCGGGGATAACGTCCTCGCGGCGCGGTCGCGGCTAAATGATGGAAGAAGTCATTGATGGAACGGGCGAATGATTCGGGCTGCACCTCAAACACCACTAGACCGTGGATCGGAACGTTGCCGTCGAGACTAAGCCGCAGAAAACGCGAGCAGCCATCGTGCAGATAGACTGGATTGTCTCGACCCGCCGCACGCGGTGCCGTATAGAGATCCCGCCAGCGCATCCCGTCGTCGCTTGACTGTACCTGAAAACGTCGGGCATCAGACGCCTCCCAGCGCAGCAACAATCCACCGTAATCGCGTTCTTCCCGAAAATCGAGTTCCAGCCAGGCGGGCAGGCACTCAGGACGCCAGCAGGTGTTGGCCGCGCCATCCAGCACGTTGTCAGCGGGATGACCGGACTGTGCGCTTGAAGCACGAATCAGCGGCAGATGCGCAGGGGTGCGGTCTTCCAGTCGCAGTGCGGCGATCCACAGACGCCCCTTGCCACCAACTCCGGCAGCCACCACGATTTCGATTGCTCCCACTTCATGCGCCACGCCACCTCCAGCAGGGCCCCAACCAAAATTGATGGCGCGGCCAGGAATGCGCAGGGTGCGCCAATCTGACCTGAAATCGAAAGCATCATCACGAAAGCGCCAGACATTGGCGCCGCTCGGATCGATCAGCTTGAACTCAAAAGCATTGGCCGGAGCTTCGGCGCGCACCGCCAGTAGCAGCGCATAGCTCTCCGGCAGAATCAGCGGCAACCGACGGCGAGCCACCACGAATCCGCCGCCGCCTGCGAAATCGAAATCCAGACGCAAGCATGAACCAGTGGGTGCCGTATCGCACGCCAGATCCAGCCTCGCCTGTCCTGACGCGATGGAAGACCAATCTGAGAGATCCGTAAAATCGTCCAGGGTTCGAGTGTGCATCATGGTTCTCGGAAAAGGATTGCGCGAAGACTGATGCGGCACGAGACCAGCCACGAAAGGGAATGGCAGATGCCACACGGCAAACAGGCGCTAAGCTATACTGGCTCGATTTCAAAGTCACCACGCTTTATTTAACAGTCATTGATTCCTGTGATGCCTACCATCTGGTCGCTTCTTAACCAACTCGGCGTGCCGATCACCCACGCGATCTGGATGCGCTTCATGCAGATGTTGCGCGATCTTGGCCGCTCGGAGGTTGGCAGAAACGCCCGCATCCTGGCCATCAGCCTGATTCTGCTGATGTTTACGATCAACGGGCTGAATGTCTTAAACAGTTATATCAACCGCGATTTCATGACCGCGATTGAACATCAGAACATGCATGGATTCATGTTCTATGCGCTCGCTTATATCTTTGTGATCGGGATTGCAACGATCGTCGCTGTCTTCTATCGCTACGCCGAAGAAAGCCTGGGACTTTTGTGGCGCAAATGGCTCACGCAGCAGACGATTGAGCGTTATCTCGATAACCGTACCTATTTCAGTCTGTACGTCAGGGATGAGCTATCGAACCCAGACCAGCGAATCTCCGAAGATATCCGCGCGCTCACCGCCACCACGCTGTCCTTTACCCTGATGTTGCTGAACGCGACCTTTACCGTCGTGGCCTTTTCAGGCGTCCTCTGGAGCATCAGCCCGTTGCTCTTTATGGTGGCCATTGCCTACTCCATCTTCGGCTCGCTGCTGGCGATTTTTCTCGGCAAGCCACTCGTCAAGCTCAATTATGATCAGCTCGATCACGAGGCAAATTTCCGCTCACGCCTGGTGCATGTGCGCGAAAACGCTGAATCGGTTGCACTGCTACGCCGCGAAGGACGGCTCAAGGCGCGTCTGCTCGACCGGCTAAATGGTCTCACCGCTAATTTTCAGCGCATCATTCTGATTAACCGCAATCTCGGTTTTTTCACGACGGGCTATAACTATCTGATCCAGATTATTCCAGCACTGATCGTCGCCCCGATTTTCATCCACGGCCATACCGATTTTGGCGTCATTACCCAGTCAGCGGTCGCCTTTACGCATCTGCTTGGTGCGTTTTCACTGATCATCACCCAGTTTCAGTCGATCTCCGCCTATACGGCGGTGGTGGTGCGACTCAATGCACTGCGCGATGCCATGATCGAAGAGCGACCGGCTCAGTCACCCAGCGTCGTCTTCAGTGAAGCCTGCGGCAGCGTTGCCTTCGAGCGGCTGACACTTTACGCACCCCGCGATGGAGCGGTTCTCGTCAGGGATCTCACGCTCTCGATTCCGGCTGGCGTCTGTCTGCTGGTGCGATCCACCAACGAATCAGCGAAAAAGGCACTGTTCCGAGCGACCGCAGACCTCTGGTATCAGGGTGAAGGGTCAATCCTGCACCCCGGCCATGATGAAATCTTCTTCCTCCCAGAACGCCCCTATCTGCCACCGGGAACGCTGCGCGACGTGCTGCTGCGCACCGGACAAGAAAACGAAATCCCGGACTGGCGGATCAGTGCCAGTCTCAAGAGTCTCAATCTCGGCGATGCGCTGGCCAAGGCTGGCGGGCTTGATGTGGAACAGAAGTGGGCTGACATCCTCTCGCTGGGTGAACAGCAGCGGCTCGCCTTTACCCGGATGCTGCTGGCCGCACCGCAGTTTGTCTTCCTCGACCACCCAAGCCGGGCACTCAGCGAATGCGTGGTCGGCGACCTGCTCAATCTGCTGCGTCTTCAGGGCATCACGTATCTGACGCTGGGCGATGCAGCGGATGACCCGCGTTTTTATGATCGCCTGCTGGACATTGCCGATGATGGCACCTGGCAGTTACGTCCACCGGGCGACCGTCGGACACAGCGATCAAAATCCGAGACGCCGCCAATCCAGTCTACGTCTCAGGTGTGTCAGTCGTGACCAGACCCTTTCCGCAGGGCTTTCTCTGGGGTGCGGCAACCTCCGCCTATCAGATCGAAGGCCAACCGCTCGCCGATGGTGCCGGCCCAAGCATCTGGCACCGCTTCACCCATACCCCGGGGCGCATCGCCAACGGAGAGACCGGCGATCTGGCCTGTGATCATTATCGACGCTGGGAAGAAGACATCGCCGTCATGGTGGAACTGGGGCTCACTGCCTATCGCTTTAGCGTCGCCTGGGGACGGGTGCTTCCAGAAGGTCGCGGGCGCGTCAATCAGAAGGGGCTCGATTTCTACCAGCGGCTGGTGGATCGCCTGCTAAAGCACGACATCCAGCCCATGGTCACGCTCTATCACTGGGATCTGCCGACGGCGCTGCATGATCGTGGTGGCTGGCTGAATCCAGACAGTCCTGCCTGGTTTGCTGAGTATGCCCAGGTACTATTCCGCGCAATGGATGACCGGGTGCCACGCTGGATCACGCTCAATGAGCCCTGGGTGGTGACAGTTCCGGGCTATCTGGACGGCGAGATGGCTCCCGGTCATCGCGATCCCTTCGAGGCACCACGGGTCGCGCATCATCTGCTGCTCGCCCATGCTGAAGCAGTGGTCGCCTATCGCGCCATGGGTCGCCAGCAGATCGGTCTGGCGGTCAATCTGGAACCTCAGCACCCGGCATCAGACACGCCTGAAAACCAGGCCGCTGCCGTGCGCCGCGACGCCTTTATCAACCGCTGGTTTCTTGATCCACTGTTTCTGGGTCGCTATCCGGCAGAGCTTGCATGCATCTTCGCAGACGCCTGGCCAACATGGAGCGATAGCGATCTGGCGCGTATCCACACCGCCGGAACCGATTTCATTGGCGTGAACTACTACTCCAGAGGATTGGTGCAGTCAGTTCCCGGCGCGTGGCCACTTGGCGCGATTCGGGTCACGCCAACTGACGCCCGCTGCACGAGCATGGGCTGGGAAATCTATCCGGCAGGACTCACCGAGACCTTGCTCTGGCTGACGGATCGCTACGGCAATCTGCCGCTCTATCTCACCGAAAACGGTGCCGCCTGCGACGACCCGCCGCCGCTGGACGGCCAGGTGTCAGATCTGGATCGGGTGGATTATCTGCGTACGCATCTGCTCGCCGCCCATACCGCCATCGAACAGGGCGTCAATCTGCGCGGCTATTTTTTCTGGTCACTGCTTGATAACTTTGAATGGGCTCAGGGCTATGCCAAACGCTTCGGTTTGATCCACGTCGATCCGCTAACTCAGGCCAGAACACTCAAGGCCAGCGCCCGCTGCTATCGGGAGATCATCCGCACCAACGGGATCGTCTAACCGTAAAACCTGATGTTTGATAATCGTGTCCAGAAAGCTGAATAACGTGAGTTCTGGATCAGGGCGGCGGCTCTTTGGGGCGAAATCCGCTAAGGTTTCAGGAGACCATCCTGATCCCCCGGAGCCGCCATGATCGATTTTGAAGCCGTGTTCTGTGATGTCGATGATGTCTGCCAGGTGTTTCTGCCGGCTTGGCAACGCCAACTCCTGAGCAGCGGCGAGCGGCGCCGACAGCGCGCCAG
Source organism: uncultured Chromatium sp. (assembly GCA_903897335.1). Taxonomy (GTDB): domain Bacteria; phylum Pseudomonadota; class Gammaproteobacteria; order Chromatiales; family Chromatiaceae; genus Chromatium. Next base: position 37,455 of record CAIUAY010000165.1, on the reverse strand, counting down.
CCGGTTGACCCTCAGCGAAATGCTGACGATTTTAATCGTTTTCCATCACTCCCAATACCGCACCGTCAAGGCGTTTTACCTGGTGTCCCTGAGCCAGCACGCCCGTCGTAAATTTCACGACCTGTTGAGCGACACGCGGTTTTTGGCCTTGAGTCCCCGTGCGTTGATGCCGCGATGTGTGTCTCTCAATGCCCGTCACGGCACCCAGACCGGCATCGCCTTCACCGATTCGACCACCTGGATCGTCTGTCACAACCGCGGCATCCACAGCCACCAGGTGTGCAAGCCGATCGCCCGACGCGGTAAAAACGCCATGGGCTGGTTTTTCGGATTCACGCTCCATCTCGTCGTCAACGACCGTGGCGAGTGACTCGCGTTTCGGATCACACCCGGCAACGTCGATGATCGCCAGCCCGTCCCCGACTTGACCCAGTGCTTGACCGGCTAGATCATCGCGGATCGGGGCGACATCTCCCAACGCCTCTTCAACGAACGCTGGGCGTGCGGCCTGCATCTGATCACCACGATCCGCAAGCACATGCAGAACACGCTCAGGCCGTTGATAGACAAGCTCTTGTTACGCAAGCGTGCGATCATCGAACGCATCAACGACCCGCTCAAGACCATCCAGCAGATCGAGCATATGCGCCACCGCAGCGTCATCAACGCGGTGGTCAATGTCCTGGCTGCCTTGGTTGCTGACACGTACCAGCCCTGCAAGCCCTCCCTCAATCTCACTAAAAACCAGCTTATCATATTGAATTAAAAAGATTCTTAAACAGAACTCACGTTAACTAACGTGAGTTCTGTCTATGACTCGATACAAATCAGCGCATTGATCTGACGTCTGTGGATGTTGAGGGACGGCTTGCGGGGCTGATGGGTCTAGGCGGCCAGTGCGTCGAGGATGTTGACCATGGCGTTGATCACGCTCCGATGACGGCTGTGCTCAACCTGCTGGATGGTCTTGAGCGGGTCGTTGATGGTTTCAATGATGGCGCACTTGCGCGATAAGAGCTTATCGATCCATGTCATCAGCTTGTTCTTCATAGTCTTGCGAATTGTCGTGATCAGGTGCAACCCCCGCTCCCAAAGCGCCTGGAAGCGGCGCTGGGAGAGCGACCCGCGATCCGCTTGCCCGTCAGGCCGTCGGTCAGCAACGCGACGGGTTGGCGATCATCGACATTGCCCGGCGTGAGGCGAAAGGCGAGGAGTTCGCTGCGATCGTTGACCATCCGGTGCAATGTGAAGCCATCGAACCACCCCATGGCGGTCTTCCCCCGGCGAGCGATCGGCTTGAACACGTGGTGGCTGTGGAACCGGCGGTTGTGGCAAACCACCAGGGAGGTCGATCGATGACGGCCACGCCGGTGTCGGCTCCGTGGCGGGTGTTGAGGTCGACGCATAGCGGCATCAGTGCGGTCGGGACTAGCGCCACAAAGCGACGATCACTCAACACAGGTTGGGACATTCGCCACGGGCATGCTGGCACAGATGCGAAAGATAACACCACTTGAAGGTGCGGTAGCCTGCCTGATGGAAAGCAATCAGGATCGTCAGGATCTCACTGAGCACCACGCGACAGGAACGTTGACGCCGACGTTGGCCGCTGGTGAGCAGTTGGCGATGCCAAGCCGGAAGACACGCCCGGCAACAATCATCCACGTCACAGAACAGCTCGTCTAGACTCATGGTGGCGGCTCCTGGAGCAATGGGATTGGCCTCCTAAGAACCTGAGCCGGTTCTACTCCAAGGGCTGCTGCCTTCTGCCTTATCCAGAACTGAAGTTAAGTAACTGTTTTTTATAGTTAATTCAAGGAAGATACGCCAGGGTTTGTCCATGCCTCAAATACCTGCCATAGATGTTAACGAGGCGGTGCATCAGTATCTTTTCGTCGCCATTGATCGCGCCTCACGTTGGGTCGATATCGACATCCTGCCGGAGAAAACGGCCGCCAACGTCCGCGATGTTCTGCATCGTCTGGTCAAGAACGCCCCGTTCACCATCCAGACGATCCTCACCGATCACGGCAAGGTATTCACCGACCGCTTCTGCGCCACCGGCGAGCGCAAACCGACCGAACGCCATCGCTTCGACTGTCATGGCATCGAACAAACACCGGCTCATCGCCACCCGCCACCCTCAGACCCATGGCATGGTCGAGCGCTTCAAGGGACACCTTGCCGAGGTGCTCTTGCCACCATCCGCTTTGACTCCGCGCAGAACCTGGCGGATACCCTCACCGGTGACGTCCAGTGAGGCAATCACCAGATCCCACAGAAGGCGTTTGGACACCTCACGCCGATTCAGGCACTGAAGGACTGACAACAGAAATCCCCCGAACGCTTCAAAAAGCTGGTATGCAATCTCACGGGACTTGACGCTTAATCTGAACACCGGTCAGAGCTGCTTCATCTGCACCTGAATGTTTTCTGGCACTTGGGCAATAATCCAGTTTGCCATTTCCTGAAAGTGGCCAATCAGGCGTGAACTCTGCCACCAGGGGTTGTCTGGCAGTGGCGTTAGAGCAGCCAGGAAAACTACCATCGCCACAATCACCATGCCACGACTTGCACCAAAAACCAGGCCAAGTAAGCGGTCAAGCCCAGTCAGACCGGTTTTTTCGACCAGACGGGTCAACACGGCACCAAGGATCGCACCCAGCATCAGCGTGACAAACACTAAAGCAATGAAGGCAACTGCGATCCGCAGCGATGGCTGCGAGAACTGCGCGACGAGCAGATCAGCAACCTCCTGGTGAAAAAGCCAGGCGACGGCCAAAGCGGCAATCCAGACACCGAGAGATAACAGTTCACGGATGATGCCGCGTGCCAATCCGATCAATGCGGAAAGCATGACGACGCCGACAATTGTCAAATCAACCCAGCTCATTTTCTTTCCCCAGTCGTCGTGATCCTAAGCTCACCGTTGGCGTTGGATGAAGGCATCTAGCTTCTGCTGCTGACGGAGTTTATTCGCTGTCCGGCTGGCGCTCGCTTGATCCGTTTCAGGACCAACGCGCACACGATAGTATTGCTTGCCTCCGACCTCCGCTTTTTGCACATAAGCGGTAAACCCTGCATTCCGCAGTTTTTTCTCAAGTCCTGCGGCAGCCTCAGCGGTTCCCAGACTCGCGACCTGAATCGTCCAGGACGATTTCCCGTCCGTCGCTTCTTTAGGCTTTGGCGGGTTTTTGACAATGGCTTTTGCAGGGGGAGGGGGCTGGGACTTGACGGTTTTTTCAGGTCGTCTGGATGCAGGCTTGCTGTGAGCAGGCGATGCCATATTCGCATCGCTAACATCCGTTGCAGTGAAGGCTGGTGGTGGTAAAGATTCGCCGGCAATCGGCAGGTCGACCGGGGCCTCTTCAGAGATTCGAGCTGGCGTCAACTCTTTCTGCGGGTTGGTTGCAGAATCGGTTCCAAAGACGTCCTCAACCTTGGGTTCATCCGCAGGCGAACTCAACACCGGCGGCGGTGCCGATGATTCCTTTTCAAACAGCATGGGTACAAAAATCACCGCCAGCGCGACAATCGCAACTGCGCCCGTCAGGCGTCTTTTGGCTCCTTCTCGCATAGAGATTCACCCTGATACCAATCGCTTCCAGTGAAAGAAGCAGGCAATGAAGACGATAGCTGAAACCAGTTTCATCAAGACCCGGGGTGTCAACGCCGCTCAGGATGCGTGACGGGACGCCGAGTCGCCCTCACGACGTGACCACATTTTGACTCGGGCTCGTCCCACTCCGGGGGTCACGGCTTCGGCGCCTTCGCCATGCCCCCTGCGCGAATGACTCGACGGCGTGTCGGATGCGCGTTGCATCTCGCCTTCGCGGCGTCGGGACTCCGTCCCTTTGCCACTCTTCACTCTCCATAGCCGGCAGCGGATGAGTATACCCTGTCACTGAATGTTCAAGAAATCACGTCACTGTGAGGTTCCCTCGGTTTTTGTCTTCCAAGGGAGTGCGGTCATGCAATTTATTGCTCTTCCTGCATTGGTCTGATCTGGTTTTTCAGGAACTGAACCGGGGAGGTGTAGTCGAGGGTGGAGTGTAGGCGCTTGCTGTTATAGAACACCTCGATACACCAGGGCTGCCGAAACAGCCTCGCGCTAGGCGGCATTAAGTGGGTCGAGAATGGGCGAAACATCCATTGATATCGTGTCTGCTCTCAGGGTCATCTAGCGCAGACCGCGTCGGTCTGGGTGTTACGTCTCTACTGGATTGCGTCATGCTCCAGCGCCTGACGTAACGCCAGCAGCGCCTCATGCAGTCCGGCGCGTCCCCGGATGCCCAGACGGATATGCGGGTCTTCACCCATGTGCGGCAGGCTGAACAGTTTGGGTTCAGATCCGGCGGGGTTGCTGTCTGCAAACTGTTGTGCCAGACGTTGCATCAATGGAATCAGCCGACTCTCGGTGACGCCGCGCACGTCCACCGCCACCTCCTGCAACACGGCACAGCGGCCAAACTGGTGCTCCAGAACCCATTCTGCCATTGGCCAGGCCATTTTTGGGAATCCAGGCAGAAACCAGTGCCGACAGAGCGTAAAACCAGGCACCTGATTGACCGGATTCGGGATCAGGTCAGCCCCTTCCGGCAGATGTGCCATCAGGATACGGTGCGGATAGGCGTCAGCACCAAAGCGGTCTTCAATCAGACGTGCCGCGTCGGGATGGCACACCAATGGAACATGGGCGGCAGCAGCGGCACAGGCTCGGGTATGATCATCCGGGGTCGCGCCGATGCCGCCACAGACAAAAACCGGATCGGGTCGCCCCATAGAGAAGCGCAGATGCGCGGTCAGCACGTCAGGATCATCAGGTAGCAACCAGTGCCAGGCCAGTTCATGACCACGTTCATGGATCAATGGCTTGAAGGCAGCTAAATGGCGATCAACGCGATCGCCGTTGAGCACCTCATCGCCGATGATGATCATGCCAAAGCTGAATGGAGTAGTCTCGGAGACGGCGTTCATCTTGAATTCAGCTCAGTGATTAGGATCTGACCAGGATTGCAGTATACCCCGATGAAGTTATCCACGTCCGCCCAGCCGCCTGCCGCGCCCGATGTCCTGGTCGTCGGTGGCGGCACGGCGGCACTTTGCGCAGCGATCTCGGCACGTCGCGCCGGGGCGTCAGTCGTCCTGCTGGAACAGGCACCCCGGATGCAGCGCGGTGGCAATACCCGGCACTCGCGCAACCTGCGGGTGGTGCATGAGATGAGCACGGCGTTTTCAGCAGGAACCTATTCTGCCGCAGAATTCGAAGCCGACCTGTTACGGGCGACTGGCGGTCGAGGCGATCCGGCGCTAACACAGCAGCTCGTTCAGGCGTCAGCCGCAATCCCGGAGTGGCTGCTGGCGGCAGGCGTGAGACTCCAGCCAACCACCAGCGGCGTTCTGCCGGTCTCGCGCAAGACGGTGTTTCTGCTCGGTGGCGGGATGTTCATGCTGAATGCGCTCTATGACACGGCGGCACGGCTGGGCGTAATCATCCGTTATGACGCCGGGGTCACGGCGCTGCGATTCAGTGATAGGCATCTGGAGCAGGCGTGGGTTGGTCAGGAGGTACTGCGTCCACGCACGGCGATCCTCTGTAGTGGCGGTGCCCAGGCCGATCAGGCATGGCTGGAACGCAGTTGGGGCGCGGCGGCCAGGGGCTTTATCAATCGCGGTACGCCTTTTGCGAAAGCAACGCTCCTCGCATCCATGCCGCGTCAGGGCATCATGCTGACCGGCGATCCCGGAGCGGCGTATCTGGTCGCGGTCGATGCGCGTTATCCAAACGCTGACGGCGGGATCGTCACGCGGATTCGGTGCATGCCGCTGGGCATCGTCGTCGATGCGACCGGGCAACGCCGCCACGATGAAAGCGGCGACACCGCATCCACCCGTTACGCGCTCTGGGGTCAGCGGCTGGCTACCTGGCCGAGGCAGACCGGCTATCTGATCCTTGATGCAGCTGGGATGCGCGATGCGCCGCCATCACTCTATCCGCCGCTGCTGGCCGACAGCCTGGACGCGCTTGCCATGCGGCTACAGATCCCATACGCCGCACTCGCCGCCACCCTTGAACGCTACAATACCGCCATCATCAGTGCAGGAGATGCCCCCGAAACCTGGCGCACCGAGAGACTGCAACCACCGAAATCGCGTGATGCCCGCCCGATCACCGAACCACCCTTTGCTGCCTACCCGATGCGCCCCGGCATCACCTGGACGTATCATGGTGTTGCTGTCGATGCCCGGTTGCGGGTACAGCGTCAGGATGGTGGCCACATCGACAACCTCTTTGCAGCAGGCATGATCATGGCGCCGAATCTTCTTCCATCAGGCTATCTGTCGGGTCTGGCGATGACCATCGGCATCGTCTTCGGATGTCTGGCAGGAACCGGGGCGGCAGATTATGCTCGCCGATGACCGGCTGGAAACGGCTGAATGGCTGCCGGAAGTCCGGCGCGTGTTACAGATCTGCAATGTTTGCGGCTATTGCAATGGCTTCTGCGATGTTTTCGATGCTGCCCGACGGCGTCCGGCGTTGCATGATGCGGATCTGGCGCATCTCGCCAATCTTTGTCACGGCTGCCGAAACTGTCTCTACGCCTGTCAGTACGCACCGCCACATGCGCTTGCCGTTAATCTTCCGCGCACCCTGACTGCAATGCGTCAGCATGTCTATCGCCGTGGCATCTGGCCAACGGCGCTGGCGGGCGTGTTCCAGCACAGCGGTCTGAGCACCGTCATCGTCATCTTCGCGGCCATCGCCTGCGTCCTTGGACTGGCGCTGCTGAACGTCCCGGCAGCGATGCTGGTTAGGCCACAGCAGGGACTGGGTGCCTTCTATCGCATCCTGCCCTGGGACACGATGGTGCTGCTGGGCGCACTGCCACTCGCCTGGTCGAGCCTCGCCATCGGGATCGGTCTGCGCCGCTACTGGCGCGTCACACGACCGGATTCGTCGCCGGTGACGCTCGCTGTCCTCGGTGCTGCGCTATATGACATCCTGATTTTGCGCAATCTGCGCGGTGGTGGCGCTGGCTGCAACGATTTCGACCACCGGCTTTCGCATCAGCGCCGACGTTTGCATCAGACGTTGCTAACCGGTCTGCTGCTGAGTTTCGCGGCAACCCTGGCCGCCACTATCTATCACCATGCACTTGGCTGGGAGGCACCCTATCCAGTTCTCAGTCTGCCAGTGCTGACCGGCACCCTCGGCGGAATCAGCATGGCGGTTGCCAGTGCCGGACTGCTGTGGCTGACATGGCGCGAAGACCGGATACCAACGACCCGCGCCGCACGTCAGTTCGATCACGCCAGTCTGTTGCTGCTGTCAGTGGTCGCAGTCAGCGGCCTGAGCTTGCTCGTCTGGCGCGACACCGCTGCAATGGGTCTGCTGCTGGTGGTGCATCTGGGGGGCGTCCTCGCCCTGTTTCTGCTGCTGCCCTACAGCAAACCCATCCATGCTGGTTATCGCGCCATCGCGCTGGTCATCGAGGCGCTGGAGCAGTCGCGCCAGGCATAGCCCCCCCGATTTGGATTTTTTGAAAGCAAGGCTTATCAATTAGCCGATTGTCCGACTTTCCTGAGCCGACTCTGTTCTGAACATGGCGTAGTCTCCAGACTGTCATTGTTGCTGACGGCAATCACACTCTACAATTCGCGGATCAATCACCTCGATTTAACCCACCCAGGAGCCTGTCTTGAATTCATTGCAAGAATATATTGATGACGTCCCAAATCTTTCCGGTCATGAAACCGAGCTGGAGCAGGTCGTCGCACAGGGGCGTCAGCGTGCCCTGTTCGCGGATCGCGGCGGGATCGATTTTGGCGCCATCCGCTCGGCGACCGCGATCGCGCTGCATCAGCATCAGCCGCTGATTCCAGCAGGCGGCGATGATCTGCGCTCTGCCGCGTTGATCAGCAACCTCCAGTACATGATGCATAATCAGCACATTGGCGATAATTACAATGCGCCTGCTTTCGTCTGGTGTTACAAGCGGATGGGCGAGTTCATTCCGCAACTGATTGGCGAGGGCAAGTCGCCACGCTGTATGCTGGAATATTCCGGCACCCTGCTACACGGTCTGCGCAAGATGGGCGAGAATCACGTCATCGATGCGCTGAAAACCATCACCTGCAACCCGGATTACAACTGGGCGGCTGAATGGCTGGGAATGCCCTGGGGTCATGCGGTCGCGCCGTCCACGCCAGTGCAGGATTACCGGCTGCATGTGCGGGCATTTCAACATCACTTTGCGGCGATCTTCGGTTGGGAGGCGCTGGAACGGGTTCGCGGGTTTTCGCCCTCCGAAATGGCCTTGCCGAATCATCCCGATGTCGCCTATGAATTCGTCAAGACCTTGGTTGATTGCGGCTTTCAGTGGGTGCTGATTCAGGAGCACTCGGTGCAGCAGGTCAGCAATGGCCATCACCCTGAACGTCCGCACATTCCGCACCGTCTGGTCTGTACCAATTCAAAGGGCGAGACGGCGAGCATCATTGCCATCATCAAAACGCAAGGCTCAGATACCAAGCTGGTCGCCCAGATGCAGCCCTGGTACGAGGCACAGGGTCTGAACCGGGTCGAGCTGGCTGGTCAGTCGATTCCGCCACTGGTGACGCAGATCGCCGACGGCGAGAACGGCGGCGTGATGATGAATGAGTTTCCCGGCAAGTTCATGGAAGTTGCCGCGCTGTCCAGTCATTCAGACAGCCCGATGATGAATGCCAGCGAATATCTGGAACATCTGTTTGCGATGGGGATCAAAGAGAGCGATTTCCCGGCGATTCAGCCGATCTTTCATGATCGCATCTGGTCGCGGATGCAGCCCGGTGACGGGCCAGACAAACTGGCTAAGGTGATCGAGGAACTCAAGCAGGAAGACGGGCGCTTTCACATGGAAGGCGGGAGCTGGACGAATGACCTGTCCTGGGTCAAGGGCTACGACAATTTGCTGGGGCCGATGGAAGCGGCGAGTTCACTATTCAACGAAAAGGTCTTGCGTCCCGGCATCTCGACCGATCATCCCAGCTATCGCAACGCGCTGTTTCATCTGATGGCCTCGCAAACCAGTTGCTATCGCTACTGGGGACAGGGGCAGTGGACGGATTACGGGCGCGAGATCTGCCAGCGGGTCATTGACATCATTCATCACGATTTCGCTTGAGTCTGGTAGGAATCCAGTGATTCGTCCCGATTTGGTGGCTGAATCGGAGGCGAATCCGTCCCACTCACGAAAAGCACAAAGGAGAAATTAGATGGATGTCTTCGCGCCCTCAAAGAAGCCTGTGCTGACTGCAAAAGTCACGCAGGTCGTCGCCCTCTACCATCCTCATACCTGGAAGGAAAAAGGACTGTGGTGGACCGTCGGCCTGTTTCTGGTCACCTATGCGGTCGTCGTAGTGATCCTGGGCATCATCTGGTCACGCTCGCCACCCATGTTCGACGTGCGCGAAAACGCGCTGGAGATGGTCGGCAACGATCAGAACAAACTGGTGACAGGGGTTTATACGACCGCCACCGCGATTCGGATCGCCGAGACCCTGCTGGACAAGCCGGGCGGCTATCTCAGCAATGACGTGACTCCACCCGGCGTCTATCTGGACAACATCCCGAACTGGGAATTTGGCGCACTGACTGAACTGCGCGACCTGTCAAATTCGCTGCGCAATGACTTCAGTCGCGCCCAGTCCCAGTCGGTCGAGGACAAAGACCTACAGATCGCGCAGCCGCAGTTCAATTACGACTCGGAATCCTGGATTTTGCCATCAACCGAGTCGGAGTATCGTAAGGGGATTGTCGCGCTCAAGCGTTATCTCAATCGGCTCTCTGATCAGCAGGCGTTCGATGGACAGTTCTTTGCCCGCGCCGACAATCTGACGGCCTATCTCCTGGTGGTCGAAAAACGTCTCGGCAACCTGGCTCAGCGACTCTCCTATGCGGTGGGTCAGGAGCGTCTGAATACCGATCTGGCTGGCGATCCCAACGCCCGTCAGTCAACGCCGGTGCCGATGCAATCCCATGCCAAGACACCCTGGTTCAAGATCGACGACGTGTTTTTCGATGCGCGTGGCTATACCTGGGCGCTGTTGCATACCCTGGAGTCAATCCAAAGCGATTTTGACGCCGTGTTGAAGGACAAAAACGCCGTGGTGTCACTCCAGCAGATCGTGCGCGAATTGCAGAGTACTCAGGACACCATTTGGAGTCCGATGATCCTCAATGGCACCGGATTCGGTCCGATGGCGAATCACTCGTTGGTGATGGCGTCCTATATCTCGCGAGCTAATGCCGCAATTGGCGATCTGCGGGCACTATTGCAGCAGGGTTAGTCATCTATGCAGGGCGCGGCGAGTGTTCTGCCTGCGCCCTGTCTGTCAGATTGGAGCGGATGCGTTCAGTGAGTCTTCATGCTGGCGTTTGGCATGGTTGGGATACCAGCTTGTAAACGCCATCGTACTGATCAGGAAGGCATAGCTGATCAGCTCGTAAGTTAGATCAGAGAAAATGACATGTTCCATCTTGCCCCATGCAAGCAGGGTATTGATTGTGAAGACCACGCCCCAGACTGAGGTCAGCATCCGGTTAGTACGGATGAATAGCGGATGATTCCATAGCGACGGATCGGTATGTGCGCGGGCGTAATCCATCGTGAACGGTTTTCTGATGGCGATGCTGAACCAGGCGGCAAACGCCAGTGCGCCATTGGCCATGACGCCCATGTATTTGACCGTCGACAGATCATTGAAGACCAGCACGGCGCTGGTGGCATAGCCAAAAAACAGCAGACCTACCCATAAAATCACGCCCCGGTGCATTCGTGTCAGCCCCATGATCAGGCTTAACACCAGTGCAACCACCAATCCGATCTTGAGACGCAACAGGCTGTCGCGTGCAATGATCAGAAATGAAAGCCAGGGGGAGAATGCCAGAAGCATTTTAAAAAATGACATGTTTTATTCCTCTTTGAAGTCTGCCCAAACGTCAGACTCTCAATCTTAGGTTAAAATAGCCCGTCCTTCCTCATCACTAATCTATTTTTAAATTGTCAGGAGTCAGATCCGTATGTCAGAAATCGTCGATGTCCGTGCCCGTGAGGTGCTGGATTCCCGTGGCAATCCGACCGTCGAGGCCGACGTCATCACCGCTGACGGTGCGATTGGTCGCGCCATCGTTCCCTCCGGTGCATCCACCGGCTCGCGTGAGGCACTCGAACTGCGCGATGGCGACAAATCGCGTTACGGCGGCAAGGGTGTCCTGACCGCTGTTGCCAATATCCAGGGCGAGCTGCGCAAGGCCGTCATCGGTATGGAAGTGGGTCATCAGAAGGCACTCGATCACTGCATGATCGAACTCGATGGAACCGACAACAAGCGTCGACTCGGCGCGAATGCACTGCTCGGCGTTTCGCTGGCCGCTGCGCATGCCGCTGCCCAGGAAAAGGCATTGCCCCTATTCCGCTCGCTGTCTGCCGGCCCTTACCGTCTGCCAGTGCCGATGATGAATATCATTAACGGTGGCAGTCATGCCGATAACAGCGTCGACTTCCAGGAGTTCATGATCCTGCCGGTCGGTGCGTCCAGCATCCGCGAAGCCGTGCGTTATGGCGCTGAGGTTTTCCATGCACTGAAATCGGTTCTGCATGGCCGCGGACTTGCGACTGCGGTGGGTGACGAGGGCGGTTTTGCGCCGGATCTGCCATCTAACGTGGCGGCAGTGGAAGCGATTCTGGAGGCCATCGCCAAAGCTGGCTTCACGGCGGGCAAGGACATTTATCTTGGAATGGATGTCGCCGCTTCCGAGTTCTACAAGGACGGTCGCTATCATCTCCAGGGCGAGGATCGCGTGCTCGATGCCGATGGCCTGATCGATCTGCTGGCTGGCTGGGTGGCGCAATACCCCATCATCTCAATCGAGGATGGTCTGGCCGAAGGTGACTGGGATGGCTGGAAGCGTCTGACCGAGCGTCTGGGCGACAAGGTGCAGATCGTCGGCGATGACCTGTTCGTGACCAACACCAAAATCCTTCAGGAAGGCATCGACAAGGGTATCGCTAACTCCATCCTCATCAAGGTGAACCAGATCGGCACACTGACCGAAACGCTTGATGCCATCGCCATGGCGCACGACGCCGGTTATACCTCAGTGGTGTCGCACCGCTCCGGCGAAACCGAAGACACCACGATTGCGGATCTGGTGGTTGCCACGGGTGCCGGACAGATCAAGACTGGCTCGCTGTCGCGTTCCGACCGGGTGGCCAAGTACAACCAGTTGATGCGCATTGAGGATCAACTGGGTGACGAGGCGGTCTATGCCGGTCGCGCTGCGTTCAGACTGCTCTGACAGTGCGGCATCCGGCCTGGATGGCCACGACTGACAGGTCTTTACGATGCGCTGGCTGATTGTCCTGCTGATCGTCCTTTTGGTGGCGCTCCAGTACCGGCTGTGGGTCGGTCAGGGCAGCTTTGCGGAACTCTATGCGCTGAAGCGTGAGCGCGCGCTCCAGGAGGACGAGGTGGCGCGTCTGATGGCTCGAAATCAGGCGCTTCAGGCTGAAGTCGCGGATCTCAGCAACGGTCTGGAAGCCATCGAAGAACGTGCCCGCAGCGAGCTGGGCATGATCAAGCCGGGCGAGATCTTCATCCAGGTCATCGAACCCCCCAAACCACCTCGGGAAACCACGCCATGACGCTTCCACTCTGGGTCATCCTGCCAGCGGCAGGCGTGGGTCGGCGCATGGGCAGCGCCATCCCTAAACAATATCTCGATCTTGCTGGTCGGGCGGTGATCGATTATGCGCTGGATTTGTTCGTTGCCGATGCACGGATTGCCGGTATCGTGGTCGCGCTCGATCCGGTTGACGGTTACTGGGACGCCACGGCTTATGCCGATCATCCCAAAGTCACGCGAGCGGCAGGTGGCGCGGAGCGCTGTCATTCCGTCCTCAATGCACTCGCCTTACTGGCTGAACGCGCAGACGAACAAGACTGGGTACTGGTGCATGACGCCGCCCGTCCCTGCCTGCGAGCGGCGGATCTTGACCGACTGATCGAGACGTTGCTGGATGATCCAGTCGGCGGTCTGCTCGGGATTCCAGTACGCGACACCATGAAGCGCGACGATGACGCGGGACGGATTGCTTCCACAGTGGATCGCTCCAGTCTCTGGCACGCCTACACCCCACAGATGTTCCGTCTCGGTCTGCTGCGCCAGGCGCTACATGACGCGCTGGCGGCAAATGATCTGGTCACTGATGATGCCTCGGCCATCGAGCGTCTGGGTCATGCTCCACGTCTGATCGAAGGTCACGCGGACAATCTCAAGATCACCCGCGCCGAGGATCTGCCGCTGGCTCGCTTCTACCTGGAGCAACAGAGGCGGGCACGTTGATTCCATGCCTGGAGGCTGAACTATGCTGATTGGTCAGGGCTTCGATGCTCATCGTTTTGCGCCGGGTCGCCGACTGGTGCTCGGCGGTCTGGAGATCCCGCACGATCTGGGTCTGATCGCCCATTCGGATGGCGACGTGCTCATTCATGCGCTCTGCGATGCGTTGCTCGGTGCCGCCGGGCTGGGTGATATCGGGAATCACTTCCCGGACACCGACGATGCCTATGCCGGAATCGACAGCCGCATCCTGTTACGGCAAGTCATAGCGAGTCTGAGTGAGCGTGGTCTGAGCGTCCATAACGCCGACATGACCATCATCGCCCAGCAACCAAAGCTCGCACCGCATATTCCGGCGATGCGCGAGATTCTCGCCGCCGATCTTGGCTGCGATCCAGCGCGGGTCAATGTCAAGGCGACCACCATGGAACACATGGGCTTTACCGGACGTGGCGAGGGGATTGCGGCATCCGCTGCGGTACTCCTGATAGAGGACGCATGACCACCGAAACAGCAATACCGCACTGGACGACATGCGCCGATCTGCCACAAACGCATGGCGAGCCGCTCGGTTACGGGCGGTTGCGGGTCACTCCGGCTGATTTCCAGGTTGAAGAACAGCTTGGCTTCACGCCAGACGGGGAGGGCGACCATCTGCTGCTGTGGGTGCGCAAAACCGGCGCAAATACCGAATGGGTCGCACGACGTCTGGCATCTGTCGCAGGCACTCCCGTTTCCACGGTTGGTTATGCTGGTCTCAAGGATCGCCATGCCATCACGACACAATGGTTTTCGCTGCCGCGACCGCGTGGCGATCAACCTAACTGGTCAATGCTGATGTCAGACGGGATCGAGGTACTGGAGGCGCATCCACACCGGCGCAAGCTGCGCCGTGGCGCACTGGTCGGCAACCGCTTTCGGATTCTGGTGCGCGATTTGAATCTGTCCGCAACGGCGCTCGACGCACGGCTTGCGGTGATCCGGACACAAGGCGTTCCAAACTATTTTGGTGAACAGCGTTTTGGCCATGCCGATGGCAATCTGATCCGCGCCCAGGCGTTATTCAGCGGCACGGCCGGGCGGGTGCCACGCCATCAGCGTAGTCTCTGGCTGTCTGCGGCGCGTTCCCAGATCTTCAATGCCGTTTTAGCTGAACGGGTGCGTCGTGCTCACTGGGATCAACCTCAGTCGGGTGACTGTCTGCAACTCGACGGCAGCCATTCGCATTTTCTCGCCACAGACATTGACGCCACGCTGATCGAGCGTTGCGCACAGATGGATCTGCATCCGACCGGCCCGCTCTGGGGCATGGGCGAACTGCCGACACAGACGGCGACCCGCTCACTTGAAGAGCAGGTTGCCGCCGATTTCCCGGGTTGGCCTGAAGGTTTGGCCGCTCACGGACTGGCGCAGGAGCGGCGGGCACTGCGAGTGCCGGTTAGTGGTCTGGTTTGCCAGATGGTTGACGATGGGTTGGCGCTCACTTTTAACCTGCCTGCTGGAGCCTATGCCACAGCCGTGCTGCGGGAGCTGATCCGCTGGGAGACGGGATGCATGACCGACTGATCGTGGTTGACACTGAAACTGGCTCTGACAACAGTGGTCAGATGACATCTAACCTGACCTGATTTCATTTCTTATGGAACAACTCGTTGAGCTTGCTGAGCGTTTTTTGTCTGAGGCTCCCGCCTGTGACGACTGGAGCCTGCGCCTGGTCGAAGAAGACTCCGATCATCTGGAAGTGCGTCAGGGCGTTGTTGAACCCGGCGCACTCGTTGTCTCGCTGGGCGCAATGGTCACGGTCGTCAAAGGTGGCGGCATCGGTTACGGCGCGACCAGCGACCTGAGTCTGGCGGGTCTGCGCGCTGCTGCTGAACGCGCCGCGCAGTGGGCGCGTGTCCATGCCCGACTCGGCCTTTTTGATGCGGGCATCTATCCGCGTACCACGACACGGATGGACTATCACTCTCCGGTTCTGGAACCCTGGGGTGGGATGTCTGTCACCAGTAAACTGGCACTGCTTCATGAGTTGAATCAGGCGCTGGCAATTGATCCGCGTATCGTCGACTGGTCAGCCTGGCTGACGCAGCGTCGGGTCGCGCAGTTGCTCGTCACCAGTGATGGTGGACGGGTGTCTCAGATCTTTGATTCTGTTCATCCGGGATTGCTCGCTGTCGCCAATGCTGGAAACCAGACCCAGCACCGTCATGGTGGCGGGTCAGACTGGCCGCAGCAGGGTGGTCTGGAACGCCTCGCGGCGGTGCATCTGCAAGACGACGCGCGCCGTCTTGCAGAAGAGGCGCTCGCGCTGCTGGACGCGCCAGACTGTCCTGATGACACCCGCGACCTGATCCTGTTGCCAAGCCAGATGGCGCTCCAGATTCACGAGAGCATCGGCCATCCGCTGGAACTCGACCGCATTCTTGGCGACGAGCGTAACTATGCCGGCACCAGCTTTGTCACCCCAGGCATGTTCGGTCGCTATCGCTATGGTTCCGAGCTGCTTGATGTCACCTTTGATCCAACGATTCCCGGCGAACTGGCGTCGATGGTTGCCGATGACCTAGGCATTCCGGCCAGACGTGAATATCTGATCCGTCGCGGCATCCTGGAACGTCCGCTCGGCGGTCCGCTGTCTCAGGCGCGCGCCGGACTGCCAGGCACGGCCAATACCCGCGCCAGCAGTTGGGATCGTCCACCGATTGATCGCATGGGCAACATCAATCTGGAGCCTGTCGAGGGCAGTCTTGCCGATCTCATCGCACGGGTAGAGCGTGGCATTCTGATGGATACCAACCGCTCCTGGTCGATTGACGACAGTCGCAACAAATTCCAGTTTGGCTGTGAGCTGGGACGATTGATCGAAAACGGTGAACTCAAGGGACTGGTGCGCAATCCAGGCTATCGTGGCATTTCAGCCGAATTCTGGCGCAGTCTCGATGGCGTCGGTGGCCCCGAAACCCTGGAAATTCGCGGCGTGACGAACTGCGGTAAGGGCGAGCCCAACCAGTCGGTCTATGTCGGCCATGCCTCGCCGCCCTGTCTGTTCCGTGACGTGACAGTTTTCGGAGGTGGCGAGTGAATCAGGATGCCTTTTTCGCGCTGACCGAGCGGCTACAGACGGGACTGACCGGCGCCGAGATCCTCTTCTGCCATCTGGACGGCGAGGCATCGGACTTCGCACGCATTAACCGTAACCGTATCCGTCAGGCCGGTCATGTGCGATCCGTTTCAATGGAACTCACACTGATCGCTGGGACACGACAGGTCGCAGGTCGCTGCACCCTCAGTGGCGATGCCAGACCGGATCTGGCGCGGCTGCGCTGGCTGCTCGCCCGGCTGCGCGAACGTCTCGCCGATGTCCCGGATGACCCCTATCTCAACTATGCGACCGAGATCAGCGCCAGCCAGCGCCAGATTGGCGAACAGGCGCTGCCTGCCGAGGTGGCGGTTGATGAACTGATCACGGCAGCCAATGGCCTGGATCTGGTTGGCATCTGGGCGAGTGGCGAGATCACCGAAGGATTGGCCAGTTCTCTCGGCCACAGTCACTGGCACCAGAGCCTGAGTTTCAATCTCGACTGGAGCGGTTATCTGGAGGCAGACAAGGCCGTCAAGGCCAGACTCGGCGGTTTCTACTGGGATGCTGACGCGCTGCATCACGCGCTTAACGCGATGCGCGAGGGTCTAAGGATTATGGCGCGGCCTGCCCGCACGCTCGAACCTGGGCGCTATCGCGCTTATCTGGCACCGGCGGCAGTCAATGAACTGACAGACATGCTGGCCTGGGGTGGATTCGATCTCAGGAGTCACCGGACACAGCAGACGCCGTTGCTCTTGATGACACAAGGCGAGCGGTCTTTCGATCCGCGCATCACCATCCGCGAGGAACATGTCCGCGGTCTGGCTGCGGGCTTTACTGCTGAGGGCTTTGTCAAACCAGATGCCGTGACCCTGATCGAACAGGGTCGCTTCGGTCAGTGTCTGGTCGATGCGCGCAGTGGCAAGGAATACGGCCAGATGGTGAACGCGGCAGGCGATGCACCTGAAGCACTCGCGCTGGATGCCGGCGAGCTGCCACGCGCCAAGGTGCTCGCCCAACTCGGCACCGGTCTCTATATCGGCAATCTCTGGTACTGCAACTGGTCAGATCCAAATGACTGTCGCGTGACGGGCATGACCCGTTTTGGCACCTATTGGGTGGAAGGCGGCGAGATCGTCTCTCCGGTGAAAGTCATGCGCTTTGACGACAGTCTCTATCATCTGCTGGGCGACCGTCTTGAAGGACTGACCAGTGAGCGCGAGCTGATTCTGTCGGCGCAAACCTATGATGGGCGCTCCACTGATAGCGTTTTATTGCCGGGATTGCTGGTTTCAGCGATCAATCTGGTGCTTTAGATCAATCTAATCCGTTGGTTGCGAGCGTGTCGAACCACCAATGGATTGGGTTTCAGGTTGTGACGCGGCCGCGACGATTTTCAATGCACCCGGTAAATTTGATGTCTCTACTGATGCGGCTGGCGCTAATCATCCCGATGGCCTCCCCGATGGCTGCCGGACAGATTTATCGCTGGGTGGATGACCAGGGAAACGTGCATTTCAGCGATCAGCCTCCGTCCAGTCCCAGTGTTTCAGTCCAGGTGCAGCCAATGCCGTCAACCGCGCCTGCAAGCCAGCCGGACGAGATGCCGTATTCAGTGATGAACCAGGTCAAGCGCCTGCAAGCGGAACGCGAACAGCGCGAGGCGGCGCGCCGTGCAGAACAGTTGCAGCGCCTGGAAGAGGCGCGGCGTCTTGCTGACATTGACGCAGCTGAGGCGCAGGCCAGACAGGCAGAAATGCAAGCCGAACGGGCGCGTCAACCTGTTTATTTCGTTTATCCAGGGTTTCACCGACATCCACGCCATCGGGAAGATGAGCCGCCAGCCCCGCCACCCAGGAAAGATCATCAGCCAGATCGACGCGATGAGCGGTCATTGACCACGCCGGGGCTATCGCTCCCGTCGGTTAACTGATCCGGGACATCAACAGCAACCTTGCCCGCCCGTAACAAGGGTTCGATAGCGTCAGCCGGAAGTGGTCGGGCGAAGAGATAGCCCTGGGCAACCTGACAGTGATGATCGCGCAGAAAAATACGCTGAGCCTGTGTTTCCACGCCTTCAGCGATGATGTGCAGACCAAGATTGGAGCCTAGCCCGATGATCGCTTTGATGATGGCGGCGCTCTGTGTCTGGGAGACTGGATCATCACCGATGTCGGCCAGGAACGAACGATCAATTTTAAGTGCCTGGATCGGCAGGCGGTTCAGATAGCTGAGCGAGGCGTAGCCGGTTCCGAAATCATCGACCGAGATTGAAAAACCACGCGACCGGAGTTTCGAGAGAATGACCACCGCCTGCCGGATCGAGCGCATGGCGGCGCTTTCGGTAATCTCGAATTCCAGTTGGTTGGGGGCAATTCCGTAGGCATCCACGATATTTTCGATCTGTTGCGCCAGACCTTCCTGATAGAGCTCGTTGGCAGACAGATTCACCGCAACCGGCACCACAGGCACTCCGCTGGCGCGCCATTCCAAAATCTGCTGGCAGGTCTGGCGCAAGACGAGCGGCCCGATCTGGAGAATCATCCCGGTCGCTTCGGCAATTGGGATGAACCGATCTGGCGGCACCAGTCCCCGATCTGGATGCTGCCAGCGCACCAGCGCCTCCAGACTCATGATCTGGCCGGTGTTGATCTCAACCCGTGGTTGATAGTGCAGGATCAGCTCATTGCGTTCGAGCGCAAGACGCAGCGCCTGTTCAAGCTGGAACTGTTCGACGAGCTGCTGGTTCAGTACGGGCGTATAGAAGCGGTAGGTCTTGCGTCCATCGGCTTTGGCAATATGCAGCGCGGCGTCGGCATGGCTGATCAGCTCGTCGGTGGTCTGCGCGTCTTCTGGATACAACGCAATCCCAACGCTGGCTGTGATGCGAGCGATGCCATCCTCAAGACTGATCGGCGCGTCCAGTATTGTCTGGAGACGCTTAGCAAGCGCCGTTGCCTCCTGTACCAGGCGCAACTGGCCAAGCAGCAGGATAAAATTGTCGCCGCCAAAGCGGGCAAGCGTGTCATCTTCGCCGAGTAGTGTACGCAAACGTTGCGCGATGATCTGTAGAATCCGGTCGCCAACATGGTGCCCCATGGAATCGTTGATGAATTTGAGCCGATCCAGGTCAATCGAGAGGATGGCGACCCCATGCCCCTCGCGCTGTGCCCTGGTGAGCGCGAAATCAATGCGTTCGCGCAGCAGCATCCGGTTAGGCAGCCCAGTCAGCGGGTCATAGTGAGTCACATAGCTGAGCTGTTCTGACAGCATCCGTTTCTCGCTGACATCCTCGGCGAGTTTGACGTAATGCGAGATGCTGCCCTGCTCGTTTTTCAAGGGGGTGATCTGCGCCTGTTCCCAGTACATCTCGCCCGATTTTTTGCGGTTCTGAAATTCGCCGCGCCAGGACTGACCCTGCCGCAGTGCCTCCCACATCTCAGTGATGGTTGACTTAGGCGTTTTATTAGTCGTGATGAGATCGACCGATTGACCGCAGACTTCCATTTTGCTGTAGCCGGTCACGTCGCAAAAACGCTGGTTGGCGTATTCGATCCGCCCCATCAGATCGGTGACCAGGACAATGCTTGGACTCTGCTCGACGACCAGCGCCAGACGCTGAATCTCTGATTCATGCACCTTCTGTTCAGTGATGTTCACCAGACCGCCATGGAGTCGGCGCAACGTCGAGTGCCCGGAATCCAGCAGGCATTCTGTCGTGGCGCGAATCCAACGCAGCGAGCCGTCTTTGTGGATCAGACAGAGTTCGCTGGTGAACGTCTCGCCAATTTTGATCCGCGCCAGTCTGTCATTGAATGCTTTCAAATCGTTTGGCGTCAGGAGAAAACGCCAGCCACGCTGCGCCAGAATTTCATCTGACTGATAGCCTGTCAGACGCTCGATCGAACCCGTGATCCAGTCGATCTCGAAGTCGTTGTTTGTGGTTTCGAGACCCGAAAAGGCGACATCGCTCATGATCGCCGTGAGCTGGTGGTAACGTGATTCCTGCGCGATGCGTTCGGTCTGGTCGACGATAGTACAGATGAATTCGGCTTCGACCGTAGCCGACCCCGGCAGACGAATCAATGTCAGATCCGCGACGAGCGAGGTCTGGTTGGCGCCACGCAGCGAAATTTCGAAACATTTGGCCTTGCCCGTGTTGCGCGCCTGCTCGAACGCCTTCTCCAAGATGGCAACGTGCTGCGGATTGGCAAGATGCGTAAACAACTGGCGGTTGAGCGCCAGCAGTTCCACGGCGGCGGCATTGGTTTCTTTGACGCGCCCCTGCCAGGACACCAGTAATGTCGGCAGTGGCAGTTCGTAATAGAGCCTGACAAAACGCGCCAGCGCCAGTTCATTGGATTCCTGGCTTTCGCGCAATGCATCCTGCTGGATCAGCAGCTCGGCATGATAGATGTGCAGTTCTTCAAGAAGCGTATCGAGATTGAAATTCCCCTGCTTGAAGTCAGCAAGCGCGCTCCCAAAGGAATGGTCGCGCAGAATCTGCCGTGCCTGCTCGCGCAGTCGGTTCGCTTCCGCTGGGTTTTTGTTGATCTTCATTGACTCTATCGTTGCGTCAGCGGGTGAAAAGCTGCCGATATGAAGTGACTCACCACCGTGCCATCCAGTTTGCATCACGAGCACGGTTGAAAATTTAATTCAGTATACCCTTGCCGCATACTGACGTAATCGTTGACTTGGCAAGTATACGATTATTGGATGCAGACAGCGGTTGCCAACTGGCGTCAGATTTTTTTACCCTGACAGGCACCTCATGCAGAGACCAGGCGGCAGCGCAAGGTCAGCCCCATTATTATTTGATAGCACAGGCATCACATGCATTATCTCAGCACACGCGGCACTATCGAACCCATCGGCTTCACGGACGCAGTCATGATGGGGCTGGCCACCGATGGCGGCCTGCTGGTGCCTGCCACCATTCCCCAAATCGATGCTGACACGCTGCGCACCTGGTCACGCCTGCGCTTTCAGGATTTGGCGCTGGAAGTGATGACGCCCTATGTTGGCGACACCATTCCTCGCGAGGATCTGCGCACACTGATCGAGCGTTCCTACGCGACCTTCACGCACCCTGAGGTGACGCCGTTGGTCGAGACTGCCGGACTACGGATTCTCGAACTCTTCCATGGCCCAACCGCCGCCTTCAAGGATGTGGCGCTACAGTTTCTGGGCAATCTGTTCGAGTATCTGCTGGCGCGTGACGGCGGTCAGCTCAATATCGTTGGCGCAACTTCAGGCGATACCGGCTCGGCGGCCATTGCGGGCGGGCGTGGCAAGGAACGCATTCAGATCTTCATCCTGCATCCTAAAGGACGGGTCTCGCCAATCCAGGAACGCCAGATGACCACGGTACTGGACGCCAATGTCCACAATATCGCCGTGCGTGGCACCTTCGACGATGCTCAGAACATCGTCAAAACGCTGTTCAACGATTTGTCCTTCAAGTCCGCGTATCATCTCGGCGCGGTCAACTCGATTAACTGGGCGCGGATTCTGGCACAGACGGTTTACTACTTTTATGCCTGGGGTCGCGTTAGCGGCGGCGATCTGGCGCGGCGCATCAGTTTTGCGGTTCCGACCGGCAACTTTGGCGATGTCTTCGCCGGTTATCTCGCCAAACGCATGGGGCTACCGATTGACCGGCTGGTCATCGCCACCAACCGCAACGACATCCTCACGCGCTTTGTGCAGACCGGCATCTATGCTGTCGAGGATGCGGTTCATCAGACCCTGAGTCCGGCGATGGACATCCAGATTGCCTCGAATTTTGAGCGGTATCTGTATTTTCTCCATGATGGCGACACCGTGCAGATCCGCGCCCTGCTCGCGGATCTGCAAGCTAGCGGGGAGCTCACCGTCGATACGGCGCATCATGAACGGGTGCGGGCAGACTTTGATGCGACAGCGGCAAGCGACGCTGAGACCCTGACGCAGATTCAGGCTACGGCAGCAGCAAGTGGCTATATTCTCTGTCCGCATACTGCGGTTGGGGTTCATGCCGCGCAGGGTCAGGCAGATTGCGTGTATCTGGCGACTGCGCACCCGGCCAAATTCAATGACACCGTGTGCGCAGCGATAGGGCGGGAAGCACCGCCGCCACCGTCACTTCAGGGATTGATGGAAGAAGAAACGCGCTGCGTTGAGCTGGACGCAACGGCTGAGGCTGTGAAAACGCATCTCACGGCAGTCCTGTCACCTGTCGTGCGCTGACCGAGCGCGTTTGCGTCAGGCCAGACGGCTCATATCCGTTTGGCCAGCTAAATGTATTGGCTGAATTAACCATGAAAAAATACAGTTTGGGATTCATCAGTGATGAAGACATTTTTGAGCATGTCAAAAACACAGTAATGAAATACCGGTTCCAGATTGACCTGAATGACTTTAACGGCAACTTAATTGATCCAGTCAAACTAACATTTGATTCAATTGTTTATAAAAAAGATGTTGAGGATGTCATAGAAAGTGAGGTGATTCGGCAGCTTGATAAAAGCAATACTAATCATATTGGCTATTTCCATCAAAATATCTTCAGGTTTATCGGTCGAGGATGGACGGTTCCAAATACAGGTTACGATATTGTCAATCAATCCAGAAAAATTTATGTTGAGATGAAAAACAAGCATAATACAATGAATTCATCCTCTTCAAGAAATACCTACCTGCGAATGCAGGATACGCTGATTAAAGATCCGCTTGCAACCTGCTTGTTGGTAGAGGTAATTGCCTCAAAAAGCCAAGATATACCATGGTCATTCTGTATTGACAAAAACAAGGTTTGCCACGAAAAAATACGTCGTGTGTCAGTCGATAAATTTTATGAAATGGTAACTGGCGACAGATGCGCTTTCAAGAATTTGTGTGAATCACTTCCTGGAATCATTGAAGATGTTGTCGCCAGCGTCAGTCTGCCTGAAAAATCTAACACGGTTTTAAGTGAGCTTAAGGCAATAGATAAAAATCTCTTAAAAAGCATCTATCTTTTGTCATTCAAAACATACGAAGGATTTCATGGTTTCAACATATAACGATCTGATTGATTCTGAACTGCTTGCCGATATTGTTTCGGTATCAAAAGCAACATTAATCAAGTGGGAAAAAAACGGAAAGATCACCCCACTCCAATGCGAAACAGGAAAAAAATACAGGCTTGAACAACTGACAGAATTTAAAGAAATCCGTGAGATTCTATCATCCACATGGGATTTGGAACAAACTGTCAGGCCGTTAAGGAAATTCTCGTCGATTGAACTTTTTGCAGGTGCTGGCGGGTTAGCGATTGGGCTTGAAAAAGCGGGTTTTGAAGCCGTTGCGCTTAATGAAATAGATAAACATGCCTGTAATACGCTTAGAGCAAACAGGAAAAATTGGAATGTCATTGAGAGTGACATCAGAAATATTGACTTCGCGGAATTCAGTGGCGTTGATTTTCTTTCTGGGGGATTTCCCTGTCAGGCATTTTCTTATGCTGGAAATCAGCTTGGTTTCGAGGATACCCGTGGGACACTGTTCTTTGAATTTTCCCGTGCGATCAAAGAAACCCAGCCAAGCGTTTTCCTTGGTGAAAATGTCAGAGGATTGCTGGAGCATGATCATGGACGAACAATCAGCGTGATTAAGTCAGTGATTGCGGATCTTGGGTATACGCTAATTGAACCAAAGATCTTAAAAGCACTATTTTACAGAGTGCCTCAAAAACGTGAGCGTTTGATGCTTGTCGGAATCAGAAACGACTTGGTGAAACATTCAAAATTCCAGTGGCCATCTCCATGCGGCAATATTTTTGTTTTAAAAGACGCGCTGAAAACAGGCGAACTGTATCCTGATGATGTTCCCGAATCATCAGGGCAAAACTATCCAAAAAAGAAGGAGGCAATACTTGATCTCGTGCCGCCGGGTGGATATTGGCGCGATTTGCCCGACCACTTGCAGCGAGAATACATGCAGGGAAGTTATTTCCTTGGCGGCGGAAAAACGGGCATGGCGCGTCGGCTCTCATGGGATGCGCCAAGCCTGACATTGACGTGCAGCCCCGCGCAAAAGCAGACAGAACGCTGTCACCCAGATGAAAGCCGTCCGCTCACGGTCAGGGAATATGCCAGAATTCAGACTTTCCCCGATGACTGGCAGTTTTCCGGGTCAATATCGAGCCAGTACAAACAAATCGGGAATGCCGTTCCGGTCAATCTCGCGCTGGCCGTTGGCAAAAGTTTGATCGCACTTCTTAACAGCATCGAATTGAAGCCAGCTTTTGAGCAAGTCAGCCCTGATCCAGGTGTTAAAAACGAGCCATATCAAATGAACGTATTTTCTGAAACCATTTCCGAGTCTGTCCATCCGCTCCAGAACACGGATGCCATCCGGCAAACGGTACAGTAAATGCTGTCGTCATCAAGAATATCTGGCGCTAGAGTCGTAGCTGACCAAATGCTTCCTGACAAGGGATCAACACGATGATTGAACCAGGTCGCGCCGTGCGCATCCTCGACACCACGCTGCGCGACGGCGAGCAGACCCAGGGCGTGTCGTTTTCACCGGATGAAAAGGTCAACATCGCCAAGGCGCTTCTGGAACTGGTACGGGTTGACCGCATCGAGGTCGCCTCGGCGCGCGTGTCTTCCGGCGAGGCGGATGCGGTGTCGCGGATCATCGGCTGGGCGGCTGAACGTGGCATGGCAGAGCGTGTCGAGGTATTGGGTTTCGTCGATCATGGTCTGAGCGTGGACTGGATTCATGGCGCGGGCGGGCGAGTGATCAACCTGCTGGCCAAGGGTAGCGAGAAACACTGTCACGGTCAGCTTGGCAAGACGCTCGATCAACATGTGATCGATGTGCGCGAGACCATCGCCATCGCGCAGGCGCGTGGTCTGGCGGTCAATCTTTATCTGGAGGACTGGTCGAATGGCTACCGTGATCACCCGAACTATGTCTTCGGATTGATCGAGCAGCTCGCCGATTGCGGCATCGGTCATTTCATGCTGCCTGACACGCTGGGCGTCATGACCCCGGAACGGGTCTATGCGGCCTTTGCGGACATGGTGGGACGCTTTCCCGGTCTCCAGTTTGACTTCCATCCACACAATGACTACGGTCTGGCGACTGCGAACGTGCTGGCTGCCGTGCGTGCTGGCGCGGCGGCGGTTCACTGTACGGTCAACTGTCTGGGAGAACGTGCCGGGAATGCCTCGCTGGCCGAGGTTGCGGTTAATCTACGCGATCAGCTGGCCTGTGAGATCGGGATCGACGAGACCCATCTGGCGCGGGTCAGCGAGCTGGTTGAATATTTCTCCGGCAAGCGCATCGCTGACAATGCACCGATCGTCGGTGCTGATGTCTTTACGCAAACGGCTGGCATTCATGCCGACGGCGACCGCAAGGGCAGTCTTTATCACAGCCGTCTCACGCCCGAACGCTTTGCGCGGCGGCGCAATTACGCACTCGGCAAGCTCGCAGGCAAGGCGTCACTCGCCAAAAATCTGGAGCGGCTCGACATTGATCTGTCTGACGACAATCAGCGCAAAGTGCTTCAGCGCATCATCGAGCTGGGTGATTCCAAAAAGACCATTACCCTTGAAGATTTGCCGTTCATCATTGCCGAGGTGCTGGAGAGCAAAGATCACAACCACGCCGAGCTGCTCGCCTGTTCGGTCGCGTCCTCGATGGATCTGGAATCGACTGCCAGCATCCGGCTGCGAATCGATGACGACATCCATACGGCGGTTGGCTCCGGGAACGGCGGCTTCGATGCCTTTGTCAATGCGCTGGCCAAGGTCGTGAAGCGGCACGATCTGAGCCTGCCATCACTGCTCAACTACGAGGTGCGGATCCCGAAAGGCGGTCGCACCGATGCGCTCACCGAGTGCAGCATCACCTGGAAAACCGAACAGGGCGAACTGCGCACCCGTGGCGTTCATGCCAACCAGGTCTTTGCAGCGATTGCAGCAACGATGCGGATGCTCAATATTCTCATCCATCGGACGCAGAAACCGCGTCCTGACTGATCGACCTTTGTCCGATCCACTTCATCTGATGTGCCTGGGAGCTTGAAATGACAAAATATTTTTTTCAGCGTCTGGTCGTGGTCGCCATGCTGGCGGCGCTGACCGTCGGCTGTGCCACCGAGGGCACGGGGATGACCGACACCGGACGTAGTGCGGCGATTGGCACCGCAACCGGAGCGGTCGCGGGTGCCCTGATCGGATCGCTGGGCGGTAACGCCGGGCGCGGCGCACTGATCGGTGCCATCGGTGGCGCACTGGCGGGCGGGATGGCTGGAGCCTATATGGAGCAGCAACGACAGGACTTTGAAAAGGCGCTGGCTGACGAGATCGCCAGCGGCATGATCCGAATTCAGAAGCTACCCAACGATACGCTGCTGGTCGGCATGACGGGTGAAACCACCTTCGAGGTGGATTCAGACCGGATCAAACCCGGTTTCTACAGCACCATGGGTAAGATCGCAGACATCGTGAACCGCTATGGCAAGACCGAACTGTCGGTTGCGGGACATACGGACAACACCGGATCGGCGGAACACAATCAGGATCTGTCGGAGCGCCGTGCGCTGGCGGTCGATCGTTATCTCACGGGCGCTGGCGTTCATCAGGAGCGCATCAGCACCGCAGGTTTTGGTAAGAACCAGCCAATTGCAAGCAATGAGACGGACGTCGGCCGGCGTCTGAACCGTCGGGTCGACATCGTCATCCTCCCCGTGACGAAAACCGGCTAAATGGCCGCTGTTTAATTGAGGCGCTGCCCAGGGTTGTCCCGCTTTTGCAGGGAACAGGGCAGGTTGACATGCAGATGGAGACCCCAGTGATTCAAAACATTTCTCACAGCGACCTTGTGGTCGTTCAGCATGACGTGGCCAGCAAGGGCTGTCCGCTTCCGGGAACGACGCCTGTGCTGTCGCAAGCGCATTTTCTCCGCCCTCACTGTGACTGCGGGCGGCGTTTCTCGCGGAGGAACGGATGAAAGCACTGCTGCGTCTGTGGCCGCTGCTGCGGCCTTACCGGATCTGGATGCTGTTCGGCACGTTGGCGGCGTTCCTCACGCTACTGGCCAATGTCATGCTCATGGCCGCTTCCGGCTGGTTTCTGGCCGCGATGGCAACGGCTGGCATGGCCAGTCTCTCCATCAACTATTTCACCCCGGCGGCACTGATCCGGGGTAGCGCGATCTTGCGCACTGCGGGACGCTATGGCGAGCGTCTGATCAATCACGAGGCCACCTTCCGCATGATTGCCAGTCTGCGGGTCTGGTTTTACAGCCATTTGGAACCACTCGCCCCAGCACGGCTCCAGCAGTATCACAGCGGCGACCTGCTCAGTCGCATCCGCGCTGACATCGACGCACTCGACAACCTCTATGTCCGGGTGCTGGTTCCGGTCATCGTCGCCGGGATCAGCGTCCTGCTGTTCACGGTCTTTCTGTCCGTTTATGCGCCGATCCTCGCGCTCGCCGGGCTGTTTTTTCTGCTGCTTGCCGGAGTTGCGCTGCCCATCTGGTCACGGCGGCGCGGACAGGCACCGGGACAGCGGATCACCGGCGATGAAAGCGCATTGCGTACCGCCGTCATTGACGGGGTGCAGGGTATGGCTGAACTCACCGTTTACGGCATGACTGAACAGCAGGCGCAACACATCGACCATCTGAGCCGACGTCTGATCGCTGATCAGTCGCGTCTGAGCAGCGATCACGGCTTGACTCTGGCAGCAGTCGGCCTGTGTGCCGGGCTCAGTCTCTGGGTGCTGCTGTGGCTGGCGATACCAATGGTGCGCGAAGGCCAGCTCATGCCGCCCCATCTAGCCATGCTGGCGCTGTTTACGCTGGCCAGCTTCGAGTCCGTCGCCTCGCTGCCGCAGGCTTTTCAATTCCTCGGACGGAGCCTGGCCGCCGCCCATCGGCTGTTCGAGATCGTCGATGCGGTGCCGGCAGTGACCGAACCGGTCGGCCTTTCGCCCCAACCTGCCTGCTTCGACATTGCTTTCGAGCAGATCAGTTTTCGTTATCCGAACGCCGCACGTCTTGCGGTCTCAGATATCAGTCTGCACATCCCGCAAGGCAGCCGCGCCGCCGTGATCGGCGCGACCGGCTCCGGCAAAAGCACGCTGTTCAATCTGCTGCTGCGGTTCTGGGCTGCTGATGCGGGAACGATTCGCATCGGCGGGCATGACATCGCAGCGTTTCATGGCGAAGATTTGCGCCGACACATCGCCGTCGTCAGCCAGCATACCCATCTGTTTGACGCCAGCATCCGCGAAAACCTGCTGATCGCCAACCCGGATGCCTCGCAGTCCGCGCTGGAAGACGCCTGCCGGGTCGCGCAGATTCATGATGTCATCGCCGAATTCCCGGAGGGGTATGACACCTGGGTCGGCGAAACCGGCGTACGTTTGTCCGGCGGTCAGGGGCGACGCATTGCGGTCGCCCGTGCGCTGCTCAAGGATGCGCCCATCCTGCTGCTCGATGAACCAACCGAAGGTCTGGACGCCACCACCGAGCGCGATCTGATGCAGGCGCTTGATCGGCTGATGGTCGGGCGCACGGTGCTGTTGATCACCCACCGCCCCGCCGGACTGGACTGGGTTGATCAGGTGCTGGTGCTGGATCAGGGACGCGAGCTGGCACACGGCGATATCTCAGTCGTGCCCCAGGCCACCCAGTCCGAGTTGCTTGCAGTCAATCCGGCGCTGGATGCGGGTTAACAGCCCGTCGGACTTGAGCGTCCAGATTGGCTGAAAGAAGCCATCAAGAGGCTTTTCCCTCGATAAAGCGCCTTGTTCCGGCCATAAACGCGATTTTTCTACAAATTTTCCTTACTATTTGCAGAAAACGGCACAGACCGTCAGCGACGGGATCGGTCGTTGTTGGCTTCTGGTCTTTTCTGCGCCAGCATCGGACTGAAGATCCCGTTAGCTTTGCTAAAGCGCAACATCCGGTGCTGATCGAACCGCCACAACGCCAACGCTGGCGGACTATCACAAGTACTACCAGGAATCGGCAGCAGAACTAGATGATCTACCAACAAATGCGCGCATTAGAATTGCTCAGGCAAGGCTCCGGGCGAGCGGATGCAATCTTTCGTGACGGTCAGGAGGCCGCGATTCGTCACCTCGTCGCAGGTCATGGCCGCTTGTTGGTGGTGCAGAAAACCGGCTGGGGCAAGAGTTTCGTCTATTTCATCGCCACCAAACTGCTGCGCGAAGCTGGAAGCGGCCCGGCGCTGCTGGTCTCGCCATTGCTTGCGCTGATGCGCAATCAGCTCGATGCTGCCCGCCGCATGGGGTTGTGCGCCGAAGCCATGCATTCCGACAATCCCGACGATCACGCCGACATTGAAGCGCGATTCCTGCGTCATCAGGTCGATATTCTGCTCGTCACGCCAGAACGCTTTGCCAATCAGCATTTTAACGCGCAGGTTTTAGCACCTGTCGCGGCGCAAATTGCGCTGCTCGTGATCGATGAAGCGCACTGCATTTCCGATTGGGGTCACGATTTTCGTCCGCACTACCGACTGCTGGAGCGCGTGGTGCGCCGTTTGCCGCCCAATCTGCGGCTACTGGCGACAACGGCAACCGCCAATGATCGGGTGATGGCTGATCTCAAGTCCGTGCTGGGGTCGCCGCTGGACATCTCTCGCGGCGATCTGAATCGCCCGTCACTGACCCTGCAAACCATCCGCCTGCCCGATCAGGCCGAGCGGTTGGCGTGGCTGGCCGCGCAAATCGCCACCCTGCACGGACACGGCATTATCTATGCCCTGACGGTGCGTGACGCCAATCAGGTTGCCGACTGGCTGACAACACACGGCTTTGCGGTTGCGGCATACACCAGTGACATTGCGGCAGAACGCCGGATCGCATTGGAGCAGGATTTGCTGCATAACCGGGTCAAGGCGCTAGTTGCCACCACCGCGCTGGGCATGGGTTATGACAAGCCTGATCTGGCATTCGTGATCCATTACCAGATGCCCGGCTCGGTCGTCGCCTACTACCAGCAGGTGGGACGGGCAGGACGGGCACTCGAAACGGCTTATGGCGTGTTATTGAGCGGCACGGAAGATACCACGATTACAGACTGGTTTATCGACAACGCCTTTCCGACGCGCCAACAGGTCGCGGAGGTGCTGGAGGCCCTGGAACGGCACCGCAGCGGACTGTCGCTGTATGACCTGATGGGCTGTATCAATTTGAGCAAAGGACGGATCGAAAAGACCCTCGATCTGCTGTCGCTCGAATCGCCCGCCCCCATTGCCAAACAGGGCAGCCGCTGGCAGTTGACCACGGCGCGCCTGAGCGCCGAATTCTGGGCGCGAGCGGAACGGCTCACCGACTTGCGTCGTCTTGAACAGCAACAGATGCAGGCCTATCTCGATTTGCCGTTTGGCGAGCAGATGCGATTTTTGATTCAGGCGCTGGATGGTGACCCCGACAAACTGGCTCCGCCGCGCCTGCCGCCGTTGTCAACGACGGTCGATGCGGTCCTGATGCAGGAGGCCGTGGCCTTTTTGCGCCGCACCAGCCTCCTGATCGAACCGCGCCGGAAATGGCCCCCGGGCGGACTGCCGCGTTACGGGATCAATAGCGCGATTACTACTGCGCATCAGGCGCAACCCGGTCGCGCATTATCGGTTTGGGGTGATGCCGGCTGGGGCGGTTTCGTGAGGCAGGGCAAGTATCAGGACGGACGATTTTCTGATGTGCTGGTCGCGGCTTGCGTCACCATGATTCGGGAGTGGAACCCGCAGCCTGCGCCAACCTGGTTGACCTGCGTCCCATCGCTGCGTCATCCCGATCTGGTTCCTGATTTCGCGCAGCGTCTCGCTACCGCGCTCGACTTGCCCTTTCATGTTGTACTTGCCAAATCCGATCATCGCCCCGAACAGAAAACGATGGCCAACAGCACTCAACAGGCGCGTAACCTCGACGGTTCGCTGGCGTTTTGCGCTGAACGCCTGCCGCGCCGTGGGTCGGTCTTTTTGATCGATGACATGGTGGATTCACGTTGGACATTCACGGTTGCCGCCTGGCTGTTGCGCCAGCAACGCAGCGGCGAGGTTTTTCCAGTGGCGCTTGCACAAACAGGACACGCTTAAATGATGCCAGACCTTTCACGCAACACACAGGCGATCCTGCTCCTCACCGCGCCCCTAATCGTGGGACGCAGTGTGGCATCCACCGAGCTGCTGACGCCTGGCGAATACAAGCGCCTTGCCCTTCATCTGCGCGACCTCGAACGCCAGCCCGCAGATCTGTTGTCACCCACGGCGGCAGAATTGTTGGAGACCTGCCAGCCGATCATCGCGGCGGATCGTCTGAAGCGTTTGCTGGAGCGTGGCCTGCTGTTGAGTCAGGCCATCGAACACTGGCAGACGCGAGCAATCTGGATCCTCAGTCGTGCGGATGCCGATTATCCCGCCCGTCTGAAACTGCGCCTGAAAGAGGATGCGCCTGCCGTGCTTTATGGCTGTGGCGAGCGCGGCCTGTTGGAAAGTGGCGGTCTGGCGGTAGTCGGCTCGCGGCATGTCGATGACCGACTAATCGACGAGACGCTGGATGTGGGTAAACTCGCGGCGCGGGCGGGCAAAACCCTGATCTCAGGCGGCGCGAAGGGCATCGATCAGGCGGCGATGCGTGGTGCACTCGATGCAGGCGGTCGGTCGGTCGGGATCGTGGCAGACAGCCTCGCCAAGACCACGCTTAACCGCGAACACCGCCAGCTCATCATGAATGAGCAGTTGGTTCTGGTGTCGCCCTACGATCCCAGCGCCGGATTTAATGTCGGTCATGCCATGCAGCGCAACAAGCTAATCTATGCGCTGGCGGATGTCGCGCTGGTGATGAGTTCCGATCTCGATAAAGGCGGCACCTGGGCTGGTGCCAAGGAGCAGTTGGATAAGCTCCGGCTGGTACCCGTTTATGTGCGTTCAACTGGGACGTTTTCCGACGGACTCGCGGCGTTACGCGATAAGGGTGCGCGACTGTGGCCGAATCCCGAGGATGTGGATGCGTTTGTTAAATTGTTCGATGTGACGCCTGCCGATCCGCTCGCCGATGAACCAGAAAAACCGCTGCCTGAACCGCAGGTTCCGGTCGCACTAACAATGGATCATCAGTCTGCACAATCGGAATCAACACCCGCCGAGGCGCTGTTTGAGAGCGTACGTCAGCTCACGCAGCAACTGCTGCAAATACGCTCGCCGCTAAAAGACGCAGAGATTGCCACCGCGCTTGCGGTATCGCCCGCCCAGGCCAAACTCTGGCTAGAGCGCCTCGTCACCGAGGGCATGATTGAAAAGCCAAAAAAACCGGCTGGTTATATTCTTAAGCAGTCACAACTGTTTTGATTAATGCATGATCCATCGCATTTGAGGACTGTCAGACCGCCGAAGTTGGGTTGCCAACAGCGGCAACCCAACCTCGTGCTAAACGCGCCGTTGAAATCGCCATTGAAGACTCCGAAGCCGCCGCGCTAACCCATCTGGAGGCGATCTCCTGAAACAGCCACGCCTGTTTGAATAACGCAGACATGATGCAATTGAGATGCTCATCAGTCCGCATTCGGTATCGCTTCTCACGACAGATCAACACACATGGAACTTTCTGCAATCCTAACCCCCGCGCCTGAAGGCGGATATATTGCCTTCAATCCTGAAACAGGGACAACCACGCAAGGCGAAACCGTTGAGGACGCCTTGGCGAATTTGCGCGAAGCAACCGCGCTGTCTCTCGAAGAATTTCCGTTGAAGGTCGTCGCTCGCCCGCTACTCACGACCTTTGAGATTGGCGAATATGCCTAAACTACCCATCACCTTAGGGATGGAGAGAGTCCGGGCATTGGAAAAACTGGGTTTCGTTGTGGTGCGTCAACGTGGCAGCTATATCGTGTTGCGCCGTCAGTCATCTGGTTGCTTGGTTCCAAATCATCGGGAAATCAAGCCCGGAACCCTTGTTGGCATTCTCAAGCAAGCTGATGCCTCTCTCGAAGAATTCATCACGGCACGACGCACCTAAACCACTCCAGCAATTGTCAGCCCAAACCGACAGGAATCTCCGCCATGAGTCGCACCATCAGCATCGAACCCGTCACCCGCATCGAGGGACACGCCCGCATCAGCCTGCAACTTGGCGATGAGGGCGAGGTCGAGGATGCACGGTTTCATCTCACCCAGTTTCGCGGTTTTGAGAAATTCTGCGAAGGTCGCCCCTATCGTGAAATGCCCGCGCTCACGGCGCGTACCTGCGGCATCTGTCCGGTCAGTCACCTGCTGGCTTCCAATAAAGCCTGTGACCATCTGCTGTCGGTCAGCATTCCGCCGACCGGCGAACATCTGCGCCGGATCATGAATCTGGCGCAGTTCACCCAATCACACGCGCTGTCATTTTTTCATCTGTCCTCGCCCGATCTGCTGTTCGGCTGGGATGCTGATCCAGCCACGCGCAACATCTTCGGCGTGATGCGCGAGCATCCTGATCTGGCGAAAGACGGTATCCGGCTGCGTCAGATCGGCCAGACCATCATCGAAATGCTCGGCGGCAAGAAGATCCATCCAACCTGGGTGGTGCCCGGCGGCGTCAATGAGCCGCTGACGCTGGAGAAGCGCGACGCCATGCTCAAACTGCTCCCGGAGGGGCTGGAAATTGCGCGGCGCACCTACGATTTTTTCAAGACGCTGGTGCCGAAGTTCAAACATGAAGCTGATCATTTCGGAACGCTGCCGACCATGTTCCTAAGTCTGGTGACGCCCCAGGGCAATCTGGAGCATTACGACGGTTTATTGCGGATCAAGGATGCCAAGGGTCGCATCGTCGAGGACATGGTGCCGCCCGAAGACTACGAGCGGATCATCGGCGAGGCCGTCGAAGACTTCAGCTACATGAAGTTCCCCTATTACAAGCCGCAGGGTTATCCCAAGGGTATCTATCGGGTTGGTCCATTGGCGCGGCTCAATAACGCGCAAGCCTGCGGGACGCCCTATGCCGATGTCGCGCTGGCTGAGTTTCATATGCTGCAAGAGTCCGGGCCGATTGCCAGCAGCTTCCATTATCACTACGCACGGCTGGTCGAAATCATCTATGCCATCGAAATGATGGAACGTCTGCTGAAAGACCCGACGATTCTGGACACTCGCGTCCGCGCCCGCGCCCGTAGTAATCGCGCCGAAGGCATCGGCGTCTCGGAAGCGCCACGCGGAACGCTGATCC
The DNA here is from genome assembly GCA_903897335.1 of uncultured Chromatium sp. Taxonomy (GTDB): domain Bacteria; phylum Pseudomonadota; class Gammaproteobacteria; order Chromatiales; family Chromatiaceae; genus Chromatium. The sequence continues at coordinate 2,762 of CAIUAY010000165.1, read as the reverse complement.
ATCACTATCGGATCGACGACGAGGGACTCATCACCTGGGTCAATCTGATCATCGCCACCGGACACAACAATCTCGCCATGAATCAGGCGATCCGGCAGGTCGCGGAGGCTTACGTGGACGGGAAACATCTGCAAGAGGGAATGCTCAACCGGGTCGAGGCGGTCATCCGCTGCTTTGATCCCTGTCTGTCCTGCGCATCACATGCTTTTGGTCAGATGCCGCTATGGATTGAACTCAAAAACGCCAGCGGACAGGTGATTGATACCCTCACCCGTTCCACCGAGTGTCACCGGTGAAGATCCTGATCATCGGTTACGGCAGTCCGATCCGGGGCGATGACGCGCTCGGCCCGCTGGTAGCGGATCGGCTGGAACAGGACGGCGTTCCAGCGGATGTCGCCGTGATCGCCCGCCACATCCTGACCGCCGAACTGGTCGCCGATCTCGCGGTCGTCGACCAAGCGATCTTTCTCGATGCGGCGGTTGATCTCGAACCCGGCGCGGTGCGCTGTCAGCCGCTCATCCCCACGACCAGTCCGGCATCTAGCATGGCGCATTTTCTTGATCCGCGTGAGCTGCTTGGGTGGTGCGCGGCGCTTTATGGTCACGCGCCAGACAGCGTTCTGATCACTGGCGGCGGTGCATCGTTTGATTATGCTGACTATCGGCTATCGCCCGGAGGCGAGATGACGCTAACGGCGATGCTTGCGCAGGCACGACGGCTCATCCATGCCCACGTCGCGTTGTCACGCTCAGGCGCTATCCTGTAATACTTGCCACCCGCGACATCGACCGGACAGACGGCTATCGCGGACTCCAGCACCCTTCACGAGAAATCACCATGCAGTTACCTGATCATAAAACCAAAATCGTCGCCACGATTGGCCCAGCCTCGGACAGTCTGGAAATGCTGACCCGACTGATCGAGGCGGGAATGAATGTGGCTCGACTGAATTTTTCGCACGGCCATCCCGAATATCATGCTGCCGTCATCGCCCGTATCCGCGAGGCCGCCGCTACGACCAATCGCCGCGTCGCCATCATGGGCGACCTGCCGGGTCCTAAGATGCGCATCGGCGATCTGCGCGAAGAACCGATCGACCTGCTGCGCGATGACCGCCTGATCCTGACCACGGACGAGATGCTGGGCGACAAACACCGGGTCAGCATCAGCTTCCCGAATCTGCTTGATGCCGTGCAGCCCGGCGATCGACTGTATCTCAATGACGGCTTTATCCTGCTTAAGGTCATTGAAGTTCAGGGCAACGACATCCATTGCAGCGTGCGCGTCGGCGGCGAACTGCGCTCACGCAAAGGCTTGAACCTGCCCGGTATCGATCTTGGCATCAGCGCCTTCACTAATAACGATCACGAGTGGCTACGCTTTGCTGCCGCGCATCGGCTGGATGCCGTCAGTCAATCCTTTGTCGCCACGGCTGATGACATCCTGGCCGTGCGTCAGGCCGCCGCCGCGATGGACTTCGCGCCCTTTATCATCGCCAAGATCGAACGCGCTGGAGCGCTGGATAATCTGAAAGACATCCTGGCCGCCGCCGATGGCATCATGGTGGCGCGTGGTGATCTTGGGGTCGAGATTCCGATCGAGCGCATCGCGGTAGTGCAGAAGCAGATTACTGAACTAGCCAATCACTTTGGCAAACCCGTGATCACCGCCACGCAGATGCTTGAATCCATGGTGATCTATCGCCGCCCGACCCGCGCCGAAGCCACCGACGTTGCCAACGCCATTCTCGGAGGCACCGACTGCGTCATGCTCTCTGCTGAATCCGCGATGGGTCGCTATCCGGTGGAAGCCGTTGCCATGCTCGCCAGCATCGCCACTCATGTTGAACCGGAACGCAGCAAGCAACCCTTCGTGCGCGCCATGGACGGTTTCAATGGCAGCGAAAACATGCGGGCAGTGGATCTGATCGCCGCCAGCGTCTATCACACCATCAAAAACAGCACCCCGCGTGCCGTGATCGTCCCGACCCAGTCGGGTAGCACTCCGCGCAACGTCGCTCGCTTCCGTCCATCAGTGTGGATTCTCGCCTTTAGCCCCAACCCCGCCACCTGCCAGTCACTCCAGTTTTCCTATGGCATTCATGCTGTTCAGGTCGATGCCGACCGCCCGGACTGGTCGCGCTTCGCCCGCCACTGGCTCAGTGAACGCGGCATCAATACGGGTCTGGTGCTGCTCACTCAAGGGCCAACCAGCGAAAACCCATGTGGCAACTATCGCATGGAGATCCTCGACCTGGAATCAGGAAAAGGCTGCGGCTGATGTGTTCGCTGGGTTGGGGTTGACATGTTGACTGTGCTGGGTTGAGATTAACACCTGTCGTGTTGGTTGACCCCATCATGCACTCCCAGTATCATCCGCAGTCTAATCCGGGCGCATAGCTCAGCGGGAGAGCACTGCCTTCACACGGCAGGGGTCGGTGGTTCGATCCCACCTGCGCCCACCAAATAACCCGATTAAAATCAGCCGCTTCATTGCGGCTTTTTCATGTCTAGCGAGTTCATCTGTTGCCAGTGTGCGAATCAGTGTGCACATGCACCGCTGATCGTACTCTTGCTGGTTGGTCGAGAATGGCGACCGCATCGGCTAAATCACTCGGTCGCAAATGGGCATAAACCCGTGCGGTGATGGCGACATCGCCATGTCGGAGCAAGGACGAGACCCGTTCGATTCCGATTCCGGCTTGTTAATCAACATGGAAAACTTCCCAGGGATCCGGGGAAATCAACATTGAATTTTTT
>CAIUAY010000164.1 GCA_903897335.1 uncultured Chromatium sp. | reverse complement strand
GGTCAACCACCGACGCCTCCTGGAGCCGATCGGTCACGTCCCACCTGCCGAGGCGCAAGCCGCTTATATCGACCACTCGACGAGTCTGCCTTGACGGGATGACTCACACCAATGAGCCTCCGAGATTCCCGGAGCGGTTCACCACGATGACGCTCGCTGCGGCGATGTGTGCCAATCTGACCCTGGCCAGGGTGCTCGACCCGGACTGCACCGCCAAGAAGGCGGCCAAGGCGACCGTCGGCATTGAGAACAAGGAGCCGATGGAAAAGCGCGGCCATGAGAAGGCGGGCGTGGTGAAAAAAGTCGTGAAGTGACACTATCCGCCAAGCGAGACACTCTGTTGGTTCGCTGGCTCCAAAGATTGGACGTGGGATGAGGAACGAACGTCAACCCCGTCTCGGTATGCTCCCATCACATCAATACAGGAAACACTTTTATGCCCCTGATGACTCGCGCGCTGGCCGAATTGATTGGCACTTTCTGGTTAGTTCTCGGCGGCTGTGGCGCCGCTGTCTATGCTGCCGGTGTCCCGGAGGTGGGCATCGGTTATCTCGGCGTTGCCTTCGCCTTCGGTCTCACCGTGCTGACCATGGCCTATGCCATCGGCCATATCTCCGGCTGTCACCTGAACCCGGCAGTCTCGCTAGGACTGGCGGTCGGCGGGCGCTTCCCCTTCGCCGATCTCCCGGTCTACATCATCGCTCAGGTTCTGGGCGCCATCGCTGCCGCCTTCCTGATCTGGTTCGTCGCCGCTGACATGGGACTGCACAAGGAGGGTCAGGCAACCTTCACGTTGGCCGCCAACAGCCTGGCGGTCAACGGCTATGACCAGCTCTCGCCCCAGGGTTATGGCCTGGTCTCCGCGCTGGTCACCGAGATCGTCATGACCGCCATGTTTCTCTTTATCATCCTGGGCGCAACCGATAAACGCGGCATCGGCTCCCATGCCGGCCTGGCCATCGGCCTGGCTCTGACCCTGATCCACCTGATCTCGATTCCGGTCACCAATACCTCGGTCAATCCGGCGCGCAGCACCGGTCCGGCGCTCGCGCTGCTGAGCGGCGGACAGGGGCTGGCTACCGCCCAGCTCTGGTTGTTCTGGGTCGGCCCTATGGTCGGTGCTACCATCGCCGGACTTATCTATCGCCTCTTCGAGACCAAAAACCCCACCTGATTGTCCACAAATTGAAACCGCAGTCGACGCGGTTTCGATCATTGATTCAAAGACGAGGACTTAGAATGAGACTGCAACCAAAACGCCGGATCGCACTGATACTGGCCGGCCTCGCGCTGTCGGGCGTCGTGCTGGCGGAAGACCTGGGGACGGTGGTCACGTCGACAGAGACGCCGACCATTGACCCTGCGGCCATGCAGGCGCTCAATCGCATGGGCGCCTACCTGCGCGGGCTCAAGTCGTTCAGCCTGCGAGCGGATGACGCCGTCGACGAGGTGCTGGATTCCGGACAGAAGATTCAAGTGACGAAAACGGTCGAACTCCAGGTGCACAAGCCCGACCGTCTGCACGCCGACATCACGACAGATCGGAAGGCGCGCGAAATCTTCTTCGACGGCAAGCATTTCACCCTGTTGGAGCCCGAGACCCGGTATTTCACGACAGTCGCGGCGCCCCCCACCATCCGCGAGATGCTGACGGCGGTTGAAACCAAATACGGCATTGAATTCCCGTTGGCCGACCTGTTCCAGTGGGGTGAGGATGCCGACGCGGCGGCGGACATCCAGGAGGCCATGCTGGTCGGTGCGAGCAAGATCGATGGCCAATTGGCGAACCACTACGCCTTCCGCCAGGACGAGATCGATTGGCAGATCTGGATTGCCCAGGGCGAGGCACCCCTGCCGTTGCGCTATGTCATTACTACCAAGAATGAGCCGGGCGAGCCGCAATACATAGCCAACCTGACATGGGACATGCAGGTCAAGCCCGCTGACGCGGTTTTCACCTTCACGCCAAGCCAGGATGACCACCCCATCGCCATCGTTGTCCAGGACGAAACCCCGGCCACGCAAGAGGGCGCCGCGAAATGAACCATCTATCAAAGCACTCTGTCGTGTTGGCCACCTTGGCCGTTCTGTTCGTGAGCGTCATCCCTCTGGATGCCTCGGCTGGACGGGGCGGCGGTCATGCCAGAACCTCGGTGAACCGGGGGGGCAGTGCTAATATCAATCGCAATGCCAATGTGAACCGGAATGCGAACGTCAACGTCAACCGCAATGCCAATGTGAACGTCAATCGCCATGTCGATGTCGACGTCAATCACGGCTGGAACCATCCCGTCGGCACGGCGGTGGCGATTGGCGCGACGGCGGCGGTGGTCGGCTCGATCATCTATTCACTGCCTCCCTCCTGCTCCATGGTTCAGTCCGGTGGCGTGACCTACCAGCGGTGCGGCTCGACCTGGTACCAGCCGCGCTATGCCGGCAGCAGCGTCCAGTATGTTGTGGTGAATTCTCCGTACTGATCGCACGACGCAGCGCTCGTCTGGCTCCTGTGCTCCCGCATGGGAGGCCAGCGCAGACTGAACCGCCCCGGGTTTCGTGGAGGCTCCAACCTTTGAGAGGATGGAGCGATGAAAACAGCAACCAAGTATTCCCGAGAAGTCCGTGAGCGTGCCGTGCGCATGGTTTGCGAACACCAAAGTGAGCATGAATCGCACTGGGCGGCGATCAGTTCGATCGCCGCCAAGATCGGCTGTACGGCTGAGACGCTGCGTCGTTGGATCCGCCAGGCCGAAAAGCACAGCGGCCAACGTGAGGGTGTGACGACCGCCGAGTCCGAGCGGGTCAAGGCGCTGGAGCGGGCGGTGCGGGAGCTGCGCCAGCGAACGAAATTCTGCGCACGGCATCGGCGTATGTTGCCCAGGCGGAGCGCGACCGCCCCTTGACGCGATGAAGGCCGTCATCGACGCGTCTCGCGAGGCCGACGGGGTCGAGCCGATCTGCAAGGTCTTGCCCATCGACGTACGACCGGCACGCGGCCCAACGTGCCAACCCTGGCCTGCGCGACGCGGGGCTGATGGCGCACATCCAGCGCATCTGGGATGAGCACATCCCGGTTTATAGCGTGCGCAAGGTCTGGCGGCAGTTGCAACGTGAAGGCATCGACGTGGCACGCTGCACCGTCGAGCGCCGGATGCGCCAGATGGGGTTGAAAGGCGTGGTTCGGGGACGGACGGTCAAAACCACCGTCAGCGACCCGGCGATGCCCTGTCCGCTGGATCGGGTCAACCGTCAGTTCCGGGCTGAACGCCCCAATGCCCTGTAGGTCTCCGATTTCACCGACGTCAGGACTTGGCAAGGCGTTGTCGACGTCGCCTTCGTCATCGACGTGTTTGCCCGGCGCATCTGGGCTGGAAGGTGTCCAGCGCCGCCCGGACTGACGTCGTGCGCGATGCCTTGGAACAGACCCTGTTCGCACGCCAACCGCCTGATCAGGGCGGTGTGATCCATCACAGTGATCGCGGGGTGCAAGATGTGTCGATTCGTTATACCGAGCGCTTGGCCGAAGCGGGTATTGAGACATCGGTGGAGCGTGGGCGACGCGTACGACCATGCCTTGGCCGAAACGATCAATGGCCTCGACAAGGCGGAGGTGATCCACCGCCAGTCCTGGAAAAACCGAGAGGCGGTGGAACTGGCGACGCTGGCTTGGGTTGACGGGTTCAACCATCGGCGCCTGCTCGGGCCGATCGGCAATGTGCCACCCGCCGAGGCCGAAGAGGCTTCTTATCGGCTACTCGCTGAGTCCGCCATGGCCGTGTGACTCACACCAATGAGTCTCCAAGATTCCCGGAGCGGTTCACCGTTCGCATGATCGCGCCAAGGGTTGGCACCGCTGCATCTGGTGAGTGCCTGGGCGACGGCCAACCGCGTAGATAACCCAAGTTGCCACCTTGATAGATCGGCGTCCATCGGAGTTTGCTAGCGTTGTGAGTACCCCTACTGCACAACGACCGGCGAGGAACCCCGATGGACACCCAAATTATATTCGTGTACTGCCTTTGTG
>CAIUAY010000163.1 GCA_903897335.1 uncultured Chromatium sp. | reverse complement strand
CCGGCCAAAAAGCCGGTAGGTTGCGCTACTCCGGGGTGGAAAAAATTCAATGTTGATTTCCCCGGATCCCTGGGAAGTTTTCCATGTTGATTAACACCTTTGCCGAACTCATGCGACTGAAGGCTGCGTAACATCAGTCTCGAAGTCGCTTCCCACCATTCCACCAGGACTTGTTCGGCCTGCGGGTGCCTGTCTGGGTCTACCGGACTGGCAGGACTGTCAGTGAAGACGGCGTGTGGAACGCCTCATGATCGCGACATCAATGCCGCGATCAACACGCGCATGGCCGGAGTCGGAACGACCCTCGAACGGGACGTGCGGTATGCCGCATGATCCCTCCCGCAATCTCCGGGCTTTAGCCGTGGGGAGGTTCAAAGATGTCTACTGTGATGATCGTGTCTGCAACCCGCTGGTGACGGTCTGGTTTCAGCTCGTCAGGTTCCGATCCCGCAGTCGCCATTGGAAGTGGCTCAGGAGCCGTGAGCGCACCTTTTTTTCCTTGTGTTTGGCCGCAGCGGCGAGACGTTTTTCAGCAACGCCGATCAGGGTCTCCTGAGCGCCTTTGGTGCTGTCATCGGTGGGGATGCGCTGAGTGTAATGACCGTCTGAGTCCATGTCCCAGGCGGAGCGGGTGTCGGCGAACTGCACGTCGAGAATCAGGCGTAGTTCCTGTCGCAGTTCGGGATTCTCCACCGGTGCATGAACCTCAACCCGGCTGTCGAGGTTGCGACCCATCATGTCAGCCGAGCCGATGTAATATTCTTCCTCGCCGCCATTGCGAAAATAAATGATCCGTCCGTGTTCCAGAAAGCGCCCGACGATGCTGACCACGCGGGCTTTTTCGCTGATGCCGGGCAATCCGGGACGGAAGCGGCAGGTGTCGCGGATGATCAGATCAACCTGCACCCCGGCATGGCTGGCGCGGTAGAGCGCACGGGTGATGTCGGCATCTTCCAGCGCGTTCATCTTCATCTGGATCAGGCCGTCGCCGCTGCGTTTCTGATGTGCGATCTCGCGGTTGATCCTGTCGAGAATGCCACGCTTGAGGTTATAGGGTGCCGCCAGGATTTTGCGGTAGCTTGGCGGTGGGGAGTAGCCAGTGAGATAGTTAAACAGTTCGGTGAGATCCTGCCCAATCTCCTCGTCACAGCCGAGCATCCCCAGGTCGGTGTAAAGTTTGGCGGTGCCGGCATGATAGTTGCCGGTGCCGATATGGTAATAACGGCGCAGTTGTGAATAGTCGCGCCGGATCACGAAAATCAGCTTGCTGTGGGTTTTCAACCCCATCACGCCATAGTTGACATGGATGCCTTCCGCCTCCAGTCGCCGCGCCCAGCCGATGTTGGCGGCTTCATCAAACCGCGCTTTTAATTCAACCAGCACCGCCACCTGTTTACCGTTACGGGCGGCCTGAATCAGCGAGTCCAGAATTGCCCCGGCTGAGGTGCGGTAAAGCGTCATCTTGATCGCCAGCACCTTGGGGTCTTCGGCGGCGGTGCGCAGGAAGCGCTCGACCGAGGTGCTGAATGGCTGATACGGATGCTGAAGCAGGATCGGGCCGTTTTCGCGGATGATGTGGAAAATGTTGCGCCGGTCGTTGGCCAGTAGCGGATGATCCACCGGACGATGGGGCTTGTCGTGCAGTTCGGGCTTGTCGATTGCGGCCAGCTCGAACAGATCGCGCAGCGCCATCATGCCCTCAATCTCGAATACGTCTTCCTCTTCGTTCAGACCGAGTTCAGCGGCCAGCATCCCGCGATGCGTCGGTTCCATGCCGGGTTGAACTTCAAGCCTGACAATGGGCGCGAAATGGCGCTCGCGCAGTTCGGTCTCGATCATCTCCAAGAGATCATTGGCGGCCTCGGCGTCTGGCTCGACGATGGCATTGCGGGTCACGCGGAACAGTGCACAGGAGACAATCTCCATCCCCGGAAACAGCATGTCCAGATTGTTAACCATCAGATCTTCGAGCGTGACAAAGGTCTGACTGCCATCGACTGCAATCAGCCGCCTGGAGACATCTTTGCTCACTGGCACTTTGACTCGCGCCATGTAGACTTCGTTACCGCCTGGAAAGCGCAGCGTGACCAGCAGGTTCAGCGTTAGATTGGAGATGAATGGGAAGGGGTGCGCCGGATCCATCGCCAGCGGCGTAAGCATTGGGAAGATGTTGGCGCGGAACGACTCGCGCAGCCGGTTTTGTGCATCGGCGGGCAATTCGGCATGACGGGCGATGCGGATGTCATGCGCGGCCAGTTCGACCATCAGTGCATCATCGATGCGCCGCTGCTCGGTCTGAAAATCCCGTGCAGCAGCCTGACACGCCTTGAGCTGCTGGAGCGGAGTGCGGCCATCCAGACTCGGCGTATGGACGCCAGCCGCGATCTGCTGTTTCAGTCCACCGATGCGCTTCATGAAGAATTCATCGAGATTATTGCTGACGATAGCGAGAAACTTGACGCGCTCCAGCAACGGATTGCGCGAATCATCGGCCTCGTGGAGCACCCGGTGGTTGAACGCTAGCCAGGTCAGCTCGCGGTTGAGATACAGACTCGGATTGCTGAGATCGAGATCGTCGGAAGAGATGGCGTCGGCATTCGACTCGAACAGTGCGTCATCATCGTTGCCTTCATCGATCTGTTGCTGGAGAGTGTGAATGCTCATCTGGTGTAATTCCGTGGTCAGCAAAGCAAAGAACGCCATTCTAACAACCACTCACCATAGTTTGATGACGGTCATCTGGCGGGAATGGTGCATTCAGTCACGGTACAATGTCCGGCCATGACGATCAATGAACCTGACAATTTATTCGACAGTTCCCAGGCACCGGTGCGTCCATTCCGGTTTGACGCGGATGTGGCGCGGGTGTTCCCGGACATGGTGCGCCGTTCGGTGCCGGGTTATGCCGAACTGGTGGAACTCTCCGGCCTGATCGCACGCCGGATTGCCCGGCCTGAAACCTGCTGCTATGACCTCGGCTGTTCACTCGGCGCCGTGACCGAAGCCATCCTGCATCAGACCGACTCCGGGGTGCGCGTGATCGCAGTGGACAATTCACCAGCGATGATCGCGGGACTCGGCGCACGGCTCGCTGAACGCACGGATGGCGAGCGCGTCACAGCGGTCTGCGCAGACGTGGAAACGGTGCCGATCACCGATGCCGCGCTGGCGGTGCTGAACCTGACCCTGCAATTTATCGCGCCGGAGCGCCGGTTAGATCTGCTGGAGCGCATCCATGCGGGTCTGGTTCAGGATGGCGTGTTGATTCTGGCTGAAAAGATTCAGGCACCCGATGATCGCGGCGGGCATCTACTGACCGCGCTGCACGAGGATTTCAAACGCGCCCAGGGCTACAGCGATCTGGCGATCAGCCGCAAACGCGCCGCGCTGGAGCAGGTGTTGGTGCCTGATCGCATCGAGATTCACGAGCAACGCCTGACCGCAGCTGGTTTCACTGGATTCACGCGCTGGTATCAGAGCCTCAATTTTGTTGCATGGATCGCATGGAACTGAGCCAGTTTCAGCCCTTTCTGGCCTGTCTGACGCGAACCTCGCTGGCACCCCATGCGGCTGATCTGGCTGCCGCCCTGCTGACCCGGCTCGGCGCTGGCGTCCACGGCGATTTGCTGCGCTGGGAAGCGTCCGTCGCCGCGCTGCCTGACCTCCCACCCGGAATGACCCGCCTGGACTGCGCCTGTGTCGGTTGTGAGTCGCCCACCAGCCTGGAGACACAACAGCAATTACGTAAACAGTTGCAGCGTCTGCATCCCTGGCGCAAAGGCCCCTACTGTATCCAGGGCGTCCACATTGACACCGAATGGCGTTCAGACTGGAAATGGGCGCGGCTGGCTGACGCGATCACGCCGCTCACTGAGCGTCTCGTCCTTGATGTCGGCTGCGGCAATGGCTATCACGCCTGGCGGATGCTGGGCGCGGGGGCGCGGCTGGTCATGGGAATCGACCCGACGCTGCTGTCTGTGGTTCAGTTTCAGGCCATTAACCGCTATCTGAAACGCGATGATCTGGCGGTGCTGCCGCTTGGGATCGAGGATCTGCCGAACGACTTAACCGGCTTCGATACGGTGTTTTCGATGGGCGTGCTTTATCATCGGCGCTCGCCGCTGGATCATCTCAATGACCTGTGTCGCCTGCTGCGACCAGGCGGCGAACTGGTGCTGGAAACGCTGGTGCTGGAGGGTGACGCCGAACGGGTGATGGTGCCACCGGGACGCTACGCCGGGATGCGCAATGTCTGGTTCATTCCCAGTGCCGCGGCGCTCTCGGTGTGGCTGGGTCGCTGTGGTTTTGACCGGATTCAGGTGGTCGATGTCAGTCGCACGACCAGTGAAGAGCAGCGATCAACGGATTGGATGCGTTTTCAGTCACTGGCCGATCAGCTCGACCCTGACGATCCAGAGCGCACCCTCGAGGGCCTACCTGCGCCACGGCGAGCCATCCTGCGCGCACGTCGGCGCTAATATTTCAGACCCAGTGTCAGTCCGGCAAGAAAGGACGCCACGCTAGCGACATTCTCTCCAATGAAGCCGAAAAAGGTCTCTCCGAGCGCATGCAGTCCGGCGATCCAGCCGTCGTAATGCATTTCGAGACCTGACCAGTTAATGTCAACCAGCCCCATCGACTGTAGTCCAAAGATACCAAGCAGCGTCAGGCTAATGACGATGAGCGCGATCTTAAATGCCAGTTTCAGTGCAAAACCCATCGCCAGACCAATCATGAACGAAAAGCCGACCGTCAGGAACAGGTTCTCGTTGAAGAGTCCATGTGTGTTGCCAAAGTGGTCAGGATAGACGGGATAGTCCGGTTCAGGCAGATCCGGAACAGATGAACGCAGATGCGCCGCCGTGGCGGGCAGTGAGAGCGATGCCAGTGCAGTGAGCATCCAGGCTGGGATCAGACGGATCGGTGCAGAGTGGGACATGGGTCTGGGTTATCGCATCGGGTGGGGTCTGGTGGGCGCTTAAGTGACGGTTACAGTCCATCGCGTCCGGCTAATAGCGCCGTCTCGTTTTCAGTTTGTGATCTGCCGGGGCATGATGAACACGGCCTCAGTTTTTTTGAGCGGGAGTCGCATGCCATTCTTCCAGCCAGCGTCAATGATTGCTAGGCTCTTCCTGTACCGACAGAACCCAGCGTGTGGGATTGCGGGGTATCCAGCGGCATGGTCTGGTGCCATCCTTATTTTTCCTCACAAGGGATCTTCACAGTTCGTTGGCGAGTCTGGATTCTGGAGCGACGATCAATGTTTTACAAGGGTTTTGGCTCGAAAAAGCAACTGGAACAGAATCTTGCCGCGCCAAGCCCGGGCATCCCGGAAACAGGCCGCATTGAGTTGCTGTTGAATGCATCGGGTCGCGTCAACCTGCAAATTCTGGAACAGATGGCTGCAACCAGCAGTCAGCCTGACTTTGTGAGATTCATGCGCTATCCAGTGCTGGCCGGGTCATCGATTCAGGCGGGTGAACTGGCCTCACGCAGACATGCGCAGACCAATGAGATCAATCAGACGTTTGTATTCCAGATGGCGGTCAGCGAAGACGCTGAAGCCATGTCTGATACATTGAAACAAGCGATTTATCCACTGATAAAAGAACGGGATTCCTACCGCGCCCCGAACATTTTTACGATTGGTCGTGTCAATGGCAATGACATTATCATCCCTGACATTGCTATTTCTAAACGACACGCCATCATCGAGCGCAAAGACAGCACCTATTTCATTCGTGACTGCAATTCGACGAATGCCACCATGATCAATGGCGGGCGCATCGAGAACAAGGCGCAGCCGATTCAGGATGGCGATGTCATTTCATTTGCGCGCTATGAGTTTACTTTCCTTGTTCCCGATTCACTTTATCATCGGTTAATCGAATCATGACATCTTCTAACTGCGAGACGGTGATTCGCTCTTCGTTTGAAAGCTTTGGCGATCTGGAACTCAAGCGCAAAGCCTATCTGGTTCCACAGAAAGGGACGCAGGAACCGCTTGCGCTCAATGCGCCACAGTTGATTGTCGGGCGAGGCAATGACGTGGACTATCGTGTCGTGGATCTTCAGGCATCGCGCCATCACGTCAAACTGCTGGCGGTTTACAATCGTTATTACGTTCAGGACTTGGGGAGTGCGAACGGAACCTTTCTGAATGGCTACCGGGTCGAGAACGAACGCCTCGCCCACGGTGATCTGCTGCTGATCGGCAGTTCAATGTTCCGCTTTGAAATGGGTGAAGATTTGGATGCTGACTATCTGAAGAAACTCAACCTCGACACCGTGACCGCGCTGGCCGAAGCGGTGGATAAAAAAGATCCCTACACGGCCAGTCACTCCAAGGCCGTTTCCAAGGTTGCCGCGCGTCTGGCGGGTGCCATGCAACTGCCACCTGCGGTCATCGAACGGGTGCAACTCGCTGGCCGGTTGCACGACATCGGCAAGATCGGCGTCCCGGATGCCGTGCTGCGCAAAAACGGGCGTCTGGATGATGATGAGTTTGCATTGATTCGTCGTCATCCGATTGATGGCGAAGCGATCCTGGCACCATTAGCGTTTCTGTCCGATCTCCTGCCAGCGGTGCGTCAGCATCATGAACGCTTCGACGGAACCGGTTATCCCGACGGGCTGAAGGGTCATGAGACGAGTCTGGATGCGCGTATCGTTCAGGTCGCCGACACCTATCACGCCATGACCTCGCGCCGCCCCTATCGCGACGTGCAGAGTCTGGATTTCGTACAGGATCAGTTCACGAAAAGCGCTGGAACGCAGCTCGATCCCGAAATCGTCACGGTCTTTCTGACGCTGCTGCCATCGCTATATAGTCAGCCATCCTGATCACCAGATTCCCGCTGTCGTGCGCTTGCGTCGATGATCACATCATCCAGACTGGCTCTACCAGAGCAATCCACTCATGACATGTAGCGACCGTCGCAAAGGCTATCATTATTCAGGCTTTTTGTTCTCTGAGGATGGGAAAATCGCACGGGAAAACGGGGTCGATTACCGCGAGCGACCCTTTTCCGCGATTGCCCGCCGCCGCTTCCGCCTCTGGCTGGCGTTTGTTCTGCTGGGAACCTTCCCCGGCATCCCACTGTTAGCATCTTGGGGTCTGAACGAACGCCTGCTCTGGATCGTGGTTCCAGTCCTTGCGCTAGCCTACTGGCTGCATCGGCGCATTCATGCCTGCCCGCGGTGCGGCAACCCGTCGCGTGTCCTCACGACTCCGCATATGGGATCGCCCGTCCTTTATCTGTGTCGGCGCTGCCGCACTTTCTTCGAGCATGGTGAAATCGACGGCGGGTTGCCGTGGAAGTAAAACAGATTTCTGCGATATTTGCTTTTCACCAGACATCTTGTGACCAGGCTGTCAGCCTGGCTCAGTCTTGACCCAGTAAAGGACTCTCCACCGCCGCATCCAAATGCGCTGTCGCTGATCCGTCAGTCACCTCAAGCCACTGATCCAGAATCCCCTGCACGGACTCCACGCCCTGACGTTCCAGCGCCGAGAACAGACCGACCGAGATCCGGCCAGTGTCTGCCGCCACGTCGCGTTCCACCGCCAGCCGGGTTGCCTGAGCCGCTCCGCGTTTCAGCTTGTCAGCTTTGGTCAGCAGCAATAGGATCGACATGTCGCCGCGCTTTCCCCAGGCCAGCATCTGGCGGTCGAAGTCAGTCAGCGGGTGACGGATATCCATGACGATCACCAGTCCGACCAGTGAGCGGCGCTGTTCCAGATAGTCCGCGAGATGCTGCTGCCATTGCAGCTTGATGGCCTCGGACACTTTGGCATAACCATAACCCGGTAGATCGACCAGACGGCGCTCGTCATCCAGCTCGAAAAAGATGATCTGTTGGGTGCGACCGGGGGTTTTGCTGGTTCTGGCCAGTGCTTTTTGATGGCAGAGTGCGTTGATGGCACTTGATTTGCCGGCATTCGAGCGACCGGCAAAGGCCACTTCGCGTCCGCTGTCGGCGGGTGCCTGGTTGAGCTGGCTGGCGGCAGTCAGGAAATGGGCACGCTGATAGAATGGATTCATGCTCATCACCGTGCGTTTGCGTCGCGCTGCCAGTCGCCGGAAACGCCGCCAGATTTCTCAATCAGCCGCACTGTCGAGATCGTCATGCCGCGATCCACCGCCTTGCACATGTCGTAAACCGTCAGCAGACTCACCTGCACCGCGCACAGTGCCTCCATTTCCACGCCGGTCTGACCCGTGGTGGCGACCATCGCACGACAATAGACGGCGCTGTCCGTGCGGATGGCCAGATCGACCTCAACCTGTGTCAACAGCAGTGGATGACAGAGCGGAACCAGATCAGCGGTGCGCTTGGCGCCCATGATCCCGGCGATGCGCGCAATGCCCAGCACATCGCCTTTATGATGGCCACCTCCGGCAATGAGCGCCAGCGTGGCGGCGTCCATGTGGATCCAGCCTTCAGCCACTGCACGGCGCCGGGTCGCGGGCTTTTCGGCAACATTGACCATGTGCGCCGCGCCATCGGGAGTGAAATGGGTGAGCGGCATCAAAAGGCCGGCTTGCTTGGAGCATCCTCGAACATTTTGACGCTACTCATAATCTCCTGACGCGCCTCCTCACGACCGCCCCAGCCACCGACCCGCACCCACTTACCCTCGTCAAGATCCTTGTAATGTTCAAAAAAGTGCGCGATCTGATCCAGCAGATAGCCCGGCATGTCACGGAAACTCTCGATGTTGCGATATCCTTTGAACAGCGTGTCGATCGGCAGCGCCAGGATCTTGGCGTCGTCGCCGGATTCATCGGTCATCTTCAGGACGCCGATCGGGCGGCATTTGATGACGGAACCGGAAATCAGTGGATAGGGCGTGGCAACCATCACGTCGACCGGGTCGCCGTCCGAGGACAGCGTGTGTGGCACATAGCCATAGTTACAGGGATAGTGCATGGCTGTCGACATGAAGCGATCCACGAACATGGCGCCGGTTTCCTTGTCCATTTCATATTTCACCGGGTCGGCATGGGACGGGATCTCGATGATCACGTTGATGGTGTTCGGCACGTCATCGCCCCGGGAAACTCTCGATAAATCCATGGATCAGCCTCTGTCGTTCAGGAATGTAGGTGCCGCTCGGCGCAATGCAAAAAGACCCTGGCGGGCTTTCAACGGCGTTTGTGCCTGTCGATTGTAATCCATCGCCGTGCTGGAAATCTCAATCCATAGGATTTTCAGGATCACGGGAACGTTACCTGATGAATTTATGATGGGCTGTCCCTGACACCTGCACAATCCTGACGTGCGTGATCATCCTGAAAAGCGCAAGATCATGGCGCAGTGTCCTGCTTTAGATCTGATCGAACGTATTTCCGAATCACACTGTTGACGAGACGTCATCATGACCAATAAACAAGCGTCCGAACCACTTTCCCCGGTTCGTGAACACACCCGCACCGGCATGTCCAAAGCCGCGCTCAAGCAGGCGTATATCGACAACCTCTTTTATATTCAGGGTCGCTTCCGTGAAGTGGCGACGCCGCACGACCTTTACATGGCCGCCGCCTATACGGTGCGCGACCGGCTGCTGGCGCGCTGGGTGAAATCGGCGCAGATCTACAAGACCAGCCACGCCCGCACCGTCTGTTATCTCTCTGCTGAATTTCTGCTGGGGCCACATCTGGCCAACAATCTGGTCAATCTCGGAATCACCAGGATCGCCTGCAAGGCGGGCGAGGAACTGGATCTGGACTTCAGCACCATCCTGGAGGAGGAGGAGGAGCCCGGTCTTGGCAATGGCGGTCTGGGTCGGCTGGCGGCCTGTTTCATGGACTCGCTGTCTACACTGGGCATTCCAGCGATTGGCTATGGCATCCGCTATGAGTTCGGTATTTTCGATCAGGTCATCGAAAACGGCTGGCAGGTCGAGAAGAGCGATACCTGGCTGCGCAACGGCAATCCCTGGGAGATTCCGCGTCCGAAAATCTGTTTTCCGGTGATGTACGGCGGTCATACCGAACAGTACCGCGACCATGCCGGCTATACCCGTACACGCTGGGTTCCCGAACTGGAGATTAGCGGGATGGCCTATGACACGCCGATTCTTGGTTATGGCGTTGGCAACGTCAATCTGCTGCGGCTTTGGAAGGCGGAAGCATCGCAGTCATTTGATTTTCAAGCCTTCAATGTTGGCAACTATTACGGCGCGGTGCATGCCAAGATCGAGGCCGAAACCATCTCCAAGGTACTGTACCCGAACGACGAACCAGAAGTGGGCAAGGAACTGCGGCTGAAGCAGCAGTTCTTTTTCGTATCCTGCTCAATACAGGACATGATCCGTCTGCATTTGAACACGGTCGGGTCGCTGGAGACCTTTGCCGACAAGTTTGCCGCTCAGCTCAATGACACTCATCCAGCGCTGGCTGTGGCTGAACTCATGCGTCTACTGATGGATGCGCATGACATGCGCTGGGAGCAGGCGTGGGAAATGACCCACAAGACCTTCTGTTACACCAACCATACCCTGTTGCCTGAGGCGCTGGAAACCTGGTCGGTGAGTCTCTTTGAACGTCTGTTGCCGCGTCACCTGGAGATCGTCTACGAGATCAACCGGCGATTTCTCGATGAGGTGCGCGTGCATTTTCTCGGCGACGAGGAGCGGGTCGCACGGATGTCACTGATTGCCGAGGGTGATCAGCGACGGGTGCGCATGGCCAACCTGGCGGTAGTCGGCAGTCATGCCGTCAATGGCGTGGCCAAGCTGCATTCCGAACTGATCAAAACGACGATCCTCAAGGATTTCCATGACCTCTGGCCGGAAAAATTTCACAATGTCACCAATGGGGTCACGCCCCGGCGTTTCGTGGTGGTCAGCAATCCACGTCTGGCCAACCTGATCACCGAAACCTGTGGCAGCGATGGCTGGATTCGTGATCTGAGCTGTCTGCGCGATCTTGAACCCCATGCCGACAACCCGGAGCTGCAAGCCCGCTGGCGTCAGGTCAAGATCGCCGCCAAGCAGGATCTGGCCGACTGGCTGCGACATAACACCGGGATCGAACTCGATCCGACGGCGCTGTTCGATGTGCAGGCCAAACGGCTGCACGAATATAAACGTCAGCATCTCAATGTGCTGCACATCATCCACTTCTACCAGCGCATCAAGCAGACCCCGAACCTCGATGTTGCGCCGCGAGCCTTCATTTTCGGCGGTAAGGCGGCACCCGGTTATTATCTGGCCAAGCTAATCATCAAGCTGATCAACGCCGTCGCCGAGGTCGTGAACCACGATCCGCAGGTGAATCAGTTGATGCGGGTGGCCTTCATGCCCGACTTCAACGTCAAGAACGGGCAGCGTCTCTATCCGGCGGCGGATCTATCTGAACAGATCTCGCTGGCGGGCAAGGAAGCATCCGGCACCGGCAACATGAAGTTCTCGATGAATGGCGCACTCACCATCGGCACCCTTGACGGAGCAAACGTGGAGATCCGCGAGGAAGTCGGTGCGGAGAATTTCTTCCTGTTTGGCATGACAGCGGATGACGTGCGCCAGAAACAGCAGGAAGGCTATCGACCCTGGGATTATTACCACGGTGATCACGAACTCAAGTCAGACATCGACCTGATCAACTCAGGGCTGTTCTCGCACGGCGACAGCAATCTCTTTCGCCCACTCACCGACCATCTGGTCAACCATGATCCATTCATGGTGCTGGCGGATTATCGTGCCTATCTGGACTGTCAGGAACAGGTCAGCACGGCCTGGCGCGATCATGCAAACTGGGGTCGGATGTCGATCCTGAATGTCGCCCGGATGGGTCAATTCTCGTCTGACCGGGCGATTAGCGAATATGCCGCGAACATCTGGAAGATTAAAGCGCATCCGGTTGATCTTTAAGCGTCGGCACAGCTCGAGCCGACACCAACGCCGCGACTCAGAAGCTGTCTCAAAACATGGTAAATGGAGCCGATCAGTGAGGGACATCAACGACCAGGATGTCCCTCGCTGAAGCGCAGCGCGGAAGCCGCCTGTGGTCAAGCCATTGCCGGGCACTATGGCTCCCGGATCGATTCGCCCAAGGTCTTATTAAGCGGCCACAGGAGATAGGAGATCACGGAGCGTTTTCCGACCGCGATTTCAGCCGTGACCGTCATGCCTGGCAGAAGGCGAGCTTGATCGGTCATGTTTTTTAAATGATTCTCGCCAAAGTCGATCCGGCTGAGGTAATAGGCGTCCAGGCCAGACCCTTGCGAGGCATCGCGGCGAAAGGCATCCTCGCTGATCGTGCGCACGATTCCGTCCAGGGTGCCGTGACGCTGAAAGGGATAAGCGGCCAGCTTCAGATGCGCCATATCACCCGTCTGCACGTAGCCAACATCCAACGAATCAATCTGAACCTCGGCCTCCAGATGGGCATTCAGCGGCACCAGAGTAAAGAGCTTTTCGGCGGCGGCAACGACCGAGCCCTGCGAGAGTTTGGCGATGTCCAGCACGACGGCATCCGCAGGTGAGAACAGGGTCACAAGTTGGCTACGCTTGGTGGCTTTTTGTAGCTGCTCGTTGATGCCATCGCGCTCGCGCTGGGTTGCGAGCAGATCCTCCATGGTCTTTTCACGCCAGCTCTTTTCAAACGCTGTTTTTTCGGCCTCGGTTGACGCGAGTTCGCGCTTCAGTTCCTGTTCGTGATTTTGAGCCAGCGCCAGGTCGCGTTCGACTTCCATGCGTTTCTGCTGGGCGTCCAGCAACATGATCCGAGCGCCTAACTGCTTGGCCAGCAGGTTTTCCTGCATGGTCTCCATTTCACGCAAAGGCGCGATGCGCGCCTCCAGCGAATGTTGATCAGCTCGGATGGTTGTCTGCGAGGCGCGCAGACGCGCCAGGTTTTCTTCCATTCGGGTCATCTGCGCCCGGTAGTTGGCTTGCCGCTCTTTAAACATCTGCGCTTGCAACTGGTAATCGGCTTCAGTCTGAGTCGGCTTGAACGTCGATTGGCCGGTCAACTCGGCTTGAATTCGATCAATTTGGGCGTCCAGGCTGCGCAAGCGGGTGCGCAACTGCGCTTCATCGGCTCCGGTAAATGTCGGGTCTAGCGTGGCAAGCAAATCGCCTTTTTTCACGACTTGGCCGACACGCACATCCAGTCGCTGAATGATGGATGTCTCCAGGGGCTGCACGACGATATTAGGAAGTGGCGTAACCAGTCGTCCGTTGGCGACCACGATCTTATCCACCTCGGACAAATTCGCCCATAACAAAAAGCAGATCAGCAGGGTCAATAACATGTATAGCGTGGCGCGCGCCATCCAGGGCAGCGGACGACGCTCGATCTCGTCGGCATCGGGCAGAAAAGCGATAACGGTCTCGTTTTGCTTCGCTGCCTTCGTCGGATGCGCTAAATGTGACTGGTTTGTTGATGCCATAATTGCTGATAGGTCGCGCAGCGAGCGAGTAATTCGTCGTGACAACCGCGATCAACCAGCCGTCCCTGCTGCATGACCAGAATCGCGTTGGCGTTGACCAGGGTGGACAGACGGTGCGAGATCATCACCACCGTGCGTCCCACGGCGATGCGTGACAGGTTACGGATAAAAATCGACTCGCTTTCGGGATCGAGCGCACTGGCGGCCTCGTCGAGAATCAGGATGCGTGGTTTGCTCAACAAGGCGCGGGCAATCGACAGGCGTTGCTTTTGCCCGCCGCTGAGATTGGCGGCATTTTCCTCCAGCAGCGTATCGTAACCTTGGGGCAGACGCTCGACGAATTCATCCGCCCCGGCGGCTTGGGCTGCGGCGACGATCTCTTCAAAGGAAGCGTCCGGCTTGGCGATGGCGATGTTGTCGCGCACCTTGCCGCGAAACAGAAAATTCTCCTGCAACACCACCCCGATCTGACGGCGCAGATGCGATAGATCAATCTCGCGGGCATCAATGCCGTCGAAGCGCACGATTCCTTCCTGAACGCTATAGAGCCCCTGAATCAGTCGAGTCAGCGTGGTCTTTCCTGAGCCGCTGCGGCCAACGACCCCCACTACGGTGCCGGCCTGGATGGTAAAGCTCGCGCGGTCGAGCGCCGCGACGCTTGCGCCCGGATAACGAAAGGTCACTTCATCGAAAGTAATCTCACCGGCCAAAGGTGGACGCAATCCGCCCGCGCCCGGACGACCCTCGGGTGGACGATTCATCACCTCGCCCAACATGCGCACCGAGAGCGCGGTTTGCTGGTAGGCATTGACCAGGCCAACCAGTTGAATCAGTGGCGAGGAGACGCGATTGGAGATCATCTGAAAGGCGATCAGCGCACCAACGGTCAACTTTTGAGCAAACACGTCCTGAGCACCAATCACGATGATGGCAATCGGCAGGAGCTTGCCGAGAAAATCGGTGAAGGCATTGCCGACAATCGACAGATGCCCAACCCGATAGTGCATGGTGATCGCCTCAGCCGAATACTGATCCCAGTTGCGGCGTTGCGTCGGTTCAATCGCCAATGCCTTGACTGTGCGCATACCATGAATGGTTTCCACTAACAGCGCCTGGCGCTTGGCTTCGGCGGTATAGAGATCGCCGAGTCGACGCCGGAAAGTCGGCAACAATCCGGCGACGATTCCGGCAATCACGGCGGTAAAGATCAGCACGATGGTGGCCAGCTTGACCGAATAGGTAAACAGGATCGGCAAAAAAATCAGCAGCGCCGATGTCTCTAGCGCGGTGAAAAAGAGCTGTCCAGTCAAAAAACTGCGAATTCCCTCCAACTGCTGCATGTGGCGGGTGATGACTCCCGCCGACATGCTCTCGAAATAATCAATCGGCAAGGACATCAAATGACTGAATGCGCGGCGCGTGATCCGCATGTCGATCTTGTTGGTCGCCACCAGGGTGAGCAGATTGCGCACGAATCCGAATAAGGCATCGAATATCATCGCAATGACGATGCCGACTGCCAGCACCCATAGCGTTGACGTGCTCTGGTGGACTAACACCTTGTCTATGACGATCTGAAAGAAAATTGGCGGCGCGAGAGCCAGCAGTTGCATGACCAACACCGCAATGGCGATGTCCCGAAACGCGACGTGCTGCTTGAGTATCTCCGGGATGAACCAGCGCAGACTGAAGGGTTGGTTGGGGTCGGTCAGCGCATGCTGGCGTTTCAGCAACACCACCAAACCACGCCACCGAGCGCAGAACTGGGCGCGGTCGAGCAGAAAGACCCCGACTCGATTTTCCAATGGATCGATGATCGCGACCTTTCCCTCACCCTCGGTGCGCACACCGACGATGATCACGCCATTGCCGTTGGTTAGACGCGCCAGAATTGGAAACACGCCGCCTTGCGCCATCATCTGTTCCCAGGATAGATTTTCAGTCTTTGCCTTCAAACCGATGTCCGAGGCGATCCGCAGCAGTAAGGTCGCGCTCGGCTCTTCAGCCGGCAGGGCATAGTCGTCAATCAACCGCTCAGGATTAATCTGTAAGCCATGATGTTGGGCAATGGCCGTTAAGCACTGAATAACGGTGTGTGGAAATGCAATGGGCATCGTCTGGGTTCCGCGCAGAGATCGCGCTGGTTAAAAACAGGAGTCGTGTGCCAGATGATAGATCAGGGTCTTCCCTCAAATTTAGGGCGTGTCGTCAGTTAAATCTGATCACTCTGATGCGGCAAAGTATTAAGACAGATCCTCAGGGACAGGGCTGAAACGCCGGATGCAGAATCAACTGCGCGGCGGGAAGCGGGCGGCTGTAGAGATAGCCCTGGACGAGGTTGCAGCCTTCACGGCGCAGAAACTCGGCCTGCTGCACCTCTTCCACCCCTTCGGCGATGGTTTCGAGTCCCAGACTGTGCGCGAGGGCGATGATGGCGCGCACGATGGATTCATCGTTGCCATCACGACCGATGTCGCGCACGAAAGACTGGTCGATTTTGAGTCGGTTCAACGGCAGATGCTTGAGATAAGCCAGGTTGGAATAGCCGGTGCCAAAGTCATCGACGGCCAGCTCAACGCCCATCGACTTGATGGCATCAAGTACGGCGTGGCTAGATTTGGGTGCGCGCATCAGCATGGATTCGGTCACTTCCAGCTCCAGACGATGCTTCCCCAGCGCAGTTTCGCGCAGCACGTTTGCCACCAGGTCAACCAGTCCCTCGCTGTCGATCTGCTTGACTGAAAGGTTCACGCCCATGCGGGGCACCTGTAAGCCCTGTCTGTCCCAGTCGGCGAGCTGTTGGCAGGCGGTGCGCAGCACCCAGGCACCGATGTCGCCGATGATGCCGATCTCTTCGGCCAGCGGGATGAAGCGGTCAGGCGAGACCACGCCCAGTTTCGGGTGCTGCCAGCGCACCAGCGCCTCGACACCCACGAGCTGTCCGCTGGCCAGATCGATCTGGGGCTGATAGTGCAGCACCAGCTCGTTCCGGCTGACCGCGCCGCGCAGGATGTTCTCCATCATCAGACGTTCCAGTGCTCCCTCGTTGAGCGACTGGGTGAAGAACTGAAAATTGTTGCGTCCGCGCTGTTTGGCCTCGTACATGGCGCGATCGGCATGGCGGATCAGGGTGTCTGCATCCTCGCCATCGGTGGGGTAGAGACTGATGCCGACGCTGGCGCTGACCACCAGTTCATGTCCCGAGATGTGCATGGGACGGGTGAGACAGCCGAGCAGCTTGCGCGCCACCGAGGCGGCTCGTTGCGCGCTCTCGCCATCTTCCAGCAGCAGGACAAATTCATCGCCACCGAGCCGCGCCAGGGTGTCATCGGCGCGCACAGTCTGAGTCATGCGCTGGCTGACCTGACGCAGCAGCTCATCGCCAACCGGATGACCGAGCGTATCGTTGACGGTTTTGAAGCGATCCAGGTCGATAAACATGACGGCTAGTGTTTTGGCTTTGCGGTGGGCATGGGTCAGTGCATGCGCCAGACGGTCACGAAACAGGATGCGATTGGGCAAATGGGTCAGTGCGTCGTGATAGGCGAGGAAATCGATCTGTTTCTGAGCTTCCTTGATCTGACTGATGTCGCTGAAGATGCCGACATAGTGCGCCACGCGCCCCTGGGCATCCGGGACAGCGCTAATGGCGAGCCACTCAGGATAGATCTCGCCATTCTTGCGCCGGTTCCAGATCTCGCCGCGCCAGAGACCAGTGTTCAGCAGTGACGCCCAGAGATTCTGGTAAAACAACGGATCATGGCGTCCTGATTTCAGCATCTTTGGGTTTTGTCCCACCACGTCTGCGGCGCAATAGCCAGTGATGGTCTCGAAGGCGGCATTGACCGAAACGATCCGGCCTGTCGCGTCCGTCACCTTGATGCCTTCGGCAGTGTTCTGGAACACCCGTTCAGCCAGACGCAACTGCTCCTGATCCTGCTCATGCGCGACGCGTAGCCGTTTTTCTTCGAGTGCGCGACGCACCGCCTCGCCCAGACGCGCCGGACGGTCTTTCAGGACATAGTCGCTGGCACCCAGCCGCAGCGCCGCGACGGCAGCTTCTTCGCCGATCCCGCCTGAAACGATCACGAATGGTATGTCCAGATTGCGTTCGTGCAGCAGCTCCAACGCCTGCTGACCGCTGAAGCGCGGGAGATGCCAGTCGCACAGGATGAGATCCGGGGCGGGATTCAGCGCGGCCAGATATTGGGCTTCAGTCTGGACACGCTGCCAGTACAGTTCCAGACCATCTTCCTGGAGACGCAGCGCCATCAGCTCTGCGTCATGTGGTAAATCCTCGACGATCAGGAGACGCAGTGGCATAACGGTGATATCCGGGGATCAGTCAGTGTCGGATGGCGCATTGACGTTGAGCGTGAGCCAGTAGTCCCCGATCCGGCGCACCACCTCGACGAAACCGGCGAAAGAGACCGGCTTGACCAGGTAAGAGTTGGCACCGCTATCGTAGGACAGGGCGCGGTCGCCATCTTCACGGGATGAGGTGAGCACGATGACCGGGATGCGCCTGAGCCCTGGTGCCGCCTTGATCTGGCGCAGCACCTCGAAGCCGTCGATGCCAGGCATTTTGAGATCCAGCAGGATCAGATCGGGAAGCGGAAAACGCTCGCGATCCGCGTAGGCGGCGTTGCCGAAGAGATAGTCGAGTGCCTCCCGACCAGTCGTTGCCAGCTCGATCCGGTTTAATAGCGACGCCTCGCGGAAGGCGTCCAGCGCCAGTTCAATATCCATGCGGTTGTCGTCAACCAGCAGCAGACAGGCGGCTTTGCTCATGATGGGTTCTCGTTCGGCTGGGGTTAATCCGGGTTATGGTCAGACATAACATCACCGGACGGCAAGCTGACGCGAAAGCAGCTCCCCTGACCGGAAGTGGATTCCAGTGTAATCTCTCCGCTCATGAGATGGGTCGCCTTGGTCACGATTGCCAGCCCGATGCCGGTGCCAGGATACTCGTCCTGTCCATGCAGCCGCTGGAACACCTGAAAGATTCGGTGATGATAGTCGGGATCGATGCCAATGCCGTTATCGCTAACGCTGATGACCACGCGCTCGCCCTGTTGCCGCGCCTCAAGCCCGATCTGCGGGAGGCCATCCCGGGAGCGGTAGAGGATAGCATTCTCGATTAGATTGTTGAGGATCTGTCCAATGAGCGTGGGATCGCCGAGAGGGATTGCCAGTGGTTCGTGGATCGTCAGGCGGATGCCCGCCTGGGTGATGCGCTCGCCGAAGATTGCGCCCAGACCCGCCACGATCGGTTCGAGCGCTACCATCTGTCTGCGGACTGCACCGCGCCCGATGCGCGAATAGGCCAGGAGATCCTCGATCAGCGTCTCCATTCGCTGACTGGCTTCCAGCACATTGTCCAGATAATGCCGACCTTCTTCGTCGAGACAGTCGCGGTGGCGACGCGAGAGGATCTGGGTAAAGCCGGTGATCGCACGCAAGGGGGCGCGCAGGTCATGCGAGACCGAATAGGTGAAGGATTCCAGTTCCTGATTGGTCGTCGCCAGCTCGGCGGTGCGTTCGATGACACGCTGTTCGAGCCGCTCATTGAGCGACCGGTAGCGGTTCTCGCTCTCGCGCAGGGCGGCTTCGATCCATGTGCGTTCGGTGATGTTTCGCCCCAGCACAGTCAGCCCGCTGCGGGTGCCATCAGGCTCAAACAGTGGCACCTTAATCACGTCATAGACCTGTTCGGTGCCATCTGGCTTGGGAATCCGTTCCTCGGCGCGTGACATGCCCTGCGTCTGCCAGGCCAGTTCATCGCTCTCGACGCAGTTCAGAAAGGCCTGCCGGTAAATGGGGTGAGTGAACGCTGCCAGATCCGCATCCGTTTTGCCGCGATAATCGACCTGCGTCAACGCGAACAGCTCCAGGTCAGCGTCGTTGGCTTCCAGCCAGCGTCCCAGACCATCCTTGAAGCAGATGATGTCCGGGGTGGAATTAATCAGCGAGCGCAGACGCTGTTCGTTTTCGGTCAGTGCTGCCCGCGCTTCACGCTCATCCTCGACCACACGCTGCAAAATGCGTTGTGCCTGCTCGGCCTCGGCCAGCAGGCGCGTGGTTTCCGACTGAGCGGCGTGGATGGTTAGTTCGGCCTGGTTGTTGCGCAGATTGCCTGCCATCAGGACGATGAGCAGCAGTGTGGCGACGGGATAGATGGCTAGCACCGGCAGGCTGATCCGGCTTAGCACCTCAACGGCGATCGACCACGGCAGAAGCAGCATGAACAGTAGCATCACGCCATGCACGATCAGGCCAAAGCCATAGGCTTCCCACAGTGACAGCGTGGCAAGCGACTGGCCGCGCCGGGTGAGCCACCAGCGCCAGCCCAGTCCGATCAGACCAGAGGCAACGATAATTGAAACGCCGGTTGGCGTGCCGATCCCGCCCTGGACGATGCGTAGACCGGCGGTCATGGCCATCACCACAACCGTGGGGACGCCACCGAAGAACAACCCGGAGGCGGCCAGCAGGATCGAGCGGGTATCGAAAATCAGGCCGGGCAGATATTCCCAGCGCGTCAGCATCACGGCCATGCCGATCACGCCAAGCAGAACGCCGATCAGGATGCGCAGGGAGAAACTGGCCTGCTCCAGACCCTGACGAATCAGCAGCTCGAACATGAGCACCATCGACAGCAGGAGTGCCGCATTGTGGATCAGTGCCAGCAGACCGCTCATAAAAACCTATCCAAACCTAATCGAATCTGAATAAGTCTATTCACGCCATCAACGCCAGCGCCGGGTCTTGCGATCCGGTCTTATCTGACTCCTGCGTGCGTTTAAGGTCTCGCTTGAGCGCGTCGCGACCGTACTGGTTTAAGTTCAAGGCCGCGTTGAGGTCGCGGTCGATCACATTGCCGCAGTCGCAGATCATCAGGCGTTGCGACAAGGGCATGTCGTGGAGCTGACCGCAAACGTGGCACATCTTGCTGGATGGAAAGAACCGATCCGCGATGATGACGGTCACGCCGCGCCAGGCGGCCTTGTACGCGATCTGCCGCCGCAACTCGCCAAAGCCGGCATCGGAGACGGCGCGGGCAAGACGGCGGTTCTTAGTCATGCCAGAGACATTCAGGTCTTCGATGGCAATGACGTTGTAGGTGCGAGTCAGCGTGTCCGACAGTTCGTGCAGAACCGCCTGACGTTGGTTGCCGATCCGTGCGTGGAGCTTGGCAACCTTGAGCTTGGCTTTCGCTCTGCGGCGGCTCCTTTTCACCTTGCGCGACAGGTTCCGTTGTCGGCGCTTCAACAACTTCAAATTCTTCTTGAGCGTCTGGTTGGCGGGGATCTCCTCGCCAGTGCTGAGGACGGCCAACGTCTTGATGCCGAAATCGACGCCAACGGAGGCTTGTTCTGGCGCATGCGGGTTGTAATCGTCCGTCTCGATCAGGACGGAGACAAAGAACCGACCGGCTTTCTTGGAAATGGTCGCTTGCTTGGTCGTTCCGGTGAAGCGCAACGGCTGACGCAGCTTGATGCGGGTCTTGAGTTTCTCGATCCGCAGTTCCTGACCTTCAACACTAAACCTGCTCGGCTCGCGCAGGGCAAAGCAATCGTTCACGTCTTTCTGTTTGAACTTGGGGAACCCAGGCTGCTTGGCCTTCGCCTTGACCCGCCGGAAGAAGCCCTTAAACGCCGCGTCCAGATCGTCGATGGCGTTGCGAGCAACCCGGCTGGAGACCTCCGAATACCAAGGAAACTCGACGCGCAGCACGGTCATATAGTGCTGATAAGCCGCCGCTTTCGACCACTTCACGCCGGGCTGACTGAAGTGCGCGAGCAATTGGTTGTAGCCGTGTCGCCGTGTGCCGCAGGCGCGATTGAGATAGTCGGCCTGTTCTGGCGTGGGTCTCAGTTCGATTTTATGGGCAATCAGCATGCGCGGAGTTTACACCAGACGCGAGAGGCGGCACACCGAGAGGCGGCACACTGAATAGATCGCAATTCTCTCTACAATTTGTAAATAAATAACCCAAGTTGCCACCTTGATAGATCGGCGTCCATCGGAGTTTGCTAGCGTTGTGAGTACCCCTACTGCACAACGACCGGCGAGGAACCCCGATGGACACCCAAATTATATTCGTGTACTGCCTTTGTG
>CAIUAY010000162.1 GCA_903897335.1 uncultured Chromatium sp. | reverse complement strand
CGGGGGGAACATGAATCGACGTTATTTTTTAGGCACTTTACTTTCTGCTGCTGCAACACCCGTCCTCGCCAAAACACTCATCGACAAACCACGTCGACTTTTACTGCACCACCTGCACACCGATGACCGTCTTGATGTCGTCTATCGCATCGGCGACCGATATCAACGCGGCGCACTCGCCCAACTGAACTATTTTTTCAGGGATTTTCGCACCAACGACATCATGCCGATCGATCCACAGCTTTTTGATCTACTGTACGATGTCAAGTCACAACTCGGTGATCCAGACGCCCGCTATGAGATCCTGAGCGCCTACCGCTCGCCCCAAACCAACGCCATGCTGCGCCGAACGTCCTGTGGCGTGGCCAGAAACAGCCTGCACCTGAGAGGACAGGCGGTTGATGTGCGCTTCCCTGATTTATCCCTGCACTATATCCGTGACACGGCCATTGATCTGGAACGTGGCGGCGTTGGCTACTATCCGAGTTCCAATTTCGTTCATCTCGATACCGGTTCCATCAGAACCTGGGGTGCCTGACGCACCGTCGGTTAGCTGGCGATCTTCGGAAAATATGATCTCGACCTTTGATCGGAAAACATTTTCCAAAGATTCATGACCGGATGCGTATCAATTGACAACCCGGAAGCTCGCCGTGAGTTCCGGGACATCAACTTCATTGACCGCGATCCGCAGCGACTGATTCAGCTTGACCTCATCGCGGGTTCTCACCCGCGTTTCCAATGCCAGTTCAGGCAGCAGCACCATCACTTTGCGCTCTTCCAGACCGACCACGACGCCCTCGCCACGCCACTCTGGATGTTCTTTCAGAAACAAAAGTTTCCAGTGCTGGTTAGAGAATCGCTCCGCGCGCCGCACGGTTACCGATGCCATATCGGCCTCGGCGCAACGCGGCATGACCTCGGCGGCTGACAGGGTCTTCTGATCACTGAGCCAGGCGCGTAACTGCTGATGCACCAGCAGATCGGAATAACGGCGCAACGGACTCGTGGCGCGGGTATAGAGTGGGAGACCCAAACCGGCGTGTGCCGCTGGTTCAATCGTTAGCCGGGTGGGTTTAAAGGCGCGGCGACGGGCGAACATACCAGCAAGATCGCTCGCCTCTTCGCCACTGTCCGGCGGGATCTGGGTCGCAAACGGGATCGGAATGTCATGGTTAAGACACAGACGGGCAACTGCCTCGCCTGCCATCAGCATCGCATCCATGACCAGGGCGCGGCTGGCAAGCCGGGGGAGCGGACAAATCACGATCTGTTGATCCACGATCCGTACGCTGACTTCTGGGAGATCCAGACGGGTTGCGCCATGCGCAACGCGACGTGCCTGGAAACGCCGGGTGATGGCATGGATCGCCGCGAATGGCTCGCTCGTCAGCAGTGGCTCGACGGCCTCGTAACTCAGACGCTCGACCCGCACCCAACTCCGACAGATCTGGATGTCCTGCAACTCGCCTGCCGCGTCACAACAGAAACCAAACGACAGTGCCGGTGAAACCGGTTGCAGTCCGAGCCCCAGTTGTTCGGTGATGGCTGCCGGGAGCATGTTGATGATGCGCTCAGGCAGGTAGAGATTGGCGCCGCGTGAACGTGCCTCACGATCAATCTCGCTGTCTGGCGCGACCAGCGCGGCGACATCCGCGACATGCACCCATAGCCGTTCACCGTCGAGACTCAGTGCGTCGTCTGGATCCTGGTTGCCTTCATCGTCAATGGCATAGGCGCAAAGATGGGTCAGATCAACCCGCTCATCATCTGGCAACGCTGGCACCGCCAGCTGCGGGTCCTCGGTCGCAGCGCGACAGCGTTGCGGATGCGGATTGTGTCTGGCCTCCCAGTAATCCACCTGCACCAGCATCCGCTGGGCGTGTTCCGGGGTCTGCTGATATCCCAGTGCGTCGAGGACGCGGCTATGCTCGGATTGACCCAGCGCCAGCCGCTCGACCTCCTCCAGACGCGGGCGATCTTCGGGAATCGGTCGTGCGGTCGTCATACGCTCCAGAAAAGCCTGCCAGTCGCGTTCGGCGGCGGCCTTGGCCTCCCGTTCGGCGCGTTCGCGTTCAACCTGTTCGCGGCTGCGCACCTGAATCGCCTGCGGTCGTCCGCTGAAGCTCAGCCCCTCGGCGACCAGTTGCCAGGTCGCCCAAGCGGTGGCGGGCGTGAAGGCATTGAAGGCCAGCTCGGCGAGATCCTGCAATGTCGTGTCACTTCCTTCGAGTAGCTCCCAGGCAGCGGTCAATTCTCCCTCCTGGTGGGTCAGATCAGAGAGTGTGCGCAGAGGGCCTGGATGGAGCAGTTCGATGTCCTTCGCTCGCACCCGTTTGGTCTGTCCATCGGCGAGTTCGATCTCGATCTTTTCACCGATGCTGACGACCCGTGCCGGGCGGATTTTATAGAGCACGAGGCTATTGACGGGAGGGCTGGCAAAATGTGTCGACAAGGTAAATTGACTCTCCAGTGATCAGGCGTGATGCGAGGCATGAAAACAGCGCACTTGATGTGATGCCGTGAACCAGACTGGTTCAGGATCGCGTCGGGCGCAATCCACCGTTGCCTCAGGACAGCGGGGGTGGAAATGACAGCCCGTCGGCGGCTGAACCGGCGATGGCAGATCGCCCTCCAGACGTACCAGAGCGCGGCGCTGCCGGGGGTTGATGACGGGAATGGCGGACAGCAGTGCGCGGGTGTAAGGATGCCGGGGGGTGTTGAGTATCTCATCGACGCGCCCCTGTTCCACGATTCGTCCCAGATACATCACGGCGACATCATGCGCCAACGAGGCCACCAGCGACAGATTGTGGGTGATGAAGAGATAGGCCAGCCCGGAATGTTTCTGTAGATCCTGAAGCAGATTGATGATCTGCGCCTGCACCGAGACATCCAGCGCACTGGTGGGTTCGTCACAGATGATGATCTGTGGCGCGACCGCCAGCGCCCGGGCGATGCAGATGCGTTGACGCTGGCCGCCCGAAAATTCGTGTGGATAGCGGTGTGCCGCGTCGGGATCGAGACCGACCTGTTCCATGAGTTCCACCACCCGACGCATCCGGGCGGCATGACGTGGCGCAATCCGCAATGCCTGTAACCCTTCGCCGATCACATCACCGACGAGCATTCGCGGATTCATGGCGGCATCTGGGTTTTGAAAAATAATCTGTAAGTCCCGGCGATAGCCTTGCAATTGACGCCGGTTCAATCCGATCAGTTCCTGATCGCGGTAGCGGATCGAACCTGCCAGCGGTGACACGAGTTGCAGGATCGCCTTGCCCACCGTGGTCTTGCCGCAGCCGGACTCACCAACCAGCGCCAGGGTGCGACCGTGATGCAAAGTCAGTGAGACGCCATCAACAGCCCTGACTACCCCCGCGACCCGTTGCAGTACGCCGCGATAGATGGGGAAATGCACGGTCAGATCGGTCGCCTGCAAAAGCACGTCGGGGGCTAAATCGGCGTTGACAGACGCACCGAGTCGCGTGGTTGACGGCTGAGAGTTGATGGCTGACGGTTTAGCCTCCCAGTGATGACAGCGTACTCCTCGCTCCACCCCGATCATCTGCCAGGGCGGTGGCTCCTGATGACAGATTGCCGTGGCAACCGCGCAGCGTTCGGCAAACCGGCAACCCTGAAAAACACGATCCAGCGCCGGAACCCGTCCTGGAATCGCCGCCAGACGTTGATGACGCCGCGTGTCAGTCGGTACGCTGTGCAGCAGCAACTGACTGTAAGGATGGGCGGGTGCGGCGAAAAAGTTGGCACAGTCTGCGCGCTCGATGATCTGACCGGCATACATTACGGCCAGTCGGTCAGCCGTTTCGGCGACCACGCCCAGATCATGCGTAATCAGTAGGACTGCCATGCCGGTCTGGCGCTGAAGATCCTTCAGCAGATGCAGCACCTGCGCCTGAATGGTGACATCGAGCGCGGTCGTTGGTTCGTCTGCGATCAGCAGCCGGGGATGACCGGCGAGCGCCATCGCAATCATGATGCGCTGTGTCATGCCACCGGAGAGCTGATGCGGATAGTCCCTGATTCGCTGTCGTGGATCGGGGATGCCGACTGCATCCAGCAATTCGATGGCCCGCTGCTGCAATGCGCCGGAGGCCTTGCCGTCATGCACCCGCAGTGCTTCAGCGATCTGGGCGCCGACCGTCATGACCGGATTGAGCGCGGTCTGCGGTTCCTGAAAGATCATCGCCAGGCGTCCGCCACGGATCGAACGCATGGACGCTTCAGTGATACGCAGCAGATCGGTTCCATCGAACCGCGCTGCGCCACTGATGATACGCCCTCCCGGCGGCAACAGCCGCATCAGTGAAAGCGCAGTCAGCGATTTGCCGCAACCGGATTCGCCTAGCAGCGCCACCGTCTCGCCCGCACGGATAGTCAAATCGACGCCATCGACCACGCGCAGCGGCTGGCGTGTCGAGCCAAGATGCGTCGTCAGTCCAGCAACCTCAAGCAGTGCATCGGTCATGCGCCGTCCATCCGCAAACGTGGATCAAAGGCATCCCGCACCACGTCGGCAAACAGGTTCGCGGCCAGCACTAGAACAAACATGAAACTGAACGCGGCGGTCAACGACCACCAGACTACTGGCTCACGCGCCAGTTCCAGACGGGCGCTGTTGATCATGTTGCCCCATGAATTCATGGTGGGATCAACGCCGATATTGACATAGGACAGCACCGCTTCGGCCAGCACCAGGCCGCTGAAATCCAGGATCAGGGTGATGAGCACAAGATGCATCACATTCGGCAGGAGATGACGCACGATGATGGTGACATGACCGACCCCCAGCGCCGTGGCGGCCTGCACATACCCGGCCTCGCGCAGCTTCAGCGTTTCGCCGCGCAACAGTCGACATAGTCCAGTCCAACTGGTGACGCCGAGGATCAGACACAGAAACAGCAGACGCAGATCGGCGCGTTCGACCAGACTGGGAAATGCCTCCGCATGATTGCTCAGATAAACCTGAAGCATGAGGATTGCGGCGGCAATCAGCAAAACGCCGGGGATGGAATTGAGCGTGGTATAGAGATACTGGATGACATCATCCACCCAGCCCCCGAAATAGCCTGCAGCAATCCCGAGCAGGAGCGCGGCGGGCAGCATCACCAGCGTCGTGAGCGTGCCGATCAAAAGACCGGTGCGGATGCTTTTGAGTGACTGAAAAAACACATCTTCGCCAACCTTGTCAGTGCCGAGAATGTGATATGTCGCGGCCAGTTCAGCCGCGATGAAAACCAGCATAAGCAGGAGCCCAAGCGTCATGAGCGCACTGAGCCAGGGAATGCTGCCGGGCGATCTGACCCGGAGATCTGACCAAACCACAGCCATCGTGACCCTGCGCCGCCGCGCCAGCAGCGCAAGCAGCACTGCTGTCAGCAGCCCCCAAACCAGCAGTCCGTGCAGCACCCCCAGAATGGTGCGCCACGCGATGTCCGCACCCCGTTGGGTGGGATCATCGAGATGACTGCCGCCATGGAGCAGGCGCGGATACTCGCGGATCACTGTGCCATCTGGCTGCCTGATGACCTCCCTGACGAACAGATGAATCGCAAAAGGTGCCGAATACGTCTTTTCCTGACGCTCGCGCAGTCCGCTCAAAGCCAGATCGAGCAGGCTCAAAATCTCTGGAGAATAGTGGCTGCCCGCATCCTGCACAGATTCCGGCTGGTCGCTGGCGGCTGTTCTGAGACGCACATGTACGGTATCCAGCAGACCGACCAGCCCATAGGCGCTCAACACCACCAGCATCGCTACCCCGACCCGTGAGCGCAGCACCCGCAGCCAGGGTGCCCGCAGATGGGCATGGCGAGTTGTGTGAAATCCCAGCAGGAGACCCAGCGCAAGCAGCAGAAACACCAGTGCATCCGTCCAGAGCAGAACCGGCATCATTGCAATCTGACCCTTGGGTCAACCAAGGTATAGGATAGATCGGTGAGTATTAGCCCGAAGATATAGAGGACGGCTCCGAGAAAGACCATCGAGCGGACGATGGCAAAATCCTGATTGCTGATTGCGTCGATGGTATAGCTGCCTAGCCCAGGAATGCCGAAGAACGATTCGGTGATCAGGCTTCCCATGAACAGCAGTGGCAGAATCACGACGACACCGGTCAGGATCGGAATCAGCGCATTACCGAGGACATGCCAAAACAGTACCCGTGTCTCGCTCAGTCCCTTGGCGTATGCCGTGCGCACATAGTCTTTCGTCATCTCTTCGAGAAACAGCGCACGATACCAACGGGTTCCCGCGCCGAAACCACTGATGATACCCACCAGCACCGGCAGGATCAGGAATTTCCAGGCATTGAATCCGGCGTCATAGCCTGAAATCGGCATTAGATGCAGCAGTTTTCCGAACACGAACTGTCCGCCAATAATGTAGAACAAGCCGGAGATCGACAGCATGGCAACCAGCAGCACCAGGCTCCAGACATCGACAACGGTCGCCCGGAACAGAACGATAAAGAGCGCCGCGCTGAGATTGCAGGCCAGCCCGATGACCAGCACCGGCAACGCAATGGCGAGACTGGGCCACATGCGCTGGCGGATGTCTTCGCCGATATTGCGGCCATCATCCGAGCTGCCAAACTGAAACACGACAAGACGCAGTGATTTTTCAAAGAAGATGGTCTTGGTCAATTGCTCCAGACCACAAGCTCCAGCGTTGTATAACAATGGCAGATCATAGCCGTGTGCCTGCTTCCAGTTCTGGATGGCGGCTGTCGTGACCCGTTTGTCGCCGAGCTGCATCCGCGCCATGTCGTCTGGCGAGTTGACGACGAAAAACAGCACGAAGGTCAACAGATTGACGCCGATCAGGATCGGGATGGCGTAGAACAGGCGGCGCAGCAGATAGGCGATCACAGCGCGGTACTCCGTTCACGCTGTCGCAACAGCCACCAGGCCGACGTGATCAGCAGGACGAGTAGACCGGCAATGCCCCAGAGCGGCCAGAGCATAGGCTGATTCCAGTCACGCCGCAGACGTTCGCGTCGCCGTGGATCGATCCGACGATATTTAAGCGTGTTATTGGCCATCTGCTGCGGATAAACATTGTCAGTCCACTGATGATGCAGACTGAATGATTTAGGATGAAAACCCCAGATCCAGGGTGCGTCAGCGCGTGCAATCTCAACCAGACGATCCAGGACGGCCTGACGCTCAGGACTATTTCCCATGTCCTTCATCGCATCAAACAGGCGGTCGAATTCAGGATTGACATAATTCGCGGCATTTTCGCCTTGATGCACGACCTTCGCGTTAGGGCCATACAGCAGAAACAGAAAATTTTCAGGGTCGGGATAGTCTGCGTTCCAGCCAAACATGAAGACCTGACCGGTACCCGTGCGCAGCTTGTCCTGAAAGCGGTTGTAGTCCGTCGAGCGGATCACCAGTTCGATCCCCAGTTTGGCAAACTGTTTGCGCATCCAGTTCAGACGGGCACGGTCATCCGGACCGGTGGCGACCGCCTCATAATTGAGTGTCAGCGTCTGTCCGGTTTCCCGGTCAATCCCGTCTGGATAGCCCGCCTGTGTCATCAGCCGGCGTGCCTCGTCGAGTGAACGGCGTACCGGATGCCCTTCGTGCCAGGTATAGACGAAGGGGTTGATCCCGGCTTCACCTTCCCGAAATCCGAAGATTCCGGGCGGGATTGGTCCTTGTGCCACCACCCCGCGACCATTGCTGAAGATCGAAATGAACTCCTCGAAGTCGATGGCGATAGACAGTGCGCGTCGCAGCAGGCGGGCGCGTTGTGAGTCACCGCCAATCACCGGATCGAGCATATTGAATCCGAGATAGAACGTGGATGGTTCAACGGATGTCAGAAGACGGATGCCCTGCTGACGCATCGCGTCTGTCAGGATCGGCTCGCCCCGGATATCGATCTGCACAGCCTGGTCAAACGCATCTGAGGCAATCCCCGAACTGTCGTAGTAACCCTGAAGAAATTTGTTCCAGCGCGGGATTTCTTCCTTTTCAAGGCTGTAAACAGCACGTTCGATAAACGGCAAAGATTTGCCAACATCCGCCAGCGTATCGCCCGGCATCCCCTCAGTCGGATAGGTTTCGCCATGAAAATTCGGATTAACGCTTAAAACCATCCGCAGATTCGGGTTGTTCTCAGTCAACATGAATGGCCCGGTGCCGACCGGATACCAGTCGAGCGTGATATTGCGTTCAGCGAGTCCTGGCTGGGCATAGAACGCTTCTGCTTCCCAAGGCATTGGCGCAAAAAAGGGCATTGCCAGCCAGTAGCTGAATTGGGGATAACTGCCGTTGAGACGGATGCGCAGATGCAGGTCATCCATGACATCGACCCCGGGTAGACTGGCCTGACGCAGCGCCGCTACCCGTTCCAGCGGTGGACGATCCGCAACAGCGGCAAGCTGTTCGCTGAGTGCCTGAAATCCCTGAAGATGCTGACCCAGCAGTCCGGCAATCGGTGAATGCAGCCAGGGCGCAGCTAACCGTTTGATCTGAAAAAAAACGTCATCTGCCGTCAGAACGCGCGTTCCAGTTTCTGGAAAATCGGCCAGACGTCTGATCCCGTGCAAATCAGCAGCAGTGAGTGCGTGATAACGCAACTGGCCTGCTGCATTGCGTGCGAATGCCGGATGCGGCTGGAAACGAATGCCGGGTTTGAGACCGATCACATATTCGCTGCGGGCAATCGCTGTGACCGGAGCATCCCCTGGTAGCAGAGTTCCTGCCGCATCGAAAAACTGTGGCTGTGGCACGTCGGTTGCTGTCAGCGGGATCAATCGGAAAGGACGTAACAGCAGGTGATACTGGAGTGGTGGCTCATAGATCTGACCCAGAAAGACGTACTCGTTGGCGCTGTAGGAGCGTGCCGGGTCGAGATGTTTGGGGCGTTCATCGAACGAACTGTAGACTGTATTGCTCTGCGCATCGGTTTCTGGATAGGGATTATTCCAGGGTCTTTGGTCACAACCGGCCAGCATGAGCAGGCTGCACAACACCATCCAGAGGTGGTTGCTCAAGGCGGCGGGCTGGATCAACCGATGCGCTCCGTGATGCAGACAATTTCGATGAAACCTCAAGGGCTGAGGTGATAATCTTTGATTCTATCCTTAACTGCGCGACAGAGACGAGACACCATGGGATTTTTAGACGGCAAAAAGATTCTGATCACCGGCGTAGCCAGTAACCGCTCGATTGCCTGGGGATGCGCTGAAGCCATGTACAAGGCCGGTGCCGAGATTGCACTGACCTACCAGAACGACAAACTCAAATCCCGCGTCGAAGATCTGGCAAGTCAATGTGGTGCGAGCGTCGTCCTGCCTTTGGATGTCAGCCGCGATGCAGAGATTGAGACAACCTTTGCATCGCTGGCCGGTCACTGGGATGGACTTGATGCCATTGTGCATTCCATCGCCTTTGCGCCACGCGAACAGCTCGAAGGTGACTATATCGATGCCGTGACCCGCGAAGGTTATGCCACAGCGCATGACATCAGTGCCTATAGCTTTGCAGCTCTCGCCAAGGCCGGTCGCCCGCTGATGGCAGGTCGCCAGGGCGCACTGGTGACCATGACCTATCTGGGCGCGGTGCGGGCAGTGCCAAACTACAACGTGATGGGGGTTGCCAAGGCCAGTCTGGAAGCGAACATGCGCTATCTAGCGGCGTCTTTGGGGCCACATGGCACACGGGTCAATGCCGTGTCAGCCGGCCCAATCCGCACCCTGGCTGCGGCGGGTATTGCTGATTTCCGCGATATGCTCAAAAAGGTCGAAGAGCGCACACCGCTACGTCGCAATGTCACCATTCAGGAAGTTGGCAATGCTGCCGCTTTCCTCTGCTCTGATCTTGCATCAGGCATTACCGGCGACGTGCTGTATGTCGATACCGGCTATCACATCCTTGGGCTGGCTTGATTCAGGCCAGCGCTGATCTGGCTCACCGCTCATAAAGATCGACTCAAACTTTGAACCTCCCCACGGCGA
This sequence comes from uncultured Chromatium sp., assembly GCA_903897335.1. GTDB lineage: Bacteria > Pseudomonadota > Gammaproteobacteria > Chromatiales > Chromatiaceae > Chromatium. Next base: position 421 of record CAIUAY010000162.1, on the reverse strand, counting down.
AAGCCGGGGGATTCCGGGAGGGATCAGGCGGCATGGCGCACGTCCCGTTCGAGGGTCGTTCCGACCCCGGCCATGAGCGTGTTGATCGCGGCATTGATGTCGCGATCATGAGGCGTTCCACACGCCGCACACACCCACCCACGTCCTTACTGCCAGTCCTGCCAGTCCGGTCGGGCCAGACAGGCACCCACAGGCCGAGCAGATCCTGGTGGAATGGCGGGAAGCGACTTCGAGATACTGTGTACGCCGGTAGGGCTCTTGTACGCCAGCATCGTGCGATGGTGTTGTCCTTGGAAAACACGATCACCGCGTTTTCTTTGACCAGCCGCAACGACAGCTTGTGGTTACGATCCTTGCGCTGGTTTTTAATCCGCTCATGCAGTCGGGCGGTCAGCTTGCGGTTGACCCCGCGCTGCGCCTG
>CAIUAY010000161.1 GCA_903897335.1 uncultured Chromatium sp. | reverse complement strand
GGGGCGTTGCTCGTGGCGGAGTGGCGATCCGGAGCGGGACGAGCCCGGGCCGAAAGGTTGTCACGTCGCGAGGGCGTGAGGGCGACTTGGAGTCCCGTCACGCATCCTGAGCGACGTTGACTCTCCGGGAAACCGTGACATCAATCAAAACGATAGTGTTTTTCAACCGGCTCCAGAATTTCCCAGGTACATGACAGTCCGGCAGGGAAGATGATCAGGTCGCCCCGGACGAAGGTTTGGGGCGCACCGCCATCCGGTGTCACCACGAAGCGTCCCCGCAACACATAGCAGGTTTCGGTCTGTTCGTAATGCCAGTGAAAACTCGACGGTGCCTTTTTCCAAAGTGGCCAATCATCGACCCCCATCACTTCAAGTTTCGCGGGCGAGGGTTTAAGTTCATAGCGAATTGCAAGGTCATTCATGGTGGTGTCGCAGTTTTCCAAGTGTAATGATCGGCCATAGACAATTCGTCTCCGGTCAAGATAACAACAACCATTAGATGGCAATCATCCCCCAGGATTCCAGGCAGCCGCCATGAAAATGCTCTAATGTCTTAAGGCGATTGCTCTGCCGCCAGGGCGCAGTTGCGCTGTGCGGATTTATTGCAGTTGCACCCTGAACATGGAGGCATCATCGGTCTCGGACAACTCGCCGAAGAGCAGTGTCGTTGGATAGCCTGTGATCTTGACGAAGTAGGACTGGTTTTCCGTCAGCGGATTGGCAACCGCCCAGGCAGTCAGTTCCTGTTCTCCAAGCTGGAGTTTGAGCCCCTGCATGGGATAGTTGAGGATGGTCTTCTCTGGCAGTCGTCCGTCCTCACCCACGCCGTGCGCGAGAATCTCGCCGCTGTCGATGCCGAACATGGCACCCGTCCACTGACAGCCCGACGCAGGCCCGATCTCGAACCACTGACCCAGACCGGAGAGGGCGAAGATGTTCAGACGATAGGGGAGGGTGACGGGTTTGATGGGCAAATTGGCGCGGGCGATGATCTTCGCGCCTGGTGCTGTGGCGGCGGGCAGGATCATGGCATCTCTGAGTGGCGTCGGCAGCGCGTCTGCGGTCAGGCCATCGGCATCCGGGATCAGCAGGATCTGAAATCCCTGTCCGCGCTGGCTCTGGACGGCAATTGCAAGGAGTGACAGACCGTAACGGATGCTAGGCGTCCTGAAGCTTTCCAGCGTTCCGGCAATGACCCACACCCCGCAGTTGGGATGGGTCAGATTCGGGATTGCCGATGTCCAGGCGAATGTCTCAAGATCGTCGCTCCAGAAATGACCGTCTGCGGCAAGACCAAAGCGCCTGACACTCTCGAAAAGTATGCGGCCTTTATCCTCGTCTTTTTCGAGGATGGTGATCCAGCAACCTTTGCTCATGACATGACCTCATGCTGATTGGATGTTCGGGTGCCGGTTATCCCAGTGTCAACACTGTTGGCTGACTGGGAACGCTGCACATCCCCGGTGCATTGGGAACGGTGCCGACCGCATTCTGACCGGTGACGCTGGTCAGGCGCTGTTGCGGCGTTCCGTCGGTGATGATGGTCAGGCAACCGACGAGATATTTGGTCTGCCCCGCCTCCAGGTGCGACACGACGCCCAGCATGATGCCCGGTTCATCCCCCGCAGACACCAACCCGGTTGAATTCAGGTTCAGCGCCGGGGTGCAGTCCATGAGGACGGTGTAGGCCGCCGGTGCGGTGGCGGCGGACATCTGGATATTGGGGTAAGGAATCGGTGTAGGAACAGGACCGACCGGCGAAGGAATCGGTGTCAAACAGACATCCGGGAAAGCCATGTTCATGCCAGCGCCCATCGTGAGTGCGAACATTGGCGTGATCTCCTTTAAGTGACGGTCAGATTTTCAGGAATTGGTTTGCGGTGCTGCGGAAATGATCTCAGCCCAGATGCACTAGTTCACCGTCGATCTTGACGTTCTCTTCGGCAACAAGAATGGTGTTGCGGCTTTGCATCGACAGATCTTCGGTAACCAATTTGCGCGACGAATTCGCGTGAATCTCTTCGTGTTCGCTGGTGGCGCGGAAATATTCACCGATGCGCTGGGTCAGATCGCGGTAGATCTGATCTGCCGTGACAAAGACGCTTTTAATGCGCTGAGCCTGCACCGAGACCGCCGTGCCAAGAAAGCTGGCGCGCATGATCGAGAAGTCACCTTCTTCAGCGGCAACGGCCAATCGTGTGGCCGAACAAGTCAGGTTGCGCAAGGCGGCAAGCGACAGATCGCCGCCTGCCCGAATCGTCGCATCACCCGGCAGGTCGATGCACGAGGCCGCCAAAGCGCGGCGCTCCAGCACCGCCAGCACATAGATCGATGACAGTTCATCAAATGAGAGCAGCACCCGGTCGCCGGGTTCCGGGGTCAACAGACAGCTTGCGGCCTTGATCGCGGACAGCCAACCGATGTCTGTCGAAACCCGGTACTGGCCATCGGTGACCGCATCGATCCAGCCGTAGCTTAAACGGGGCGTGCTGTCGAGTTTGCTTGCAAGATTGGTCATGGCATCAACGCTCGCACGGTCAGTGTTTGTAAGCGCCCCTGAGAAAAGAAGCGTGTGATCAAAGCTGTTCCAGAGATCGTCTAGCGGTCATCCCCTCGGAATTAGGGGCGCTCAAAAAAAGTAGAGCGATGCGGCCATGGCTAACCGCTGTTTTGGGGTGATGCCGCCCAAGGCCATGTTCGGGCGGTCATGATTGTAGTCGTACATCTACTGCGTGGCGAAGCGCTGGATCTCCTCGAGATCCTTCCAGAGTAAAGTGGACCCCATGTCCAGGACAGTTTTTTCCCGAATTTAAGTGGTGCTGGCCACCTCAATCGCAGCGGTTTGGCGCTGCCCCAGTTCCGATTCTGCCTTGCCGAAGCGATCCACGATTT
>CAIUAY010000160.1 GCA_903897335.1 uncultured Chromatium sp. | reverse complement strand
GTGGCACATATGATTTCTTATAAATCAAAAGTTTACGATTTGCGCGCTCAGCCTCATTTTTGATTTTCGTGTACGGCCAAAATTAGAATTAACTGATTGTTTTGAAAGATATTTGCTTGCCACCTGAAATCCTAGAGAGCCTGAAATGTCTAGACAGGCCATTGATACCGCAGCGGTCAACAGCCCGGATTTCAGCGAATTCCAACTTATGGCAGCGATCTCTGCCCTGGCTTGTTAAGATCGCTGTCCGGCATCCGCCTCTTGTTGTTTCCTCATGACATCGGCTTGCGTCGACAGGGTGAAGACCATGCTATCGAGTATCGGCAACTATTATGAACGGCTGGTCATGGAATGCCTCCATGACGCGATCAAAGAACGGGATGCATTCGATGTCGGCGATTTCGACGACCTAGCCTGTGTCGCGCTAAATTATCTGCCGCCACGTTATGTCCGCCATGCCATTGATCTGTCATCCCATCTCAGCGATGCCGAATATAAGATCATGCGTGAAGAGGTGCTGGATGCCGTCAGCTTTGCCATTGCAACCACGCATCAACGCCGCCGCCGCGACGAATCGATTGAATGACGCAGGTGGTCAGGTCACGCCTAGCGACTCCAGGCGTTCGGCCGCCTGGCTGACCAGACGCCGAAAAGCGGTGTAGCTGCGCTCATCCAGATGGCAGCTCTCGCTGCGACGGTCGGCATAGATGACACCGAGCGGTGCGCCATGCACCCAGACCGACATGATAAAAAAATGGGTGATTCCCGTGAGTTCGATGATCGATCGCGGTATCCGGGGCAACAGGTCGTCCTGATTGCCTTCATCTAGCCAAATTGCGGCTGGCGCATCCAGCAAGGCGCTGAAAAATCCGGCAGAGTCGTCGAGCGACAGGCTGAAACGATTGAACGATGGCTCAAAATCGGTGCCGATCATGAATTCTGCGGTCAGGGTTCGCTGCATCGGATGGTAGACGGCAAACACCACGCGGTTCAGCCCCAGGCCGTGATGCAAACCGCGCAGCACGGTCACGAGCACCGCCTCGCGATCCGGCAGCGCATCCGTGCTGAGCGCGTTCAGGCATGCCGCATAATCATCGGCTCGGGGTGCCAGACAAAACGCCGCTGGCAGCGGTGCTTCTCGCTCATCAGCCCGTTGGCTAGAGTACTGTGGCAGCAGTTTTAGCGGTTTCAAATCATTGTGAACGGCCGTGCGATTAAAGACGCCAATCACGCTGTTCACGCGCTGCATCAAGGCGGATAGATCGAGATTCAGCAACGCGGCAGCCAGCCGCAGGTCGCTCGACTGCTGTGGATGACGCCAGTCCGCGAAGGCATCACGGGCAATCTGGGTAGCCAGCATCACGCACAGCGTGCGTGGATAACGCGCATTGCGGGCGCGCATGGCCTCGCGCACCATCTCGGGCAATCCCCACTGCACGGCCAGCAGATGACCCAAATCCTCCAGACTCTGACCCAGCGAGACATATTCGGCCTCATGCGGCAGCACATGACTCATCTCGACCAGCTCCAGATAACGGTTGATCCGCGCATCCCCATGTGCAAGCAGAAAGAGTTCGCCCAGATTGTTCAACAGCGCCGCAAGACTGACTTCAGAAGGAAAACGATCACGATCCAGCTCGGCCCAGTCCAGCGCCAGTAGCGCCGCCAGCACCGACCGCCCGGCACTACGGCGATAGGACGCGAGACGGACGTCATCCAGCGCCATGTCCGCGACCTTCGCGCCTGCGTCCAGTTGCAGGATTGCCTGCGTTCCCAGCATCTGGATCGCGTCTTCCATCATCACCACGTCGGTTCGAAAATGACGGTGCGGAACCGCGTTAGCGCGTTGCAGCACCCGCAGAGCCATTGCCGGATCGGCCATCAGCGCCATGGACAGCCTGCGCAATGGCACACCGTCATCGGCCAGTAAACGCCGCAATTCCTGCTGTGTCTGCGCCAGTACCGGAAGCTCTTCCGGCACGGCCGCGTCGGTCACGCCCGTCAACCAGTTCACACCCACTGCCGCACCTCCATCTGAATCGTCATGGTTCCCCCAGGCGTTCACGTCAAGCTCAAGCAACACACGCGCAGATTCGCTATTATTGGTCGCTGTTCGCCTTCATCACAAGCAAGACGTTCAACCTTCGCAACCAGTCTTCTATCTTTAAGGGCTCGACAGCGTGAATCTGATCATTGGTGCCATCATTGTCTTTGCTGCCGTCCTGGGCGGATTCGCCGCGAATGGTGGTCACATCGCCGCCCTCTGGCAACCTTTTGAACTGGTCATCATCCTGGGTGCAGCAGCGGGCGGTTTTGTCATCGCCAATCCCATGAGCGTCGTCATGAAATCGCTGAAATCCATCCCCAGTCTGTTCAGCGGCCCCAAATACAAGAAAGCCGACTATCTGGATGCGCTGGGTTTCATGTACGAACTCTTCACCAAGGCGCGCAAGGAAGGTCTCATGGGCATCGAGCCGGACATCGAAGAACCCGGAAGCAGCGCACTGTTCCAGAAATATCCTAGGCTGATGAAGGATCACCATGCGGTTGAATTCATCTCCGATTACATGCGGCTTGTCATCAGTGGCAACATGAATCCGTTCGAGCTGGATAACCTCATGGATATCGAGATCAGTACCCACCATCACGAAGCCGAAGCCGTCCCCCATGCCGTGCAGCAGGTCGGTGACGGCCTGCCGGCTTTCGGTATCGTCGCTGCCGTGCTGGGCATCGTGCATACCATGGGCGCGCTGGGTGGCCCAATGAGCGAACTGGGCACGCTGGTTGCGGCGGCACTGGTCGGAACCCTCAGCGGCATTCTTATTGCCTATGGTTTCGTCAGCCCGATCGCAACCATGCTGACTGGCTATGCGGCAGAGGAAACACGTTTCCTCTCCTGCCTCAAGGCATGCATCCTCGCCAATGTCCAGGGCTATAGCCCGCAGGTCGCGGTCGAGTTTGGTCGCAAAACTATGTCTTCGGACTTCCGCCCCGGCTTCAGCGAGCTGGAAAAACATCTGCGTGGCGGCAGTTAATCGGAGTCATCCCGCATGGCCATCGACACCAACAAACAGCCCATCATCATCAAGAAGATCTTCAAGGGCGGCGGCCACCACGGTGGTGCCTGGAAGATTGCCTTTGCCGACTTTGCCACCGCGATGATGGCGTTTTTCATGCTGCTGTGGATTCTGGGATCGACCACCAAGGAACAGAAAGCCGCCATCTCACAGTACTTTAAAAATCCCTCGGCATTTGAGGGTGCCAGTACCGCGCCATCCCAAAATCAGGGCGAGGGAACCGGCTCGACGCCATCCCTGATCGCCTTCGAGGGCGCCGTCGACATGGCGCCTGAATCGCCGCAGTCGGCTGCTCTGGATCAGCAGCAGCTCGAAGAAATGACCGCAGCCGCTGACAAAGAGCGTCTTGAAGAGCTGAAGGAAGAGCTTGAGAAAGCCGTCGAGAACAGTCCAACGCTGCAACCTTACAAGGAACAGCTTCTGATCGACATCGTATCCGAAGGACTGCGCATTCAAATCGTGGATAAAGAAAATCGCTCCATGTTTGATTCAGGGAGCGCACAGCTCAAAAGCTATACCACTGACATCCTTAAGGAGCTTGGCACCATGATCAACCAGGTGCCCAACCGGATCAGCCTGACCGGTCATACCGATGCCCGTCCGCTGGCGCGTGGCGGTCTGAGCAACTGGGAACTGTCCACTGAACGCGCCAATGCTGCGCGGCGCGCACTGATGGTCGGCGGAATGCAGGAAGACAAGGTCGGGCGCGTGGTGGGATTCGCCGACACCGTTCCTTTTGACAAAACAGACCCGAACAACCCGGTCAACCGGCGCATCAGCATCATCGTCCTCAATAAAAAGACCGATGATGCGCTCCATGAGGAGACGACGACGGTCAAGAACCTGACGGAACCGAAACCACCACCTTTGCCAAAAGTCCATTAAACATTCAGGGCATCCTTCTTCGAGCGCAATCATGCCTATTCTTTGGCGACCACAACTAACCACTGGCAGCGAACGTCTTGATCAAGACCACAAGTATCTGTTCTGTATTTTTAACTGCATTGAGCTTGCCTTAAGCTCGCCTGATCAGATCAGACATATTCCGCTCTTTTTCGAGCAGTTAATCGACTATACGGACGAGCATTTTTCACGCGAAGAACAGGTTCAGTTACAGATTGGTTATCACGGCTACATGGAACACAAAATGGAACATCAGCGTCTTCTGGAGCGGCTGAAAAACCTAAATGACGACATCAAGAAAATTGCCGCGACTGATGAGGGCATCAATCACCCCGATGTGCTTGCGGCAGGATTCGACAAGGATATTCTCAATCTAGCGCGGAGCTGGATCATCGGGCATGTTGCCAAAATGGACACGGGCATGCTGCCTTATCTGAAACAGCACCCGGCAATGTTTCCATAATTACGCTGTTGCTTGGAAATGGCCAGCACCACAATCGGTAGGGTAGCGCCCTATGAATAATAATGGCACTGCCCAAAAGCAAAACCCTCGACCTTGTTGAAGGTTGAGGGTTTTAGTGAGAGAGCCCTGGCGGTGACCTACGTTCACATGGGGAGACCCCACACTAGTATCGGCGAGCCACCGTTTCACGACTGAGTTCGGG
>CAIUAY010000159.1 GCA_903897335.1 uncultured Chromatium sp. | reverse complement strand
CTGGGACACATCGCACCGATTCAAGCACTCAAAGACTGGCAACAAACATGCCCCGAACGCTTCAAAAAGCGGGTCTATAATCTCACGGGACTTGACACGCTCATGAGTTCTCCCAGAAACGCACCGGATCAAGTTCACTCCAACGGTTGACGATGGCGCAGAAGAGCCGTGCGGTCTGTTCGGCGTCATAGACAGCTGAATGCGCTTCGTTGTTTTGCCAGTAGAGTCCTGCCGCTCTCGCAGTTTTGGCCAGCACGGTCTGTCCAAACATCAACCCGCCGAGCGTCACAGTGTCGAAGACGCTGAACGCATGAAACGGATTGTGCTTGAACCCGGTACGCTCCACGGCGGCTTTCACGAAACCCAGATCAAAATGGGCATTGTGTCCAACCAGAATGGCGCGGTTGCAGCCAGTGGACTTTACGGCTTTGCGGATCGGCGCGAGGATACGGTTGAGCGCATCCTGCTCCGAGATGGCATCACGGAAGGGATGGTCTGGATCGATGCGATTAAACGCCAGCGCCCGTGGATCGATTTCCGAGCCAACGAATGGCAGCACGTGACAGGCGAGCGGCGCGGACGGCTCCAGGCGTCCATCAGGCGTCATGCGGATGATGACTGCCGCGATTTCAAGTAAAGCATGACGTTGGGCATCGAAGCCCGCCGTCTCCACGTCGACGACAACCGGCAGAAAGCCACGAAAGCGCTGCGCGATGCCATCAGGAATCTGATCTTCTTCTTTCATGACGACAGCATAAGTGGGGACGCAGTGAATGCCAACTTTTCTGGAAGCATGGCTGTGATAGCATTTCCCTCTTCTGCTGGCATAGAGGCTGTCGATGATGGGTGTCGGACTGGAATTCCGTGGGCGCTGGATGGGGATGCTGGTTGCGGCGCTGTTCGTTAGCGCCTGTGCCACTTCGCCAGAGCGGATAAACGATCCACGGGACCCACTGGAACCCATGAATCGGGTGATCTATCGCTTCAATTCATACGTGGATAAGGCGCTGATCAAACCGCTGGCGCAGGGCTATCGGGCAATCACTCCCGATCCGGTCGAGCGGGGGATCAGCAATGTCTTTTATAACATCGATGATGTGACCTCGGCGGTCAACAATGTCCTGCAATTCAAGATGTCGCGTGCTGGCAGTGACATCGGACGGATCTTTATCAACTCGACGGTTGGCGTACTGGGCTTTTTCGATGTCGCAACCAACGTCGGACTTCCCAGCTATAAGGAAGACTTTGGCCAGACGCTCGGTTACTGGGGGCTTGAATCGGGTGCCTATGTCGTTCTGCCCTTCCTGGGGCCAAGCACCATGCGCGATAACCTGGGCTGGGTGGGTGATGTCGTCACCGATCCACTGATCAACATCAGGGAAGACCGGATTTATTGGGGTCTGATCGGCATGCGGCTCGTAAATCAACGCGCCAAATATCTCGCCACCGGAGAGATTTTGGAGGATTCCGCGCTCGATACCTACGCCTTTCTGCGCGACGCCTATCTACAGCGCCGCGAGAGTCAGGTGCATGATGGCAACCCGCCGACAGCGACCGCACCGCAGGCGGATTTTTGGGATGATGTTGATTTCGACACCAAGACTAACAGTCGTCAGGATCCAGCCAACTGACACCAAGCCGGACATCATTTCGGAAAAATCAGCGCAGCGGCCGGATGTAGTAGCTGAAGACGACGCCCTGCACCTCGATCCGGTCATTTTCGGCCAGCCGCACGGGTTCGCGGATCGGCAAGCCATTCACCAGAACCCGTCCGCGCCGCGCTGGAACCAGGTCGTGATGGCCGTCCTGCCGCAACTGAATGGTCGCCGCCACGCCGGGGGCAAACCAGCCGCCACAGCGGATATCACTGCTACGCGCACGTCCCAGGGTGACGTGCGGCTTGTCCAGGATATGCTGGTCGCTCGTTCCCTGATGTGAGAGAAACACCACTTTAGCGCGTTCCTTTTGCCTCTGATCCAGCAGCCGGACGAGGTCGTCCGATCTGACCATCATGGTTTCATCTTTCGGTGTCCGCAGAATGTCGCGCTGCTCCTGCCCTTCTTCTTCTCCGGGCAGTTTGGCCAACGCCATATAGACCAGTTTGTAAGGATGGATCTGGATTTCGTCCCAGAACGAGAGTGTTTGCCGCTCGATCCGCTGGCCGTTGATGAAGACTCCGTTGGAACTCTGATTATCAATCAGGACGAAGGAACTGCCTTCCTTTTCGATGACGACGTGATATTTAGAAACGCTGGTGTTGAGTAGCACGATGTCGTTGTCCACTGCCCGCCCGATCGTCAGACGATCCATCGTTAGAGACCACTGCTTCTGAAAGTGTTCACCGGAATAGAGACGAAGAAAAGGCATTGATCGCTGCTCCTATTGACGACGGCTGGATGTGGAATGCGCTCTCTGCAAGTCTACTCAGGTTGTCGCGGTGCGTTGGAAACGCCGACAGGCGGTCGATCCTTGAATTCCGCTGGCGCGGATTTGGAACAGAATGCTGTCATGCGTTTTCCGTGCAGCGGCGTCTCGTCACCGGAAGGCAGTGCGCTAGCCTGATCATTCAGCCAAGCGGCAATATCAGCGCGAACCCGTGCGCCCTGACAGTCACGCGGCAGCATATGCCAGCCCTGAGGGTAGAGGACGACCCGCAGATCATCGCGTTCGGGCAAGTCTGCCAGCATCCGGCAGAAGGCGTTCGCGGGAATGATCTCATCATGCTCGCCATAGAGCAGCAGGGTTGGTGATTGCAGTTTCGGGGCGGCGACACGCGCCGCATCCATCAGATTAGTGATTCCTTGCAGCGCATCGACACGGCTCTTCTTGAGAGCGAGCGGGTCATCGGCCATGGCCTGGAGCATCACCGCATTGTCAGATGGCGTGCGGTAGATACCCGCTTTGCTGAGTTTGAGACCCGGCCAGATGCGGGGCACCGTGTCGAGTGCCAGACGCTGATACCAGGGCATGCTGTCACGCGACCAGACGGCTGGCGCAACCAGCACCAGCCCAGCCACTGGCAACGAATGACGCACTGCTGCCAGCAGCGCCACCGCGCCGCCCATGCTCTCACCAACCACGTAGAGGCGAGCCTGCGGATGACGCTGATGCAGCAAGGTCGTCAGGGTGCGCAGATCCTCGACGAGTGACCGCACGCCAAACCAGCGTCCCGCCTGCGCCGTTGCTCCAAAACCGCGCTGATCGACGGCATAGGTGGTGATGCCGTGCACACTGAGTTCCTGCGCCAGCGGTTGGAACGCATGGCTGTAATCATTGAAGCCATGCAGTCCCAGCACCACGATCTGCGGTTGCGCGACCGCCGACCACTGATGCAGCGGCAGACGATAACCATCAGGCATGATGGCGTCCAGCAGACTGTCATCGGCAGGTTCCAGACGCGGCAGGCTGATTTGCGAGCCGGGTTGCGGTGTCTCGGAAGACGCCGTGCAGCCCAGCAGGCTAACCAGCAGACAGATGGCGACCAGTGTCCGGTACATCTGTCACGCCTTTGCGTCAAGCCGCCAGATCTGCTCGGCGATGGCAATGAGTCCCCGGCGGCGGAACTCTGGCGAGTCGTCGATGACATCGAAGCTCGCCAGGCGGGTGATCCGGTAGCGGTCGGCAAACAGCCGTTCAACCTCGTCATCCGGCACGGCAAAGGGTGGACCGACCATCTGCTGCTGGTCATAGTCAAAAGTGATCAACAATCTGGGCACTGTCGCTGGAACCTGCGTTTCGAGGTGTTCCACGTAACGCCGGCGCAGCGCTGGCGGCAGGGCAACCAGTGCGCCGCGATCATAGATGGCGCCAACCTCGCGCAGATGTCCCGGGGCGAGCGCGAAGACATCGCCGCACAGAAGCGTCAGTTCATCGCTCTGATAGCGGCGCAATGCCCCGGCAGACGTGACCACTGGATCAAGTCCGGCCTCAGCGAAAAATTCTTCCACAGCGATCTGGCTGATTTCAACTCCCAGCACCCGCTGTCCCTGACCGGCCAGCCACAGCAGATCCAGGGTCTTGCCGCACAGCGGCACCAACACCTGAAGCCCTGACGGCAGTCCAAGCTGTGGCCAGAATTCACGCAGATGCCGATTGATTTCAGACTGGTGCCAGCCGGTCTCGCCGCGCTGCCAGCGTTCGAGCCAGAATTCAGGTGTCATCTGACGGATGTCTCCTTTTCAAAAGCCTTGTCGCCCAATCTGTCACCGAGCAGACGGCGCACGACGACATAGAATACCGGAACGAACAAGATCCCCAGCAGGGTCGCGCCGAGCATCCCGCCCATCACGCCGGTGCCGATGGCCTGACGGCTGTTGGCACCTGCTCCAGTCGAGAGCACCAGCGGCATGACGCCGAGGATAAAGGCAATCGAAGTCATGAGGATCGGGCGCAGACGCAGACGGCAGGCTTCCAGCGTGGCCTCCAACAGACCATGCCCGGACTGTCGCAGTGTGTTGGCAAACTCGATGATCAGAATCGCATTCTTGGCCGAGAGACCGATCACGGCGATCAGTCCGACATTGAAATAGACATCGTTCGGCAGCCCACGCAGCCAGGTGAAACTGAGCGCACCCAGCACGCCGAGCGGCACGACCAGCATCACTGCCGCCGGGATCGACCAGCTTTCATAGAGCGCGGCAAGCGCCAGAAAGACCACCATCAGCGAGATCGCAAAGAGAATCGGCGCCTGTTTGCCGGAGATGATCTCCTGGAGCGATGAGCCAGACCATTCGTAGCCAATACCGGCTGGTAGATCATTCTTGACGATGGCAGCCATCGCCGCCATCGCCTGACCGGAACTCAATCCGGGAGCCGCGCCGCCGTTGACTTGGATGGCTCCATAGCCGTTGTAGTGATCAATTGCCGGTGACGCATTGTCCCAGGTTGGCGTGACCACGCTGCTCAGTGGCACCATGTCATCCAGTCCACCCTTGCTGCTCGGAATGTAATAGCGTTCCAGATCTTCTGGGCGGCTGCGAAAGGCGGCATCGGCCTGTAACAGCACCTTGAGCACCCGTCCCTGATAGTTAAAATCATTGGCGTAAACCGGCGCCAACATGAGCTGGATCGCCGTGTAGATATCCGCAAGATCAAGTCCCATTGACTGCGCCTGAAGCCGATCGACGTGCAGATGCACCTCAGGTGCGTCTTCGAGTTGATTGGGTCGCACCCCGGCCAGTACCGGATTCTGAGCCGCCGCGCCCAACAGGATGTTACGCGCCTGCATCAGTTGCTCGTGACCCAGTCCGGCGCGGTCTTCGAGCCGGAAATCGAAACCACCGAAGCGTCCAAGCCCGCGTACCGTGGGCATGTTGACCACGAAGATGCGAGCACCCTGAACTGACTGCAACATGCCATTAGCCGCCTGAATGAATGACTTGATCTGGAGTTTCGGATCAGTGCGCTCATCCCAGTTCTTGAGCCGGATGAAACCCAGGCCAACGTTTTCGCCCTGACCTAAAAAGCTGAATCCGGCCACATGCAGCACTCGGTCAACGGCGGGATGCTGTTTGAGAATGGTTTCCATCTCGCGCAGCACGGCACCGGTACGCTGCATGGTTGCACCCTGCGGCAACTGGATGACGGCGAAGGCGTAACCCTGGTCTTCTTCGGGCAGAAAGCTGGTTGGCAGTTTGGCATAGAGATAACCGGCGACGACCACCAGCGTGATAAACGCAACCATCCAGCGCGGGGCATGGCGTAGCGCCTGGCCAACCCGCGCCAGATAGGTTCTGGCCAGCCAGCCGTAGCCCGTATTGAAGCCACGTAGCAACCAGTTGGGCTGGTCGTGTGTCGGGCGCAGCAGTGTCGCGCACAGCGCCGGGGTAAAGCTCAACGCCATGAATGCCGAGATCCCCATGGAGATGGCAATGGTGAGCGAAAACTGTCGGTAGATGACGCCGACGCTGCCGCCGACCAACGCCATCGGGATGAACACGGCTGCCAGCACCAGGGTCATGGCGATGACTGCGCCGGTGATCTGATCCATCGCCTTGCGCGCCGCTTCCTTGGGCGATAGATCCTCCTCGGTCATGAGTCGCTCGACGTTCTCGACCACCACGATGGCATCATCGACCACCAGTCCAATCGCCAGTACCAGACCGAACAGACTTAGGACGTTAATCGAGAAGCCCGCCAGAAACATTCCGGCAAACGCGCCGGTAATGGCGACCGGCACCACCAGCGTCGGGATCAGCGTGGCGCGTAGATTTTGCAGAAAGACCAGCATCACCAGAAACACCAGCACTACCGCCTCGGCGAGCGTCTTGATGACCTCGCGGATCGAAATTTCAACGAACTGAGTACTGTCGTAGGGCGTCAGCCAGTCCACGCCATTAGGAAGATAACGCATCAGCTCATCCATCTTGGCGCGCACCGCCGCCGCCACGTCGAGCGCATTGGCCTCCGGGCTGAGCTGCACGGCAAACCCGGCGACTGGATCGCCGGCCAGATGCACTTCGCGGCCAAAAGATTCAGCGCCAAGACCGATGCGGGCGACATCCTTGAGCTGGATATGGCTGCCATCGGCATTGGCGCGCAGGATGATGTTGCCGAATTCTTCGGCGCTGGTGAAGCGGCTGGCGGCACTCACCGAGGCGGTAAACCCCTGACCAGGCAGCGCGGGTTCGGCTCCAATGGAACCGGCAGCAACCTGGATATTCTGGGCGCGGACTGCCTTTAGCGCCTGGGCGGCGCTCAAGCCATAGCCGCGCAGTTTGTCGGCATCCAGCCAGATACGCATGGCGTAGCCTGCGCCAAACTGGGTGGCACCACCGACGCCTGGCAGACGCCGGATGGCGTCGAGCACCTGCGCGGCAAGCAGATTGTCCAGGGCGCGGCTGTCGATGTCAGGATTAGTGGATTTGAGCGCCACCACCATCAGAAAATCGTTGTTGGCTTTATCTACGGTGATGCCGTTGCGCACCACTTCTTCGGGCAGACGGCTTTCGGCGACGCTCAGACGGTTCTGCACCTGCACCTGGGCAATGTCCGGGTCAGTGCCGGTCTGGAAGGTCAGGGTGATCTGCGCCGAGCCATTGGAACGTGAGGTGGAATCGAAATAGAGCAGGTTATCCACGCCAGTGAGCTGCTGCTCGATGACCGAAGTCACGGTTTTCTCGACCACTTCCGCGCTGGCACCAGGATAAGACGTGCTGATGCTGACCTGCGGTGGAGCAATCGGTGGATAGGCCGACACTGGCAACTGGAAGATGGCAATAGTGCCACCTAAGGTGATGAGGATGGCGATGACCCAGGCAAAAATCGGACGGTCGATGAAGAAACGTGGCATCGTGAATTCCCTTAGCCTTTGGTTCCGGCAGCGCCGCCCGGTGTTTTGGGCGGCGCGATCTCGGCAGCTGCGCCCGGTTTCACCTTTTGCAGGCCGGCAACGATGACCTGATCCCCGGATGCCAGTTCGCCGGTGACGATCCAGTCAGTGCGCGTCATGCTGTGCGTCTCAACGCGCCGCTGAGCGACCATGCCGTCCGCTCCCAGCACCATTACCGAGGCACCTTTGGCGTCGCGTGAGACCGCCGCATGTGGCAGGACAAAAGCGTTGTCCAGTTGCCCGATGATCAGTCGCAGGGTCACGAACATCCCCGGCAGGAGGGTATGCTGGGGATTGGGAACGACAGCGCGCAGAGAGACCGCGCCGGTTCCCGGATCGACCGCGAGATCAGAGAAATCCACTGCGCCGGTTTCGGGATAGGTCTCGCCGTCGGGCCGCAGCACCTCGACCTTCGCCTTGGATACTGGTGTTCTGGCACCTTGTGCCGTGGCCGCTTCGCGCTGTAACTGCGACACTTCGGCGACCGACTGGCTGAAGTTGACATAGATCGGATCGATCTGTTCCACCGTGGTCATCAGGGTCGCCTCGCCCTGACCGACCAGCGCTCCTTCCGTCACCAGTGCGCGACCGGCGCGACCGACGATCGGCGCACGAACCGTGGCATAGCTCAGATCCAACCGGGCGCTGTCGAGATTGGCCTGAGCCTGTTGAACGGCGGCGGCGGTGGTGCGTTCGGCAGCCTGTGCGGTATCGACATCCTGCTGCGAGATGGTCTTTTTGTCGCGCAATTCAACGTAGCGTTTCGCGGTCAGTGCCGCGTTAACAGCATCGGCTTCTGCCTTGACGAGCGCCGCAGCATCCGCATTGAGCTTGGCCTGAAGCTGCGCGGGGTCGATCTGAAACAGTACCGCGCCCTGTTTGACATCGGTGCCTTCGGTATAGGCTCGATCCAGAACGATCCCCGCCACCCGCGCTCGCACCTGGGCGATGCGGGTCGCTGCCAGCCGTCCGACCAGCTCGCGGGTCAGTGGCACAGTCCGGGAGTCTGCCGTGATGACTGACACCTGTGGCTTAGGCATCTGCGCACCCGCGCCTGGCATAGACCCTGCCGGTTTGTTACAGCCAACAACCAGCAGCAGTACGCTAGCAAATAGCGTGACTGCGCCCCATAACTTCAATCGCATGACTCATCTCCAAACGTGCGCCACTAAGATGCGATAGTATGCCGCAAATTAGTGGACGTGATCGTTCAGTGGATATGATCGTTCATGTATTAGCCAAAACTAACCACGCCGGATCAACCTGGCGGCTGGTAAAGTGGACCCCATGTCCAGGACAGTTTTTTCCCGAATTTAAGTGGTGCTGGCCACCTCAATCGCAGCGGTTTGGCGCTGCCCCAGTTCCGATTCTGCCTTGCCG